>CAYGQC010000096.1:0-15575 GCA_964351875.1 uncultured Pseudomonadales bacterium
CGTCGGCAGCGTCAAAGACGCTCACGTCTGCGCCTTGTTGATTGAGAAAGTAGGCGGTAGTCAGCCCAACGGTGCCTGCACCTACAACGGCAACCCGCATGAATAATGTCCGAGCTAGCAAAGGGCACTAGCTTAGGCTGTTACGTGTTGCGTGCCTGCTGACGAAACGAGTAAGAGGTATAGCCCAGCGTTATGCGTAACTCAGGCTTGCGGCAATTGTTGTCCCTGGAAGTGTGCTGACAGATAGGCGCAGAAAGATTCGCAATCGCGGGTCATGGTCAGACCCCGGGATCTCAGCAGCGCAATTACGTAGGGCACACTCGGGAGCAACTCCCGGCAGACAACGTCGCCACCGCTCGAGCGTAGCGCGTCTGCGGCGGTCAGACGATCAACGACTGCGGCGCCCAGACCTCGCTCGACGAGTGCGCCGGCCAGTTGGTAGGTTTCTGCGCTGGCTATGAATGTTGGCTGCACCTGATGCTCGGCCAGTGCGCCGGATACCAGTTTGCCGAGGGGGCTGCGATCGTCGAGCGCAATGAGGTTTCTCGTCGCAAGCTCCTCCCAGCGGATCGTGCTGCCTTTCGGCAGCTTCATGGTCGAAGGCGCGATGAACACGAGTTCGTCCCTGGCCAGTATGGTGGCTTCGAGCTCGGGGTTATCTGGAGGTGCCAGAGCCAAACCGAGGTCGATGCTGCCATCGTCCAATGAGTTCGCGATGCCATCCATGTGCAGGGTTTGCAGGCTGAAAAACACGCCGGGATGAGCGCCTTGAAATCGGGTGAGGATGTCTGGAATCAGAGCAGTACCCAGCGCTGGCGTGAACGCCAGGCGGATGGCACCGTCTGCGGATTCCCTCAGGTTACCGGCGACTCGTCGGGTTCTCTCGAGCGCATCGAAAACCTCTGCCGCGTGGGGATAGAGCCGCTGCGCCGCGGGTGTTGGGATCAATCGATTGCCTTCGCGAACGAATAGCTGAAAGCCGATCTGCTGCTCGGCGTGGGCCAGCACCTTGCTGATGGAAGGTTGCGACACGCTCAGTGAGCGCGCGGCCCGGGTCATTGAGCCCAGACGATAGATTTCGTGAAACACTTCGATGTGGCGCAGGCGCATGGGGATCGTCCGACTCCGGGGGTCAAGAGCACAGGAGGCTACGATGTTCCTCAGCGCATAGCCACAGGTTATGAGGTCAGCGTGCTGAGTCACTGGTCTGAATCCGCCGCGGGCTGTAGTCTCGCGTCCGTTATTTCCGGAAGAACCGTAGTCAGGCACACAGCGCTCCCGATCGGATGGATCGAATGGCCTGTGCAGAAGACCAGGGCGCGGTTCGCAGTTGCCGGTAGGGGGCTTTTGGGCGCTGAGAGACGTTTGTCTGCAGGTGCTTTAAATGCTAGGAACGGGGTTTGGAGAAATCACATGACAAAGTTGCCTAAGGCAATCAGTTGGCTCGCACTTGGCGCCCTCGCCAACGGTGCGTTCGCCCAGGAATCGGACGAGACCTTCGTCGAAGAGATCGTCGTCGTTGGCTCGCAGATCAAAGGCGCGCAAATCTCAGACGCGCTGCCAGTATCTGTGCTCGACGAAGACGACATCGAGGCGCTGGGTATCAACTCGGGTGACGAGCTACTCGAGTATCTGGCGGAGCAGGGTCAGAACCTGTTCAGCGAAGCCGAAAACATCAGCGGCGGTGTTAACTCCGCTCGCGGTGACATCGGCGCATTCAACCTGCGAAATCTTGGTACCGGCAACACGCTGGTTCTGCTGAATGGCCGGCGCATGGTCAATGCTGCCAGTTACCAGACCGAACAGGTTGGTGGCAGCTTTGTACCGGTGAATACGGTTAATGCTCAGGCATTGCCGATCACGGGCCTACGCCGTGCTGAGGTATTGAAAGACGGCGCGTCTGCCATCTACGGTGCGGATGCTGTAGCAGGCGTGGTGAACTACGTACTGCGCGATGATTTTGAAGGTTTGCAGGTTCGCGTTCGAGCAGACGACTATGAGAGTTTGCCGCGCAACGATCTGCGTCTGACCCTGGAATGGGGCCGCATGTTCAATGATGAGCGCACGCGACTGGGCGTGTTCGTCAACTACTACGATCGTGATCGTGTGAACTCGCAGGATGATAATCGCTGGGCGGATTCCGACTTTCGTCGTCGCCTGAGCCCGGACTCTCCCTGGCAGTCGGTCACGTCTTTCCGAAACGACAGCGCTAGCTCTGTGTACGGCCAATACGATGCAACCAGTAGCGTGTCCGGACTCGGTCTGAGCGGTGTGTTCACAGATTCAGCAGGCGAGTTTGAAACGTATCCTGCCGGTGATCCGCGTTGTCAGTACGACCTCGGTTATGGCACCTGTGGCGCGGTCGATGGCCAGGGCACCTATCGTTACGATCTCAACGAAGACCGCGACCTGATCTCAGCGCTCAAGCGCACCAACATCTACGCCTACTTCAACCACGACTTCGAGAACGGCATGGAGAGCTTCACGGAGTTCACCGGTTACCTCTCGGAGACAAATACCATTCGGCACCCATCGACCCGTTCGACCGCCGTTGCGAAGCACACCGTCGCTGCTGAGAACTACTACAACCCGTTTGGCCCCTGTACGTCGCCGAATCGATTGGATGCCGCGCTGATCCCGGATGTTCCCTGTACGGGTATCGAACTGGAACTGGACAACTACCGTCTGGGTCAGGCGCCACGAATCGTGGACAACGACGGTGATACGTTCCGGCTGGTCAGTGGCCTGCGCGGCACCTTCAACGAGTGGGACTGGGAAGGCGCGCTGACCTGGTCTCGCGCGACTAAAGAAGACATTACTCGCAACCGTGTTTCCAACATTCTCCTCCAGGAAGCGCTGAACGATCCGACCGAAGCGGCCTTCAACCCGTTTAGTGGCGTGGATAACAGCAACATCGAAAGGGCGCTGGTCGACGTCAAGCGCGAAAATGAAACCGAGCTGCGGATGTTCGATTTCAAGATCTCCAACGCAGCCCTGTGGCAAATGCCCGCGGGCCCTGTTGCCTTCCTGGCCGGATTTGAATACCGCGAGGAGTCCTTCGAAGACGACCGCGATCCGCGCCTCGACGGCACGATTGTGTTCACGGACAACAGCGGCAACACGTTCCCGTTCATCTCAGATGTGGTCAATTCCAGCCCGACGGAAGACAGCAGCGGTGAGCGCGAGGTCACCAGCATCTTTACCGAACTTCAGATCCCGCTGTTCGAAAAGCTGGACGTACAGCTAGCGCTTCGCTACGAAGATTTTTCAGATGTCGGTGATACCACTGTGGGCAAAGCGGCGTTTGGCTATCGACCCGTCGAGCCGCTGTTGTTCCGGGGTTCCTGGTCAGAGGCGTTCCGAGCACCGAACCTGGTTACGGTCAACGAGTCGCGCGTTGCCCGACAGAACACTCTGGATGACCAGGCGTGTCTGTTGGCGGATCCTACTGAATCGGTACTCGACTGCTCCTATGGCATGCAGCGTACGGCGCAGGGTAGCTCATCACTACAACCGGAAGAGTCCGAAAACTGGAACCTCGGCATCGTGTTTGAGCCCTGGGACTTCCTGACTGTGACTGTGGACTATTGGGAGATCGAGAAGGAAAACACGATTGGTTTGTTTGGTGAGAACAACCACATCGCGCTCGATCTGCTTGGCCTGATTCAGGCGGGTACGGCGAATTGCGCTGCGCCGGTGAGTAATCCTGCGGTTGTCCGTGGTGCCAGCCTTGATCCGACTGCAGATGGTTTGTATCTAGCGGCTGGCATTTGCCCCGTCGGTGAGATCGTGCGGATAGACGATGCGTACGCCAACCTGGATACGAGAACCGTTGCGGGTCACGATATCGGTGTCTATATGAATTTCGATACGGGCATCGGCGCGTTCAACTTCCGCTTCAACGGCTCATTCCTCGACAAGTACGATCAGGAGGCAGGTGGCGATGCGCAGGTTCTCCTCGGCGCGTCCAATGCCGGAACTCTTCCTGCATCGGTGCCTGTTGACGGCTTCGCGGATCTGCGCCGTCAGGACGGTAACGCGACCTCCAAACTGACCGCGAGCGTGCGCTGGAACTGGCAGGACTGGGGTGCATCGCTTACTGGTGTGCGCTACGACGATTTCATCCAGACCTCGCTGACGCTGTCCGATGGGTCAACGTGGAAAGTCCAGGAGATGACCACGTTCAATACGTCGGTTGACTATCGTTTCTCCGTTAGCGAAATTGAGACCAAGGTTCGCTTCGGCATTAACAATGTCACCGACGAGCGCGCACCGCTGGCAGATCGTTTCTTCGGCTACTACGCGGATCAGCACAATGACTTCGGTCGCTACTACTACCTCGACGTACGTGTCTCGATGTAAGCAGTTTTGCTGGGCGAGAGCTTCTCGCCCAGTTTTTCCTCCTACAGGTAACCTTCGCGGCATTCTGCTCGGGGGTTTCCTGCTCGTTCTTTCCAGCCAACACGCGCTGGGTCAGCAAGCCATCCTTCGCTACGACGCTCTGCACCATCCAACGGTGGGGCAGCATGGCATGGTTGTCTCTCAGCGCGAGATTGCCAGTCGCGTCGGCGCTGACGTGCTTGAAGATGGTGGCAACGCTGTCGACGCATCGGTCGCGGTAGGTTTTGCGCTTGCGGTCGTTCTCCCGCGCGCCGGAAATCTGGGCGGCGGCGGCTTCATGCTTGTGCATAAGCCGGGTGAAGCGGCGACAGCACTGGACTTTCGAGAGCGTGCACCTGCGCAAGCCAGCGCTGATATGTTTCTGGCCGAAGACGGTAGTGTTGATCGGCAAAGTTACCGTTTCTCGCACAAGGCGGTCGGTGTGCCTGGAACGGTCGCTGGACTGCTGGACGCGCACAATCGGTATGGCAGCAAACCCCTCGCTCAGCTCATTGAGCCCGCGATCGCACTAGCGGCCGACGGGTTTGATGTTGGCTATGACCTCGCTTCGGCGCTGGTTGCGCGCGAGTCGCTAATACTAAGCCACCCGGAAACGGCTCGGCTCTTTCGGCGCGCAGACGGATCTCCCCTACGAGCGGGCGATCGCCTGCTGCAGCCTGATCTGGCCGAATCGCTTCAGCTAATTGCCGACATGGGGAAAGACGGTTTCTACACCGGCCGTGTCGCCGATCTGATCGCCAGCGAGATGGCGCGTGGTGGCGGGTTGATCGACCAGCAGGATCTTGCTGCTTATCAAACAACCTGGCGGCAACCGATTCGTGGCGAGTATCGCGGCTTTGATGTGGTATCCATGCCGCCACCGAGTTCCGGCGGTGTTCACCTGATCCAGATGCTGAACATCCTCAGCCAATTCGATCTGGCCTCGCTCGGTGCTCAATCCTCGCGGGCCAGCCATCTGATTGTGGAGGCGATGAAGCTTGCATATGCCGATCGCAGCAAACACCTGGGTGATCCGGATTTTGTGGACGTGCCAGTAGCCTGGCTCACGAGCGCTTCGTATGGAAAGGAACTAGCGGAGACGATCGAGTTGGATCGGGCGCGTCCCGCCTCTGAAATTGCTCCCTCCGTAGCGCCTCTCCATGAAAGTGAGGACACCACCCACTATTCGGTAGTGGATGAGAACGGGATGGCTGTCGCGGTAACGTACACCCTGAATTTTTCTTTCGGTAGCGGCATATCAGTGCCCGGCGCGGGATTTCTGCTGAATAACGAAATGGCTGATTTTTCTGCGGCGCCGGGAATTCCGGATTCGTTTGGCCTGGTCACTGGCGAGGCGAACGCGGTGGCGCCGGGCAAGCGGCCACTGTCGGCCATGACGCCGACGATGCTCCTGGACGACGGGCAGGTACGGCTGGTTACCGGAAGCCCGGGTGGCAGCCGCATCATCAACGCTGTGTTACAGCACGTCCTGAACATTGTGGATTTTGATATGAACGTCGCGGAAGCCTCCTATGCGCCACGTCTGCATCACCAGTGGCAGCCGGACACTCTCTATGTCGAACGTGGTTACTCAAGCGATGTTCTCGATCGGCTCGAATCGCTAGGTCATCCCGTCACGCCATCCAACGCGCTCGGTTCGATTCAGGCGATCAGCTACGACGGTGAACGCTTCTTCGGTAGCGCGGACACGCGCCGTCCAGGTGCAGGCGCCGTGGCACCGACAAGCGTCGAGCAACGATGATCATTCGACCCTTAGGGCTGCCGCTCCTTGTTTGCACCGCGATACTCTCTATCAGCGGTTGCCTGAGTCCGCAGCAACCTACAGGCGCATCCGAAGAACGAGCTTCCTCCGATGCGAGCGTCGCAAGCAAACCGGCAATCATTCGCTATGACGCTCGGGTTCATCCGGTTCTCGCGAACGGTGGCATGGTGGTCTCGCAGAACGAGCTGGCTAGTGAGGTTGGACGTGCGGTACTGGCGCGTGGTGGCAACGCGGCTGATGCAACGGTGGCCACGGGCTTTGTTCTCGCAGTCACGCTCCCTAGAGCCGGCAATATCGGCGGTAGCGGGTTCTCACTGGCGTTTGATGCCGAACAGAAGGCGTCGGTCGCTCTGGATTACCGCTCCGCTGGACCGGCGGGCTTCGACTCAGACCAATTCCGAAATACCGATGGCTTGGTCGACCCGAGCCAGTTCACATTCGGGCCAGCAGCTAACGGTGTGCCAGGAACGGTTGCCGGCCTCTACCGGCTCTGGCAGTTGCAAGGCTCGCTCGCCTGGAGTGAGCTGGTAGAACCTGCGCGCAAGCTCGCCGAGCAAGGGATAGAGGTGACGTCTGACCTTGAGTTCGCGCTGGCGGCAGGGCAGGTAGTTTTCGAGCGTTATCCGAGCAGCGCAGCGGTTTATCTCAAGCCTGACGGCGCCTTGTATCGGCAGGGAGACATCTGGCGACAGCCTGATCTGGCCCGCTCCCTCGGACTGATTGCGGAGGGCGGCGCGGATGTCTTTTATGAGGGCGAGCTTGCGACGAGAATCGTGGACGGCCTGGCCGCTTCTGGTGGTTTGCTATCGAAGGCCGATCTCGCTCGCTACCAGGCGCGCGAGCGCGAGCCGTTGTCGATGAGCTACCGTGGTTATCAGGTGCTTGCGCAGCCACCGGTGAGCGGTGGTG
Source organism: uncultured Pseudomonadales bacterium (assembly GCA_964351875.1). Taxonomy (GTDB): domain Bacteria; phylum Pseudomonadota; class Gammaproteobacteria; order Pseudomonadales; family Azotimanducaceae; genus JANSWO01. The sequence goes on from CAYGQC010000096.1 coordinate 7,073, forward strand.
GTTTGACGCTGATGCAGATGCTCGCCGTTCTTGAGCGCTTTGATCTCTCAAACAAACCCCAGGGCAGCGCGCGCAGTCTTCATCTGCTTGCCGAGATTATGAAGTGGGGTACAGCGAATCGTCGTTTCGGCATCGGCGATCCGGATTTTGTGGACGTGGCAGAGGATAGGTTTCTCGCGGAAGATGTGGTCAGCGCGATCGTCGCTAGCATTGATTTGACACGTGCACGCAGCGTCGAGACCATCGAGCCGTTCACTCGCAGCGCGCCGACCAGCCGAGACACCACACATTTCTCCGTTGTGGATCGTTGGGGCAACGCGGTCGCGACCACTTACACACTGGGGTACTCATTCGGTTCGGGCTTCGTCGTGCCCGGTACCGGTATTCTGCTCGACAACCAGCTACGCAACTTCAGCTATAACAAGGCGGGCCACGCCAACAGCTTTGCGCCTGGCAAGCGTATGGTGTCTACGATGACGCCAACCATCGTGCTTGATTCTGATGGCCACGTTGAGTTGGTCACGGGCACGCCGGGCGGCAGCCGCATCATCAACGTGATATTCCAGGTGCTCGTTAACGTGCTCGACTATGAGATGAATGTCGCCGAGGCGACGCACGCGCCACGAATCCACCAGGCCTGGCGTTGGCCAGAGCTGCATGTGGAAGAGGGTATCAGTGCAGATACGGTAGAGCTGTTGCGTGGGTTCGGTCATACCGTCGTCACTCAGCCGACAATGGGTAGCGCGCAATCGATCCGTGTGGATGACGGATTGCTACGAGGCGCCCCTGATCCCCGACGACCGGGAGCAGCCGCCAGGGGAATCGTTGTAAAGCCTTGATGCCGTCGTGGCCAGAGAGCTACCGGCAGCGCCGAGATTTTTGGCTGATGCCTGGCAGCACCAGAGGATCGACGTTGGACTGGGAGTAGCTAGCGCAAAACCGGTGGAGAGACATGCCTTTCCACACTCTAAGCTCTCGCCTGCAAGCAAACTCATAGTCGCGCCATGCATCAACGCATTGTTTGGCGCGAACCGCCCGATTCGCTCCCTTGATTCGCTCCAATGTCGCAAAGGTTGGGCTTGGAGGCGTGCCGATAGCGCCGAGCTGGTGGTGATCAGTTTTTTGGCAGCCGCTCAACATCGCGACACAAAAAAGGATTGGGCCGATTGAGTGCGGTCTCTTCATCTGCGGGTCTTGTCCTCAGTTGCAAAACCCTCCTCTCTGAGCCCAGTACAGCAAGACCCGGGCCATTTACGGTTTCTTGCGGGTCCCCGTGCGCCAAGTTAATGAAATAGCAGGAATAAATAATTCATGCCGTTTTCGGCGGTGTTCGCACGCTCGCCGGCAAATGGTGCGCCGCACCAAATCGATCCCTATCCCATACAGCAAGGTACAAGAAGACCAGTGGCAGGAGAGTCGCGACAGCGGTGAGGGCTATACCCGTTGAACAGCCAGGAAAACACCGGCAGCCATTAGCCCAATACCCGTCAGTCGTTGGAAAGACAGCGCGTAGACGGGCGCGCCAAACAGTCCGAAGTGGTCAATGACAGCCGTCGATATGAGCTGTCCAAGCAGAACGAAGAACACTGCGTTACCGACGCCGAATCGTGGCGCGATCCACGTAATGCTGAGCACGTAGAACGCGACGAAGAGGCCGCCGGCGAAATACAACGGTGAAGGCGCGTTGGCGAAAGTCGAGGTGGATAGCGCGCCTGTCGCGAGCATCGTTGCGCAGCCCACGGTGAGTGCCACGGCGAACAGGATCACAGCAGCAACGATTGGCGACTCCAGGCGTCCGCCCAGTGCTCCATTCAGTGCGGCCATAATCGGTATGCCGATCCCGGCGAGCAACATTACCACGGCCATCGCCCATGGGTTCGTCACGATCGAGCGCGTCGGTTGGTTACAGATTCCCCGGCGATACCCCAGTTGTCAGTCGCGACTTCGTCGATGACCACGATAGTCGTTTCCGGATTCTTACCCAGCTCGCGTTGCAGCAGTTCAGTGACTTCCCGCATGAGCGTTTGCTTCTTCTGAGCAGTCAGGTTTTCCGGCGTCACTTTAATGTTGACGTAGGGCATGCGAGGCGCTCCTTTGGATATCCAGTTGATTGATCGTTGATTGAAGGTTACGTGCTCCCCGGCAACCTGCACAGTTGTTGCCGCGTTACACTGGACTATTGCCAATATGGGGGGAGAGCTATGGCGACGGGAGCCGAGTTGATAGCACGCGGCCTGGCGGCTGCGGGTGTCGAAGATGCGTTTGCCATTGTCAGCATCCACAACATGCCGATACTGGACGCGATCAATCAGTTAGGTGCAACCAGGCTGATCGACGTGCGCCACGAGCAATCAGGAATGCACGCCGCTGATGGTTACGCGCGCGCGACCGGCAAGATGGGTGTGATGATCGCCAGTACAGGCCCTGGCACGAGTAACTGCATGACCGGTTTGCTGGAGGCGTCCGCTGGTTCCTCCCGCGTTCTGCTCATCACAGGCCAAGCGGCGACGGATTTCTATGGCCGTGGCCAGGGCTACGTGCACGAGAACGACAAACAGGTCGACATGCTGGCGAGCGTTTGCCGTCGCGTCGAAAGCCCCCGGGATGTGCGCGCGGTCGCGCCGGATCTGGCGGCGGTTATACGCGATATCCACACGGGCCGTGCCCAGCCGGGGGCGATCGAAGTGCCGATCGATCTGCAGTACGAAGAGACTGCTGACTTTGAGTTTGACGAGTTGTTTGCTCAGCCTCGGGCCCCGAAACAGGAGGCGCTTACGCGCGCCGCGAATCTGCTCACGGACAGCCGACGGCGAGTGATCGTAGTCGGCGGCGGTGTTATCGCCGCAAACGCGAGCACGCAACTGATCCGCCTTGCCGAGCGTCTGGACGCGCCGGTGCTGACAAACCTTGAGGGTCGCGGCGCCATTGCCGACGATCACCCGCTGTGCCTGGGTAACTTCTTTGAGGCTCGCAGTATCCACAAAGCCATGCGTGATGCCGATGTCACATTGGCAATCGGCACCTCGTTTGCTGTTGGTGTTGGTGGCGCTGCTGCGGCCCTGAAACCTCCGGGTAAGCTCATTCAGATCGACGTTGACCCAGGCGTGATTGGTCGCACGCATACGGCTGACGTCCCTGTGATTGGCGACGCTGCGCTAGCCATAGAAGCACTGCTCGCGGAACTGGAAGACGCACCGCCGAATGACTCACAGTTTAACGATGGGCTTGTGCAAGCGGCGCAGGGTCTGAGGTCTGGCATTCGTCCCCGGCTCGGCAAAGATGTGCCTCGTCTGCTGGACGCGATTCGCTCGGCGTTGCCACGCGATGGCCTGTGGTTGCGGGACACCACGCTCCCCGCAACGTTCTTCGGCAACCAACTGTTTCCTGTGTTCGAGCCGCGCACGTCGATCGCACCCAGCTCCAGTGCGATCGGGCCGGGACTACCCATGGCAATCGGCGCGGTGCTCGGAGCCGGTAAGCGGGGCATCGTTATTCATGGCGATGGCGGTCTGCTTTTCCATGCGACCGAGCTGGCGACGGCTGCCCAGTACCGCGTACCCCTGACTGTCTGCGTCTTTAACGATTCGGGCTATGGCGTTCTGCGTTGGCTGCAGGAAGGCCGTTTTGGCCGGGTCAACGAAACCGAACTCGGCCCGGTCGATTTTGCGAAGCTTGCGGACAGCCTGAATGTTGCCGGAGAAAGAGTGACATCAGTGGCTCAGTTCGAGGCGGCGCTCGATAGCGCGTTAGCTGTCGACGGCCCCTATCTTGTCGACATTCAGTTGGAACACTTCGCTCCGTACGAGCTCGGTGGCGTGCCGCCGGCGGAAGCGCGGAGAGGATGAAACACTCGTTCGAAGCGGCGCTTGCGAGCGTCGACGGCACTCTGCGGCCTGGTGGCCGCTATTTCCCCGGCTGGACGATTGTCGGCTCGGCGGCGATGGTGCAATTCCTCGCGGGCGTGTTGTTCATGAACTGCTATGGCGCTTACACCGTTCTGCTGGAACAGGAGTTCGAATGGAGCAAAGCTGCGCTCTCCGGAGCGTTCGCGCTCACCCGCGTGGAGAGCGGCATTCTCGGGCCTTTGCAGGGCTGGCTGACTGATCGTTACGGCCCGCGCATCATCCTGACGATCGGCACCGTCATCTTCGGTCTTGGCTTCATGCTCTTCGCCAGCATCGACTCGCTGCTCACGTTTTATCTGTGTTTTGCCATGATCGCCCTCGGTTCGTCCCTCGGCGGCTTCGCTACCCTGATGGTCGCCATCGTTAACTGGTTCGATGCCCATCGGGCAAAAGCGGTGGCGGTTTCCCAAATGGGTTTCTCGCTGGGTGGCGTCTGTGTACCGCTCGTGATTCTCTCCTTGCAAACCTTTGGCTGGCGCGCGACTGCATTCGGTTCCGGCGTGATTATTCTGCTCGTCGGATTGCCGCTGGTGCAGCTCGTTCGGCACAAGCCGTCCGAGATTGGCCTGCTGCCCGACGGTGCACGCTCAAGCGTCACCCTTCAGCACGCTGAGAGTGTTGGCAGCGGCGACTTCACGACGCGACAAGCGCTGAGAACGCGGGCGTTTTGGCTGCTCTCCGTTGGCCACTCATTGGCACTGCTCACCGTCTCGGCGGTCATGGTGCATCTCGTTCCACACCTTATTGATGCCGGCTACACGCTCGCCCAGGCGGGCATTGCCGTTGGCGTGCTGACCACCGTTCAGATCGGCGGCCAGCTTCTCGGCGGCGGCGTGGGAGATCGCTTTGACAAGCGATTTATCTGTGTTTTGTGCATGGTTGGTCATGCTGTGGGGTTGACCGCGCTTGCCTATGCGCCCGGTTTGGCCAACACGCTGCTCTGGCTTGCGATTTTCATGATCTGTCACGGCATTGCCTGGGGCGTGCGCGGGCCGCTGATGGTGGCCCTGCGTGCGGACTATTTTGGCGCCAGCTCGTTCGGCACGATCATGGGCTTCTCGTCGCTCATCGTGATGATCGGTATGTCCACCGGTCCGCTGGTCGCGGGCTACGCCTATGACGTAACCGGCAGTTATAGCGATGGTTTCATCGTTATCGCCGGCTGCGCGATTATCGGCTGCCTGTGCTTCGCCTTCGCCCGCCCACCGGGTAGAGCGGAGCTTTCAGGCGACGCATGATCAGGTCGTCGTCCGTTGGTGCGCCACTGTCGACTTCGAAAGTACGGCGGCCAACCACGCGAAAACCGCGGGATCGATACAGCTCGATGGCGCGATCGTTTTTCTCCCAGACATCCAGGTAGAGCCAGGTTGTCGCAGCGCGGTCGGTACTGATCAGCGTGTCCAGCAGACGCTGACCGATACCCTGGCTCTGAAAGTGACTGTCGACGTAGAGGCGGTGCAACGCCCGTTGACCGTCAGATTCTGAGATCTCGGAGTAGTCGCTCCAACCAATCTGGCCGAAGCCGATGAGATCGAAACTCTCTCGATGCTCAGCGACCAAGACCAGGTCTTCGGCGATCCAGGAAGCCACCGCAGCCTCCGTAAATGTGCGCCCGCAATACGCCTCTAAATCGGCCGCGGAGACCGATTCTCCGAACGCTTCGCAGTACGTCCGTTGCGCGAGTTCGCACAGTTCCGGTATGTCATTGGTGCGTCTATCCACGCGGGGCGCACGCAGTTTCACGCCATCGCGATTATCCGGCACGTTTGGCTCTGGCGCGGCTCGCGGCCGGCGGCCGCTTAAGGCGAGTCATTAGAACGAGTCAACGGACATCATCCGAGCGAGAGGCTTGCGACTGATGGAACCATGACCACCGCCAACGGGATAGCCGAGTGGAATGTGCGCGCAGGTGTGCCAGCCCTCGGGGATAGACAGAAGCTCTTTGACCGCCGGTTCGTCCATGCAGAGCAGGGTTGTGAGCACACAGCCGAGACCCTCGCTTCTGGCCGCGAGCAACAGGTTCTGGACCGCCGGATACACGCTGCCTCCTCCGACGACGCTAGGCCTGTCCTGCTTGGCATCGGTTATCGCCATGTTCGCCGGGTTAAAGCAGAACACCACTATTACGGGTACCTCGCCGAGAGTCTCAGCTAAATAATCACCGGCTTTCAGGCTCTTACGAGACTTTTCTGCCTGTTCTTCTGAGGCGCCTTTGAGGCGATCTTCGTAGTGGCCTGTGTAGGCTTGCCAGCGCGGAGCGTAAAGAGCCTGCAGCGCTTTCTTTTTGGCCGGGTCGCGCACCGCGATCATGTGCCAGGGTTGCAGGTTGCCTCCGGTCGGCGCCCAAGTCGCTGCGGTTAGTACTCGCTCGAGTACGTCTTCCGGGATTGGGTCCGAGCGCAGGCGGCGTACCGCGCGCAGAGTGCTCATGGCGTCGTACAGATTCACAGTTCTCTCCCAGGGGTTCGTCCAGTCACGCTATGTTGTTTGCCGGTGCGTATGCTTATCGGTCGCCATAACTCGCGCCGAGACCGGCCTTGGCGTCGTTCATGATTCCGTATTGAGGAATCGGATAGCGGAGCCCGTTGCGCGATAGCGCCTTCATGCCCGCGATGATTTTGTTAAGGAACGACGGCGGCAGGGCCATCAGCAGTTCGTCCTCCATCACGCCGCCGTAACGGCGCTCCGCATAGCAGGGGATCGACAGGCTTGGTTCTCCAGTCGAGAGCGCGCGTCCCCAGGAATCCGCGCAGGATGATTCGCCGACGCAGCCCCATTCGAGTTTTTTGTAACCACTCCACTGCAGGCCATTGATTAATAAGATCATTTGAGCTGGGGTTGCGTAGATTAGCGCGATGTCAGGTGGGTCTAGCCGGCCGCTGGCTAACGGGCTTACCGCCATCGCCTGATAGCGTCCGAATGGTACGGTATCCATTGCGTGTTGATGGGTGCTCGAACCTTCCACATCTTCGAACCAGACGCCTGCCATGTGTTTGCCTGACAGCCATTTCTCATCCTGGGGATGCAGGCCGATAACCGCTCCGCACTGCTGGCCGACGAGATCTTCCGCCGTTATGCCAACGGTCCAGCCGTTGCGCGCAGCCTGGCCGACGATCTGATCCGTAGTATGGACATGTTTGGGCCGGCGGATGCGGTCGATGGATGTCATGTCCTCGGCGCGTTCGAAGAGCTTCATGCCGATCGGTGTCGTTCGGAGTCTCAACAGCGCGTTCAACTGTTCGACGACCACGGCGCCGTCAAAATCTTCCACGATGGCAATGCCGCCTTGGGAATTGTTGCCGCTATCGCCTGCATTGGATGTTGTCATCTCAGACTTCCCTCGTATGAAATTCACCTCCCTGCCGAGGTTACTGAAACGAGAGGGGCAGGGCGACTATGATGGGTACTTCGCTGCTGATGAATGTTTCCGTGAATCGATCGTTGAGCTGGTTTGTCGTATTTCTGATAGCGCTGGTTGCCGCCGTTGCGGGCCTGCGTTGGTGGGCCGGAGCGGGGCTGGCATCGCTGTTGCTTGACGCTGAGCGGCGGGCCGAACCGGCAACCATTCTCATTATCAGCGAGGGTGCCGAGGTATCTGCTCTTGAAGCACGTGAGCACGCCGGGTCGCTAGGTGCGCGCCTCGATTGGCATGGGCGATTGGACACCACAGTGAGTGGAGACTTACTGCGTTCGCCCGCCAGTGCCGCGGTCGTCACGTTTGCGAGCGGTGGAGACTTATTGCGGGCGATCACCGGCGCGGAGTTCGACGCCGTGCGTGAAGCACTGAACCCGGATCTGGAGGGTCGTTTGATTGTCTACCAGGTAACGCTTGATCGCGCTGTCAGCGTGAGTCAACCGCTAGGGCTGCTGCTCGCGAGCGGAGCGCAAACGCCCAATGTCGTAGCCAACCGACTGCGTGATATCAGTGAGCCGTACGGTGGCTCCGTTGTCGTCTCAACCGCGCTTTCGGAACTGAGCGCCGATGCGGAGCAGTTTCCACAGCTACTCGTTCTCGGCTTCGACGGCGAACACGGTCTTGGAGGGTGGGCGAGCGATCCGGCTCAACTGACTGAGTTTGCATTGCTTCAGACTGAGTTTCGCGACCATTCGTTAAGTGTATTCAGCTCCAGCCTCTAGGTCGCGTGCTCGCGTTCCTGACGACACCCGGCGTTCGCCAGACTCGCACGTTTGCAAACTCGTCGAACTCGCCGAGGTTGGGCTCGGTTAACGCGACTGCCTCGTGAATCAACTCATAAATCGGATCGCTCAGTTCTCTCACTCGGCTGTCTGCGACGATAACGTCATCGGCGCAGGATCGCGCCAATTCAAGTAACGGCAGATTGGAACGGTCGTAGAGTACGTCCGCCAGCAACGCAACCTCGCAATGTGGCGCATCGCGTAAGTCGCTGCACAGTGACAGCTTGACGCCGCTTAACTCGCCGTTTGCAGCGCTCGCCGCAAGCGCATCGGGATCAATGTCGCAAGCGATCACCTCGCTTGCTCCCGCAAGTGCTGCAGCGATTCCGGCGACGCCACTGCCACTGCCGACGTCAAGCACGCGCTTGCCGGCGACCGTTTCAGGGTTTGCGATCAGAAAG
>CAYGQC010000097.1:0-15318 GCA_964351875.1 uncultured Pseudomonadales bacterium
GGGCGAAAACCTCTGGGGCGTGCCGAGCTTTCGAGTGTCGGGAGGCAACCAACCAGAAAACGCCTTCGCCTGCTGGGGCCAGGATCGCATCTGGCGGGTTGAGGCTGAAATCGTCGAGAGAAATACGAAACCGGACGTACCCAGCAGCTAGCAAGGCGAGGCACAATCGAAAAAGCCGCACGACTTTCATACTCCACTATCGGTTTCGCAAACAGGGGTTGTCCAGGAATATGTTGACAGTACTCGGGCGATTGCCATGGCCGGTAATGCGTTTTATGGCCGACATCCTAGCTCTGATCGTGGGTGACGTTCTCCGCTATCGCCGAGCAATCGTAGACGAGAACCTGCAACGGTGTTTCCCGGAAACCACGAGCATCGAAAGGAAAGCCCTGCGACGGGCGTTCTACCGAAGCTTGGCCGACACAATGTTCGAGACTCTAAAGAGCTTCGCAATGGATGCGCACCAGCTCAGCGAGCATGTCGAGATATCCAACGCCAACGTGCTCGACATCTACGTATCTGAACAGCAGCCTGTAATGATCATCGGTTCTCATCAAGCAAACTGGGAGTGGATATTCCTCGCCTGCAGCAGCTCCATGTCTCTGCCGGTGGAAGGAGTCTATCAACCGCTACACAACAAATGGTTCGATCGCCAGCTCGGACAGCTACGCACAAGCTTTGGTGCTCGCCTCATTCCCGATCGCGATGCCCTTCAAGACGTAATCCGGCACCTTAAGGTCCCCAGAATAGTGACGATGGTCTCGGATCAACACCCTCCGAGGAAAGCGCCCAGATACTGGGCAACTTTCCTCAACCGGGACACCGCGTTCTACACCGGTTGGGCGAAACTCGCCCAGGCAACCCGATACCCGGTCTTCTATGCACATCGGGAGCGCACATCACGCGGGCGCTATCGCGTGACTCTCGAGTTGCTGAGCGAACCGCCGCACTCAGGAAACGTAGATTCCATCGTTGAGAATTACGTTCGAGCCTTGGAAAAATCGATTCGCCAGCAGCCCGAAACCTGGCTATGGAGCCATCGCCGGTGGCGAGATGAGAAACCGCTCTATCAATAGAAATGCTCACTTCGTGTCGTTGTCCAGATACTGGCTTAAGGCAGCAACAGAACTGAATTCGAGGAAGTCGGACAACTCAAAGCGCCCTGGGAAACTCGCCTCTATCTCCTCGCATATCTCCGCGAGAGCGAGAGAGCTCGCGCCAACATCGAGAAGATCATCGTCCACGTTGACTTCGCTTGTCGTAATAACCTCACGACAAATCGTCAGTAACAAACTCTGGGTTGGCGTCAGTAACTCGTTTTCACTATCTGTCGGTTTGTTGACCGTCAATTCAGAAAGCTCGCTGCGTACGTTCTCGAAGTCCCCTCTTCGATAGGCCTCGGCCATCTCATACCGCTTTACTTTGCCCGAAGTGGTTTTCGGTATCTCGGGAACTGGCAGCACTTCAGCTGTCAGGACAAACGCTCTCTGACTTAACTCACGTTTCAAACGACGCGCCAATACAAGGAACTCGTCAAGCTCGCCGCGGTCTTGCACGCAAACCACTAATTCTTCACCTGTCGTGGCTTCTATTCCAAAACAGGCAATCCGACCGGGTTGCACCAGCCCTGTTTGAATACAAATCTCCTCAAGATCCGCGGCATGGAGGCAAGCACCATTGAGAATCACAATATCCTTCTGGCGGCCGACAACGTAAAGATCGTCACAAACGAAGCCAAGGTCCCCAGTGTCTAACCACTCATCCACTGCACGCTGTTTCTCGAATCCGTGGTAGGACCGGGACACGTTAGATCCGCGCAGTTGAATCGCACCTACGCGGCCAACGGGCACCTCTTCTCCGTTCCACGCAATACGCATTTCGCAACCGGGTATCGAGCGCCCTAGACCGACTAGAGCCCTAGATTGGGGATCTGTTTGAGCTACCTCGCGGACAATATCTCCGGGCCTCAGATAGCGGCGATCAACATGACGAATAACTAGCGCCCCCCCGGGCGTGGGAAATGAGACGCCAAGGCTCGCCTCCGCCAAGCCGTAAACGGGAAACATAGTGCGGCGATCAAGGCCAGATGGCGCGAGTGCGTCCAGAAAGGCATTCGCAACTGACGTGGACACAGGTTCAGCGCCATTGAAGATGAGCCTTACACGGCCAAGATCAATGGCACCAGGATCTCCAGTTCGCATCGCGTTCAGAACATGCTGATAACCGAAATTTGGTGACGCCAGGATCGTCGACTCCCTCTCCGCCGCCGTTTTCAACCACAGCAAGGGCCGGCGAGCGAAGAGAGACACAGGCATCAGCGCGTGGTCGAGACCCAACACAACCGGCACCAGATGAAACCCGATCAAACCCATGTCATGAGTTAGAGGCATCCAGCTGAGCAGGCGATCGCTTGAGTTCAGCTCGGCCGCTTCCGCAATTGCGTAGATGTTCGATAGCAGATTCTCATGACTCAGCTCAACGCCTTTCGGATCACCTGTACTGCCTGACGAAAACTGTATCAGCGCGATCTCCGAGGGGTTGGGTGTATGACAACCCTCCGACAGGGTCGCACCCGTGAACTCGTTGGTTGCTAGGGACCGCTGAACCATCCTGCGAAAGCACGCATCGAGAGCCTCACCTTCGCTACGTGCAAACGTCTCGTAGCTCTCCAGCGTGCGTCGGTTCGAGAGTAGATATGGATCATCCAAAGCCTCGAATACCGAAAATAGCCGTCGCTTTCCCTGCGCGTGCTGCGCCACGGAAACGGGGACCGCGACAATGCCTCCGAGCTGACAAGCCCAGAAGGCATCAACGAACTCAGTGAGTCCGGGAACACAGATAATGAGCTGGCTGCCAGCCGACACGCCGCGGCTCTGTAGCTCATGCAATACAGTGCGTGCTCGCTGCAGCAGCCTTGCTGTGGAAGTAGTCACCACGCGATCGCTCGCCTCGATCAACGAAATCTCCGCGTCAATCGAATCGACATCGAGCAAAGCCTGCGACAGTGTCTGAATGCGGGTTTTCCTCATAGCCTGCTAAACCTCACCAATAGCGGATCAGCGCCCCGATATACAAAGCCCGGCTGATAGCACCTCTCTTCTGAGCTAACGTCGAGCTGAAACTCTCTAAAGATCGTAGCGATCGACAACGTAAGCTCCATGACGCTTAGCTGATCACCCAAGCAAGATCTTGGCCCCGCTGAAAATGGTATGAAGGCATATCGAGAACGGGATTTCGACTGGTCAGCAGCAAAACGAGAAGCGTCGAACCGATCGGGCGTGTGCCAAACGCTGGGATGCCGGTGCACCAAGTAGGGGGATATAATCAGGTGAGCACCACAAGGAACCTGCTCGCCGGCCAGTTCGAATTCGCTCAGTACCCGACGAGTGAGTATCCAGATGGGCGGGCAAAGACGAAGGCACTCCATCGCCGCCTGCCTTGCTTGATGCAGAAAAGGCAAATGCTCCTGAGCTGGGGCCTGCGTTCCGCAGACCTGGGCGATTTCCTTTCTCATCTGGCGCAGCTGAGAAGGCTCGTTGGCCAGCAATACACAGGCATGAGAGAGAGCACTGGCGAGGGTAACGTGACCTGCGGTGAGAAGGTTAACCAGCTCGTCGACGATAAGTTCTTCTTCCAGCTGGCCATCATCAGTCTTTCGTCGAGCAAGACAGAGATCGTCGAGAACATCATTTTTTGATGCCTGCGCTTTCGACCGACGTTCACGAATGCGCTCGGTTATCCATCTACGAACCGCTTTAACATCTCTGAGAAACTCCAGGTTCTCGCGAACGGAACCCGCCGGCTCTTCGGTAAGACGAGCGAAAAGGTCTGAAGCTACTCTATCTAGCAGGCTCGCCGCGTCCGAGCCAAATAGCGACTGAAGGTTGATATCTAAGCTGAAATCGAGCATTTCCTGATTGAGATCGAGCCATCGCCCGGTGTCGGCGTATGCTCGCCAGCCCGCTAGCGCTTTAGCAAGACATCTTGAGACGAGCCTGGCAGGACGCTCTAGAGCATCACCATGAAACATCGGATGCATGACCTGCCGTTGCGCTTTCCAGAGATCTCCATCACTGACCAACAGCCCGTCACCCAATACCAAAGCAACGCGATCAGCACTGAATCCCCGTTCAATGCGCCGATGCTGTTTGGCAAAGACCTGCTCGACAAGCTCCGGAGCGCTGATTAGATATGCCGGGGCGACGGACCCCTTCAGCGAGAACGAAACAATGTCCGGAGAATGCTCAAACTGCTCCCTCAACGCCGATAGCGTGTTAGGGGGAAGACTGGGATCCAATTCGAAGCTTGTAGACTGCAACGCGGGACCTAGATGAGACGATCACCAAACGCTAAACCAACTCTGGCATCTACACCAGAGACAACGACGAGAATGAGCGTCGGCAACATCGCCTGGCAAGCGATCTGTTAGCTGGTCTCCGCAAAGAGCTCACGACCAATGAGCATCCGCCGCACCTCGGAGGTTCCGGCCCCGATCTCATAGAGTTTGGCGTCCCGAAGCAGTCGTCCGGTTTCATAGTCGTTGATGTAACCGTTGCCACCAAGCGCCTGTATGGCCTGCAGCGCGCACTGAGTTGCTTGCTCTGCTGTATACAGAATGACCGCTGCGGCATCCTTTCGACTTTCCAGACCCCTATCACACGCCCTCGCAACCGCGTACAGGTAGGCACGGCTGGCGTTGAGTACGGCGTACATGTCCGCGAGCTTACCCTGCATCAACTGGAATTCGCCGATCGCCTGGCCAAACTGTTTGCGCTCGTGAACATAGGGCACAACCACATCCAGACAGGCCTGCATGATGCCGACGGGACCACCGGACAGAACGGTGCGTTCAAAATCGAGCCCGGACATCAGAACGCGAACGCCCTCACCGACGTTGCCGAGAATATTCTCTTCCGGAACTTCGCAGTTCTCAAAGATCAGCTCACACGTGTTGGAACCGCGCATGCCGAGCTTGTCCAACTTCTGCGCCTGAGAAAAACCGGCGAATCCGCGTTCCACCAGGAACGCGGTGATACCCCTCGAACCCGCAGCGGCGTCGGTTTTCGCGTAAATCACATAGGTATCAGCGTCCGGGCCGTTGGTGATCCACATCTTGTTGCCGTTCAGCACATAGACGCCGCCCTTCTTCTCCGCTTTCAGCGCCATGCTGACGACATCGGAGCCCGCACCCGGCTCAGACATGGCGAGCGCACCGACATGTTCACCTGAACAGAGTTTTGGCAGGTACCTCGTTTTCTGTGCATCTGAACCGTTCTTATAAATCTGATTCACGCAGAGATTGGAATGCGCGCCGTAGGAGAGCCCCACCGCCGCTGACGCCCGACTCACCTCTTCCATCGCGACGACGTGGGCGAGGTAACCCATGTTGCTACCGCCGTACTCTTCCGAGACAGTGATCCCTAGAATCCCGAGCTCACCCATCTTGCGCCACAAATCAGCAGGAAAGTTATTGTCCCGATCTATCGCACTTGCTCGCGGCGCGATCTCAGCCTGCGCGAACTTGTAGACCACATCGCGCAGCATGTTGATGTCTTCGCCGAGCCCGTGGTCCAGCATCGAGTAAGGGGTAGTCAAGGGAGATCTCCAACCGAAAACTGTTTGCGCAACACGTTCTTCTGAACCTTGCCCATTGCATTGCGGGGTAGGCTGGAAAGCACTTCCACGCGCTTGGGTACTTTAAAATTGGCAAGCGTTGCCCGACAAGCCGCCACCACTTCTTCTGCACTTGGCGGGTCTTCGTCCGGCACGATAACCGCAACAACGGTTTCGCCAAAGTCCGAATCGACCAGGCCGATCACTGCCGACTCTTTCACTCCGGCCATCTCATCAATGACTAATTCTACTTCTTTCGGATAGACGTTTAGACCACCCGTAATGATCATGTCTTTAGCGCGGCCCACAATTGCTAGGTAACCGTCGCCGTCGATGAGTGCCTTGTCGCCGGTATCGAAAAAGCCATCGTCCGTAAAGTCTTCCGCGGTCTTCTCGGGCATTCGCCAGTAACCGGCAAACACATTCTCGCCTTTAACCTGTAGGTTTCCGGTCTCGCCCTGGCCAACGATATTGCCGCTGCTATCCACTACTCGCGCTGATACGCCAGGCAACGGCGGCCCGACGGTTCCAGGCTTTCGCGCACCGCTTTCTGGCAGCAACGGATTGGAGGTATTCATACCGGTTTCCGTCATGCCATAGCGCTCGAGGATGCGATGGCCGGTTCGTTCTTCGAAGTCGATGAACGTTTCCGAGAGTAGCGGAGCGGAACCAGACACGAACAAACGCATATTTCGGCAACAGTCGGCGTCGAATTCAGGATTCGACAACAATCGGGTGTAGTAGGTCGGCACGCCCATCATGACGGTACAATCCGGTAGCGCAGCAATCACTTCTTCATCAGAGAACCGACTGTGCCAAACCATGCTCGCACCGCTCATGAACACGCAACCCAATGCAACGAATAGCCCGTGTACATGGTAGATCGGTAGAGCGTGGAGGAGCCGGTCCTGCGCGGTAAATCCCCAGGCAGAGACTAGCGTCTGCGCATTCGAACGCAGGTTGTCGTGAGTCAGCATGATGCCCTTGGGGCGACCGGTTGTACCGGAGGAATAGAGCAGCGCGGCGAGATCTTCACCCTTCGACGCAACCGTAGGTGCTTCCGAACTCGCTGAGCGAGCAGCATCCATCAGTGAGCCCGAGCCATCCGCTTCCATCGTGAGCATTTGCGCCCGGCTGTCGGTTGGCAGGGCAGACTCCAGAACCGTTTGCGACTGTGCGGAGCCAACAACGATCGAAGGCTCGGCATCGCCTAGAAAATACGAGAGCTCCGAAGCAGTATACGCAGTGTTGAGAGGATGGTAGACCAAACCGGCTCGCAGACACCCGAGGTAGAGAAACAGGCTTTCCGGCGACTTTTCCACTTGCACCGTAACTCGGTCGCCGGGTTTGGCACCAACATCGCGCAAGGCATTAGCCATCTGCCCGGAAACGGTGTCCAAATCACGGTAGGTAAACGATCGACCATCATCAGCATGCAGACACGTCTTATCGAGCTCACGATCAAAGCGAGACCGGAAATGTGCGTATAAGTTTGAATTGGTACTCACAGATCTTCCAGTTACTGAGTTGAACGCCTGGCATACAGCCGGCGTGAAGCAAGCAGGCAAGGTTACACTCCCTGATCCAGCTTCAGGTAAGGCGTGCACAGCTACTTACAAACCAAACTCTCCAGACTAGACTTGACCACTCTTACTACTGAAGCGATCCGCCTCCACGTGGCGCTGTCCATCTCCTGCAACTCTGGCCAAGCCGAATGAAGAAGTTCTCCAGACCGAGTCACACCGTCGGCCACGCACCTGGCACTATCGCGGAAAGGCCGGCAAGCACAGCAGGCAGCACGCAATTTACGCTCGTCACCTACGACAGCCTCGCCTGCGAAGAGCGGCAGTTTGATCACATTGATGATTGTTTGGCATCCAACGTCCCCGATCGAAGCACCTGGATCGATATCTTCGGCCTGCACGACACGAAATCGCTTGAGATGCTCGGCGCGCATTTCCATCTGCACCCACTATTGCTTGAAGACATCAGCAATACAGTACAACGCAGCAAGGTCGAACAGTATGAAGGCAAGACCTACATCGTCGTGAGGATGCTCGAATTTTGTGCCGATCGTGACGAAATCGAAAGCCACCAGATTTCCATGGTACTAGCCGACACCACGCTGATCACTCTGCGCGACGCAGGCGACACTGTATTCAAGGGTGTCCGCAAACGGCTCCATTCAGGCCGGCCGAAGCTTCGTGGCTCCGGTATTCCCTATCTCGCCTATTCTCTCATGGACGCCGTGGTCGATAGCTACTTCCTGGTGCTCGAGCAAGTGGGTGCACACATGGAGGAGTTGGAAGAGACTCTACTGGACAACCCCACGCAGGATACCTTGCACGCCATCCACCGCTTGAGGCGCGAACTCATTTACCTGCGCAAATCGGTGTGGCCGCTACGCGAAGCCATCGGCAGCATGCTACGCGACGAAGACCTGCCGTTTCGCGATCAGCTACACGTCTACCTGCGCGACCTCTACGACCACACTGTGCAGGTCAACGAAACCATCGAATCATATCGTGAGCTCAATTCCGCGATGCTGGAAACCTATCTTTCAGCCGTAAACAATCGAATGAACGAGGTAATGAAGACGCTTACGGTTATTGCCACGCTATTCATACCACTAACCTTTCTTGTTGGGGTGTACGGCATGAATTTTGACCATATGCCCGAGTTGCACTGGCGCTGGTCCTATCTGGCCATATGGGGCCTGATGATCACGGTAACTCTGGTGATGCTCAGATACTTTAGAACACGGGGGTGGTTCTAAGCCTCGCGGGAATTTCGTCGGAACTGGCTTGGCTACCTCCCGGCGAACTGCTCCTATGCCTCAAGTCACTCTGGCATTGTTGATTAAATCCCGATGCAAAACCCAGCGCGGGAAAGATAGCCAACGAGAGGCCACTCCTAGCTCACATGCCCCCTTCGGTCACGCGCCAGCAACACATACACAGCAGGCACGACAAACAGCGTAAACACTGTGCCGATACCAAGGCCTGTAAAGATGACCAAGCCCATCTGAAAGCGACTGACCGAACCGGGACCAGTAGCAAGCAACAACGGCACCATCGCCATCAACATGGCAACGGTAGTCATTAGAATCGGCCGATACCGAATGGCCGCCGCTTCGATCACAGCGGCTCGCTTGTCGACCCCCTTCTGTTCCTGCAATCGGTTGGCAAAGTCGACGATCAGAATGCCATTCTTCGCGATCAATCCGATTAGCGTAATCAAGCCGATTTGCGTGTACAGGTTGATCGATGCAAAGCCCAGGTAGACGAACAACATCGCCCCGGCAATCGACATGGGCACGGAAACCAGAATGATCAGCGGGTCGCGCCAGCTTTCGTATTGCGCCGCAAGCACCAGGTAAATCACCAGCAGCGACAGGAAGAACGTATATAGCAGGGCGTTGCCCTGTTGCTTGAGCTGGCGCGATTCACCGATGTAGTCGTAACCGATGCTTTGCGGAAACGTCTGCTGCGCGGTTTGTTCCATATACGCCATGGCATCACCGAGAGATACGCCCGGCGCCATGATGCCGCTGATGGTCACACTGTTGAGTTGCTGAAACTGCGCACGCTCGGTAGGTTCGATGACGTGCGACAGTGACACAAAGCTACCCAACGGAATCAACGAGCCGTCGCCGCCACGTACGTGGTAGTTGTCGAGCAGCGAATGGTCAAGGCGCAGGCGTCGGGCCGCCTGTGGAATCACTTCGTAACTGCGTCCAGCCTGATTGAAGCGGCTGACATAGCCGCCACCCAGAAGCGTCGACAGCGTCGCGCCAACCTCATCCATGTCCACACCCAGGTCGCCTGCTCGATCCCGGTCGATCTCCAAACGGGTGAGCGGCAACGCAATCTCGGTGGACTTGCGCAGGAACAGGAAGTTGCCACTGCCATAGCCCGCGCCGATCACCTGATCCGCTAACTCGACGAGTTGCTCGTAGGGCACGTCACCCGTCAGAACGAACTGCAAGGGAGTGCCGCGCGCTGCGCCTGGCAGCGATGGAAACGTAAAAATCGCCACCTGCACGCCTGCGATCTTATTGACCAAAGCCTGGGCGAGGGGCTGCAGTTCCATCTGTGAGCGCTCTCGCTCCGCAACCGACACAAATCGGAAGCCGCCGAAGCTGGTAGCGGGTGTACCGCCCCCACCAATCAGAAGGAAGCTACGCAGATACTCGGGAAACGTTTCAAACGCTTTGACCACTTCCGCCGCGTGTGCAGCCGCGTATTCCAGCGTGGCTGTATCCGGCGCTGAAATCTGGACGTTTAAGACTTCACGATCTTCCGTAGGCGCGAGCTCGGACGTGCTGCCCTGGTAGAGAAAAACGATGGAGCCAGTGACCGCGGCCGCAACAAACAGCGGCACAGACACAAACCGCAGCGCGCCTTCGAGGACGCGCTGATAAAGATTCACCTGCCGCGCGAAAAACCACTCCACCAGTCGCTCCAACGCATTGTTGTGATTACGCTCCGGCAGTAAACGCGCTGCGAGCATCGGCGCTAGCGTCAGCGCGATGATCCCAGAAATGAGCACAGCAGCAGCCAGGGAATAGGCAAACTCTGTAAACAACGAGCCCGCCAGCCCGCCCATGAAACCGATCGGTGCGTAAACCGCGATCAGCGTAGTAGTCATGGAAACAATAGGCATGACGAGTTCACGAGCACCCGAGATCGCCGCATCAAACGGCGTTTTGCCTTCCATGATGTGCCGGTGCACGTTCTCGACCACCACAATCGCATCGTCCACAACCAGCCCGATTGCGAGCAGCATCGCCAGCAGCGTGAGCAGATTGATCGAGAAGCCCAGCAACAGCATCAGAAACGCACCGCCTACCAGCGACAGTGGTACAGCCAGCGCCGGTATCACAGCCGCGCGCCAGGTACCGAGGGACAGGAAGATCACCAGAAGCACGATGCCAACGGCTTCGAGCAGCGTGGTGTACACCTCATCAATCGATGAGCGAATGTAAAGGCTGCCGTCATACACAAGGTTTAAGGTCATCCCTGGCAACAACTGATCGCGAATGTCAGGCAATAGCTCGCTGACTTCGGCCGACAGCGTTAGCGGATTGGCGCCCGGCGTCGGCGTAATCGCCAGCAGTACACAGGGCTCACCGCTGAACCAGCTTTCCTGATCGGGGTTACTGGTCGATAACTCAACCTCGGCGACGTCCTGCAGACGAGTGACCACAGCGCCGTCCGTACGCAACACCAGGTTTTCGAAATCTTCCACCGTGGTTAGATTCGTGGTGGCGGTTAGATTGATCTTGACGCTATCGCCCTTGGTTTGCCCCACTGCTGCCTGCACGTTCTCCTTGCGCAGTGCCGCGCGCACTTCCGATGCCGTCATATCCAGTGCAGTCAGGCGCGCAGGATCCAGCCAAACTCGCAGCGCCATCGTCTGATCGCCATTGATGGAAGCCTGAGCGACGCCGGGCAGCGACTGCAGCCGGGGGACAATGCTGCGCAGGGTGTAGTCCGTCATCTGCGCGGTATTCATCGATTCGCTGACGAGCGCCAGATAGATCAGCGCCCAGCCTTCACTGGTCGACAGCGTAATCACCGGGTCTTCAGACTCGCCGGGCAGATTGTTGCGCTCGCTAGCAATCTTTCCCTGAATCTCTGCCAGGGCATCGTAGGGATCGTAGTTCAGCGCCATGTAGGCCTGAATGATCGAGACACCCTGACGGGAACTGGAGGTCACATAGTCGATGCCTTCGGCTTCCGAGGCTGCACGCTGCAGCGGCGTCGTGATAAACGACTGCACCAGATCAGCATCCGCTCCGGGAAAGATGGTAGTGACCGTCACCAGCGCCTGTTCGGTCTTGGGGTATTCGCGAAGCTCCAGGGACAGCACGGAGCGGATGCCCAACAGCAGAATGAGCAGGCTGATCACCGAGGCGAGTACTGGCCGCCGCACGAAAATGTCCGTGAACATCATCCGTCAGTCACGTCATGAGGTAACGGAATACCGGCGTCGACGACGACCGTCTGTCCATCGCGAAGTTTCAGATGCCCGGTGTGCACGACGCGCTGACCATCCTTGAGCCCCGACAGAACCTCGACCCGCTCGCCTCTGGTCCGGCCGACGGTGATCGGCTGCCGCTGGACCGTCAGCTCCCCGCCATCCTGCTCAGTGATGGTAAAAACCGATTCGCCATATGCGAAAAAGCTGATCGCAGTACGAGGCAGCGTCAGCACCGGTTGGTCGTCGCTGAGCACCAGATGTACCGTGGCGAACATGCCTGGCTGGAGGCGGCCATCCGTGTTCGGCAACTCGCCACGCAATCTCAGGGTACGGGTGCGAACGTCCACAGCCACACTGACCACAGACAACGCACCCGCAAAGGCACTACCCGGCCAGGCGGCAACTTCCAATTCGATGCGCTGGCCAACTTCAAGCGCGGCTCGATGCCTTTCCGGCACGGTAAAATCGACGTAGATCGGCGACAGGCTCTGCAGTTGAACGATGGGTTGCCCGGCTGAAACGAACGTGCCGAGACTGACCTCGCGGATTCCGAGGACACCAGCAAACGGCGCACGCACAACTTTGCGATCAAGCAATACCGATGCTCGTTCTACCTGGGCCTGAAGGCTGGCCATCTGGGATTGAGTACGATCGAGCTGAGACTGGGAGAACGCCGCAGAGCCCTGGAGCCTGCGGACGCGTCGATGCTCCTGCTGGGCGAGTTCGAGTTCGGCTTTCAAGGAAGCCAGCTGGGCACGGTCATCTCCCGCATCGAGTTCCACAAGCACGTCGCCCGAACCCACAGCCGCGCCCGATTCGAAGCGAATGCCGACCACCTTACCTGGCACTTCCGAGGCGATGGCAACATCCTGAATCGCCTTGAGATCGCCAACCGCTTCAATGCGCTGGGCCCAAGGCAAGAGCGCCACTGAAGTTGCCGTGACCGTTGCAGGAGGCGGGCCTCCAGCCATCCGCTGAGCCAGAGCTTCACCCTGGCGTTGCTTGATCACATACACGCCGCCAGCGATGAGGCCGAAAAACACAATGACGAGACTGAGTCTGAGAATCACGGGCATGGCGCACGATGAGGTAAGCTCGAAAGTATCCCATAGACGCATACTGCCGGCGACAGAGCCAGACGTCCGCTAGCGACCGGTTGACCTGCGCGCGATGTCGTTCGAACTCCTACTAGCTCACGTAGGCATCGTAGAACTGTGCATAGGATTGAAAGGTGAACTCGATAGCGTCTTTCGAGATCTTCGCCGTTTTCATTGCCAACACATCGAAGCCATGGATACCACCTTCGAAGAGTTTGAACGCAACCTCGATGCCCTGCTCTTTCAACGCGTCGACATACGCGACAGTCTCATCACGAAAGGGCTCGAGGTCGCCCACAAACGTGATCGTGGGAGGGAAGCCCGAATAGTCGTTGTTCCTCGAGGCAGCGGCGTAAGCAGGCACGCTGCTGCCACTCTCCTTCAGCCCACTCAAGTACAAATCCCATGCGAGATTGTTGGTCTTGGTGTTCCAAACCGGCGAGTCGATATCTCTGGCCGATTCGCTCGTCTGCCGATCATCAATCATCGGGTAGATCGGCATCTGAAAAGCTACATCGATCTCTTTCGTGTCCCGAGCTTTCAGAGTTAGTGCAGCCGTGAGTCCTCCCCCGGCGCTATGACCCGCGATGATGAATTTGTCGTCCCGAGCTAATAACTTCTGGGCATTGGCCTTTGCCCAAAGCAAGGTGTCGTAACAATCATCGAATCCAGCAGGAAACGGATCGTGCAGTGCTTTTCGATAGTCTGGCGCGACAACCACACAGGGCCGTGTCTCGATGAACCGCTCGATAAGATCCAAGGACATTTCCGGGTTGCCGATGACATAGCCACCGCCGTGCACATAAAGCAGCACGGGCAGAGGTTCCGTATGACCGGCTGGCGCAAAGACCCTCACGCGAATCGGCGGGCCGCCACTTGTACTCGGCACGAGGTGCTCATCACATTGCAGCCCTTCGATCGCTTTCCCGTTCGTCAGCTTGCCGAGCCGCAGTAACAACCGCATGCCCCACTTCCGCTCGAGCAAAAACGTCATGGCCTTGAGCTGCGACCAATACGGACGCAGCTCGCTGTCGATCATGTCTTTGGTGACTTTCACTGACTCTCCAAATCGGAATCTCTGAACGCTCAATACTCGTTAAGCGCAAGGTCTAACTGAGCTTCACACACTACTACAAAGGTACGAAAGACAAGGCAGAGGACACGGGAATTCGGCCGCCAACAACTGCTGCGGCCTAGCAAACACGGACATCTATGCTTGACATTACTACGTTATTCCATGTATCCATGGATTATGGAACAAATTGAAGCTATCAAATCGCTGTCCGCAATGGCCCACGGCGGCCGATTGACCCTGTTGCGCGCATTGATCGTCGCTGGCGAGAAAGGTGTTGGTGCCGGAGACCTTTCGGTTAAAGCGGGAGTGCCGACGACGACAGCGTCCGCGCAGCTCGCAGCGCTTTCCCACGCAGACCTGGTGACCTCCACCCGCCAGGGCCGCGCAGTCACGTACTACGCGAACTACACCCATCTCAACCAGCTCATGGCCTTTTTGCTACGCGACTGCTGCCAAGGGCACAAAGACGTATGCGCAAACCTGTTGGAATGCATGTGATGTCCACGGAGCAGCAACTGTTAGACCTGAACCGCGAGTGTTACTGCTGGCCTATCGATGCCTCGGAAGTGAGCCGTCACATCAGCAATGAGAGTAGCAACCCTGCGATCGCCGATCTTCTTGCCAACCGGCAAAACTACTTTGCGAACACTGGCGTATTCGTGACGTCGTCGGAAATCGAACGAATGCAGCGTCAAATCAACGCCATCGAAACGGTCGCAAGACTTCAGCCCTACCAGGCAGCCAATCACGAACGAGATCCTGCATTGCAAGGCTTCCCAGCCGTCACAACGGCTGGCGTGTTCATGGGCTACGACTTTCATATAACCGCCGACGGCCCAAAACTGATCGAAATCAATACGAACGCTGGCGGAGCCTACATTGTCGCCGCTCTAGAGCGGGCCGTCGGCATCAATCGCGGCGTTATTGAGTCCAGCGACAACACAGAGCCAACCAACGCCCTCGAGACGTTCTACGCCATGTTTGTTTCCGAGTGGCGAAAAAGTGGCCGGGAGGGATTGCCTCGCTCAATCGCCATCGTTGATGAGCAGCCAACCAGCCAATTCCACTACCCGGACATGCTTCTGGCCGCCGAATCATTGCGCAGCTTCGGATTGCAAACTTTTGTTGTTGACCCGAATGAGCTAGAGAGCGAAGGCGGCGTACTGCTGGTAGGAGGGCAGCCGGTTGATATCGTGTACAACCGCCTGACTGACTTTGCGTTGACTGACCCCCGCAATGCCATCATCCGCAACGCCATCATCGATGGGAGCGCCGTTGTGACGCCAACTCCCGAGCACCACAGCCACTATGCTGATAAGCGCAATCTGGCAACACTGTCTAACACGACAACCCTAAGATCCTGGGAAGTCAGCGAGGAAATTATCGATACGCTCGCTGACCTTCCACTGAGCGTTGAGGTAAGCCGCGACAATATCGATGCCTTGTGGAGAAATCGGCGATCACTATTCTTCAAGCCAAACGACGGATTCGGCAGCCGGGCAGCGTATCGCGGCGCCAAGCTGACATCCAAAGTCTGGCGGCACATCG
>CAYGQC010000098.1:0-11353 GCA_964351875.1 uncultured Pseudomonadales bacterium
GCGTTAGAACAGGCCGCAGCCGGAGACAACGCCCGAAGCTTCGTCGGCGAGGGTGATCGGCAATACCTGACCGGATTGTCCGTCGCCGGCCGACACATCGTGATTGCCGTCGACGTCTCGGCAAGCATGCTCGACAACACCATTGTCAACGTCATTCGCCGGCGCAACATGAAGCCCGACGCCCAACGCAACGCACCCAAATGGCGGCGCGCAATCAGAACCGTTGAGTGGCTGGCCTCCCAGGTACCGCTCGATTCCGATTTCCAGATGATTGCCTTCAACACAGAGGCCGCGAGCGTTCTGCCCGAGAGCAACAACGCCTGGCTACCCGTCAGTGACACCGACAATCTGGATCGCGCCGTGAACGCGCTCGAGCAACGGCTGCCGAGTAAAGGCACATCGCTCGAGCGACTAGCCGATACGCTGGCGACAATGTCGCCACTGCCGGATAACGTCTATCTCATTACCGATTCGCTACCTACCCAGGGATTGTCCGAGCCGAGACGCGCAACTATCTCAGGACGAGACCGGTTGAAATTGTTTAACGATGCCGCCCGCAAGATGCCCCGTGGCGTGCGGGTCAATGTCATCATGTTTCCAATGGAAGGTGACCCCCTATCAGCTGCGGCGTTTTGGAATCTGGCAAGAACCAGCGGCGGCGCATTCATATCACCGTCGAGGGACTGGCCGTGAGTTCACCGCAACAACACCCCACCGCAGCCAACACAGCGTCCATCGATCGGAGCACCTGCGGCCGTCGCCATCAACGTCTCCAGTACCAGCAGTTTCCAGCCTCCTTGGCGGGGAGCTGATCACTCAACATGCGCAAACGTCGTGACATTTCCGAATTCAGCCTCTCGTTCCTCGACGTCATCTGTTGCGGTTTCGGCGCCATCATCCTGTTGCTGATGATTGTGAAAACCGTCGAGCCGGCCATCCTCGAAAAGACCGTCGTCAACCTCAATGGGCAGGTCGCGACGCGCAAGAACGCGATATTCGAGCTTCGAGGCCAAACCGAGGTGTTACGGCAACAGGTGTCTGAACAATCCGCCCAGCTCGACGCCACACTGCAAACCCTGGCGAAACTGCGCCAGGACCGCACGAACATACTGGGTCAGTTTGTCGCCTCCACTGAAGACGCCGAGGACGCGCTGATCGCTCAAAGCGAGCTGGCAGCGGCAAGACAATCACTGACCGACGAGATGGAGCGCCTTCTGGGCCAGGATTTCCGTCGCACGGACAACACCATCGCCGGCATTCCCGTCGATAGTGAGTACATCATCTTCGTCATCGACACATCCGGCAGCATGCAGAATTTCGCCTGGCCCCAGGTCGTGCGCAAAGTGAGCGAAACCTTGCAGATCTACCCATCCGTTAAGGGCATTCAGGTCATGAATGATATGGGTGACTACATGTTCCCTAACTACCGCGGCCAGTGGATTCCCGACTCGCCGGCTCGGCGCAACGCGATCGCCCAACGCATGCAGTCCTGGGCACCGTTTTCCAACTCGAGCCCGGTAGAAGGGATTCAAGCGGCAATCAGCACGTTCTACGCACCTGACAAGCGCATCAGCATTTACGTATTTGGCGACGATTTCACCGGCAGCTCAGTAGAGTCGGTCGTCGACGCGGTGGATCGAATCAACGTTGCGGATGCGGATGGCCGCCGCCGGGTACGTATTCACGCGGTAGCATTTCCTGTGCACCTGCAAAACCCGAGCGGCCGAATATGGCGATTCGCCGCGCTCATGCGCGAGCTGGCGCATCGAAATGACGGTACCTTTGTCGGGCTGCAGGACCTAAGATGATTTTGTACGTGGGGCTGGGATGAGGCAATTGATGCGAATCAAACAGATTCTCCTGCGCAGCGGTGGTGCTCTGGTGCTTGGCTGCCTGGCGGCCTGCGGCACGAACAACGTCGGACTGGAAGCCAGTCGTTTTCCCCAACCGCTCGTTCAGCCACTGCCGGTAAGCGTGGCAATGCACTACGAAGAGGCTCTGCTGGCTTTTGTCCATGAAGAGCAGCTCGACGGCTTTGGAACCTGGCGCTTGAGCCTGGGGCCTGCGCAACGCGCAATGTTCAGCTCGCTCACCGCAGGCATGTTTCAGACCAGTCTTGATACCGAAACCATCGAGAATCCTCCACCCGGCAGCCACGGCGTACTCGCACCCCAACTCACCGAGCTCCAGTTCAGCGTGCCCGGACAGACACGGAACGACGTCTACGAGGTGTGGCTGAAATATCAGATGAGGCTGTTCAACAGCGACGGATCACTGGTCGTTGATTGGCCTGTAACTGCCTATGGCAAAGCCAGCACACGGGATCACGGCATTATGGACGGCTCTGGCACGTCCGCCCTGCGAGCCGCCGCCGACGCAGCGATGCGCGATGCGATGGTGGTAATGGCATTGCGCTTTCGCAGCGTTCCTGAAGTGCGCGACTGGCTGTCGAGCAGCTCAGGTGGCGATGGCGGGCTTGAGATCGTCGCGCCACCAGCGCCCCAGGATTCAGCGCAGCCCACCGGGCCCGGCACCGAAACATGAATACACACAGACTCAATCGAAACCCACACCTGCGGCTACTTACCGCTAGCGCACTCCTCGTTGTCTGCGCGCTGATGACCGGCTGTGTTACGGCGACGATCCAGGAAGTTCGTCAAGGCAGCACGAGTCTTCGCACCGGAGAATCGATTGTGGTGCTTGGCAGAACCAAGCGTCCTACCGCCCAACAAACCGAGGGCGACTTCGTCTCCTGCATTAACTCGGATCTATCCAAAGCCTCATCCGGCATTGGTGTCATCGACGAGCGCACGTTCAGAGACGCCACGTTCCCCTGGTTCGAGCCGCGCACAGCTCCGTCGAAAACGAGTGATCTGCCAGAGCTGATTCGACAGCCCGATCTGGCGGATCGATTGCGCGAGATCGGCGTGAAATATGTGGTCTGGATCGAAGGCTCAACTGAACGCACCAGCTCTGCAGGCTCCATGACCTGCACCGTCAGCCCCGGCGGGGCCGGGTGCTTCGGCTTTTTGACCTGGGAAAACGACAGCAACTACGAAGCATCGATCTGGGACATACGCACGGGCAAGACCGTGGGGAAGATCAGCTCGGAGGCTGTCGGCACGAGCTTCGTGCCTGCCGTGATCGTGCCGCTACCTTTTATCGCGAGAGTCCGGGCGTCCGCCTGCGGCAACCTGTCGGATCAGCTGGCGGATTTTATCCGGGGCGCACCAACCTAAACACAAGCACCGAGGAAGAGCTGCCCAGAAGTGCCGCAGGGCGAGGTTGCCCCACGCGTTCGATCTCTTCAGCGCGGCCGCACCTCGAGCACTTCACCGGTAATCTGGGACGGCTCGGTCGCATACCATTCCGTCAGCTCTGCGTTGTATTTCTTTGCGGCGCGGTCGCACAACTCGTAGAACGGGGGACGGCCAGGATCGGTGATGATGATGCGCTCGACGCCGCCGTTGAAGGCTCGCTTCATCAGGCGAAACAGATCGTCAGCCAGCGAGTCCCAGAAACAGATGTCGGAGCCGACAATCACCTGGTTCGCACCAAGCTGCTTGCTGGATAGCTCGCTGAACTTCGCCTTCTTGGTTTTCACGTCCACATCGTTCAGCGCGGCTAGAACGTCGAGGAACGGAAAGACGTCTTTATCCATGTCGACCGCAGTTACGTCGGCTTTGAATTTCGCTGCGCAGTAGACCGCCCCGGGTCCCCAGCCACTACCGAGCTCCATCACGGAACTCTTTTTCTTGATCGGTTCGTCGCGCAGGTAGTCCATCAACAGGAAACTGGAACCCCAGGTCTTGTGGCCGTGTACAGACGGCTCGTACAGCTTTTTCAGCCGCCGAATAAAACGGTGCTGGTTCTGCAGAAGATAGATGCCGTAGGCCTGATAGATGTGATCTTCAGGCATGCGTTCGAGTTTAGGCATGGAGAGAAAACGCCGAGTTTCGCGGGAGCGCTATTCTGTGGCGAGCTTGGCTGACAAACAAGCCAACTCGATCACGAGTCAGGATTGATCATTGGCCGCCGTCTGCTGGCTCAGTTGCACGTTGATACCCCCAACGATAGCAACGATAACAAAAGAAACCAGGCGCTCATCCTTGGAGAATCTCAAGCTTTCCATCAGCGGTGTGGGTTGCTCTTCTGCCTCAAGCGTCCAGCCAGCGGCCAGTAGTTCCTCGCGAAAGAATGACACGTTCTGCAGGTAGTCAGCCTCGCCGGTAGCTCGCAAGCTAACGCCGTTCGCAACGCTGACGACGGCTACGCCCTCCAGCCACTTCGGCAACGGAATATCACCCGGCCAGTTTGCCTGTACCGGTACGGGCGCAGAACCAGGACCAGAACCAGCATCCAGCGCATCCGGCCCAGCGACCACCCGCTCGGGCTCTTCCACTCCGACACCATTGTCCGCCGCGGCACCATTGTCCGCCGCGGCACCATTGTCCGCCGCGGCACCATTGTCCGCCTCGCTATCATCCAACCCACCAGCCGGAGCTGATTGATTGCCGATCTGCGCCAACGCCTCTGGATCGAGGCTTTCGCGGCCAGCCTGAACCGCAATCGGGGCGTCGTTGGCAGCGGACTTGCTCGGTGCGGGCTCCGTACAACCCACGCTCAGCGCGAGCAGAGCCACGATCGAGGCAAACCGCGGGACGACAGATCCTGTCTTGGCTGATGAGGTGTTGAGCGCTGTTGTCATGCCTGATCTCCCGGGGGCACACGCCGCCACAATTGACGCCCCCATGATAATGCTTACGCGACACTCCTGCTTTTAAGCCTGCGACCACAAAATCACGCCTCCGGTAGCCTCTCGGCAATACCCGACTAATTTACTCGGGTATACAGCAGGAGTAGAATGCGCGGACATGTTGACCAGACGAGATCGTGGGTGCGCCACGTCCTGCGTCAGCCAGAACATCATGCAAAGGAAGCCCAAACCCTTGAGCGAGCAAAACGCCACGGAACTCGATGCCCTTGTCGGCCGGGAATACGAAGCCGGCTTCATCACGGATATCGAATCAGATACGATTCCACCCGGCCTGGACGAATCCGTTGTGCGCTTCATTTCCGCGCGCAAAGCGGAGCCCGAGTGGCTGACAGAGTGGCGCTTGAAGGCTTTTGCCCACTGGCAGAAGCAGACGGCACCGAAGTGGGCACACGTGCACTTCCCGGAGATCGACTACCAGAGCATTTCCTACTACTCCTCGCCCAAGAGCATGGCGGACGGACCGAAGTCGCTCGACGAGGTCGACCCGGAATTGCTGGCCACCTATGACAAGCTCGGCATCCCATTGCACGAGCAGGAAATGCTGGCCGGCGTAATCAACTCAGGCAACATTGCAGTAGACGCGGTATTCGACAGCGTTTCCGTCGCCACTACCTTTCGCGATCGCCTGGCCGAAGCCGGTGTCATTTTCTGCTCTTTGTCTGAAGCTGTGCACGACTATCCTGAGCTGGTGCAAAAATACCTCGGCTCGGTCGTGCCCATGACCGACAACTACTACGCGACGCTAAACTCCGCCGTTTTCAGCGATGGCTCTTTTGTCTACATCCCGGAAGGCGTCCGTTGCCCGATGGAGCTGTCCACCTATTTCCGCATCAACGAGCGCAATACCGGTCAGTTTGAACGCACCCTGATCGTTGCCGAGAAAGGCAGCTACGTGAGCTATCTGGAGGGCTGCACTGCCCCGATGCGCGATGAGAATCAACTACACGCAGCCGTTGTTGAACTGGTGGCGATGGAAGACGCCGAAATTAAATACTCAACGGTGCAAAACTGGTATCCCGGCGACAAAGATGGCAAAGGCGGCATCTACAACTTTGTCACCAAACGCGGCGCCTGCCTGGGTGACCGATCCAAAATCTCCTGGACTCAGGTTGAGACCGGGTCCGCCATTACCTGGAAATATCCGTCCGTCATTCTGCGCGGCAACGACAGCATCGGCGAGTTCTACTCCGTCGCGCTGACCAACAACATGCAGCAGGCGGACACCGGCACCAAGATGATTCATCTCGGTGCGAACACCAAAAGCACCATCATCTCCAAAGGCATCAGCGCCGGTCGCAGCGAGAACTGCTATCGCGGCCTCGTGCGCATGTCACCCAATGCTCGAGGCGCACGCAACTTTACGCAGTGCGACTCCCTTCTGATCGGCGATCAGTGCGGCGCGCACACGTTTCCGTACATCGAGAGTAAGACACCCTCGGCAACGGTTGAACACGAAGCAACAACATCCAAGGTGAGCGACGATCAGTTATTCCTCTGCCAACAGCGCGGGATCGACACCGAAAAGGCAGTCGCTATGATTGTTAGCGGGTTCTGTAAAGACGTCTTTCGCGAGTTGCCGATGGAGTTCGCGGTGGAAGCCGGAAAATTGCTCGAAGTATCCCTGGAAGGAGCCGTCGGATGAGCCTGCTCGAGATCAGTGACCTGCACGCGGACGTCGCGGGCACATCGATTCTGAAAGGCCTGGACCTTGTGATCAATGCCGGCGAAGTACACGCCATCATGGGTCCGAACGGTTCCGGCAAGAGCACGTTGTCGAACGTGGTCGCAGGCAAACCGGGCTACACCGTAACCAAAGGCGATGTACGCCTGAACGGGAAGTCCATTCTCGAGATGGAAGTCGAGGAGCGTGCCCAGGCTGGCATATTCCTCGCGTTTCAATACCCGGTCGAGATTCCCGGCGTCAGCAACATGGAATTTCTGAAAGCCTCCGTCGACAGCCTTGCCGCCGCGCGCGGTGAAGAACAGCTATCGGCGGCGGCGTTCATGAAGCGCATCCGTTCGATCGCGGGCGAATTGTCACTGGATACCGACTTCCTCAAGCGCGGCGTCAACGAGGGTTTCTCCGGCGGCGAGAAAAAACGCAATGAGATTGTGCTACTGCTCGCTCTCGATGCGAGCCTTGCGCTACTCGACGAAACGGACTCGGGCCTGGATATCGATGCGTTGCAAGTCGTCGCTCGTGGCGTAAACAGCTATCTGCGCGAAGATCGCGCGGTGCTGATGATCACTCACTACCAACGCTTGCTCGACTACATCAAGCCAGACTTCGTACACGTTCTGTCTGACGGCAAGATCATTCGCTCTGGAGATGCATCCCTCGCGCTCGAGCTGGAGGCCAAGGGTTACGGATGGCTGAGCGAATGAGCAATTGGGAATCGCTGCCCGGCGCGGCCGCTCTCGCTCCTCGGCTCAGCGAAGGCGCAATGCGGGAGGCGTGGAAATACACGCCCGTTAAGCGGCTGCTGAATACCTTTTCTTCGGACGCAGGCGGCTGGGAACTCGCCGGTACTGGTGAAGCCCAACTCGCGCCGAGCCCCGATCAAACCGACAACGTGAAGTTTCCTCTGGGACTGATCAGCGCCGAAGCATGCTCGCCCCGACAACTGGTCATCAGCGCCTCGGGTGATTACGAGGTGCGTACGATCGCGTTTGGGCATCAGCAACTCAACGTCTTTGTCGAAGCTGGCGTACACGCGCGTCTAATCGAGCGCTACCCGAGCCCATTCCAATCCCAGATCGTCAACATAACGCTGGAGCGAGACGCACACCTCAGCCACGAACGACTGTGCAGTCACGACAACAGTTTGTGGCACCTTACCGACGTGACGATTGGCGAGAATGCTCACTATCAGCTTATGCACTACGCGGTCGGCGGTGACACTCAGCGCTTTGATGTCCGCATAAAACTTGCCGGCCCGCACGCCACGCTGCAGCTCGACAGCGCGTGCGCGCTCGCCAGCGGCCGCCACCACGATCTGACGCTGGAAGTGATCCACGAGGTACCCGATTGCCAGAGCACGATTCGAGCGCATGCAGTCGCTCAGGCCAAAGCAAAATCAACCTGCATCGGACGGATCCACATCCTTCCTGACGCCCAGCGCAGCAATGCCAATCTTTCCTGTCGAAACCTTCTTCTGGCGGACAGCGCTGAGGTGAACGCCAAGCCTGAGCTCGAGATCTACGCGGACGACGTGCGCTGTGCGCACGGTGCAACAGTCGGCCGACTCGACGAAGACGCACTGTTCTATCTACGCAGCCGGGGCATTCCGGAGCGCGAGGCACGCCAGGCACTCGTGCGCGCATTTCTCGCCCAGGCTGTGCGCGGCGAGTTCAGCGCCGACGCACTGGCCGCGTTTGACGAGGCAGTTCATGAATCTCAGAACTGACATCACAAGCGCCCGCTCGGATTTCCCGCTGATCGACAATGCGGACGACGCCTATCTGGACAGCGCCGCTTCCAGCCAGAAGCCGGAGTGTGTTCTGACGGCTGTTGACGCCTATTACCGCGGCAGCAACGCCAACGTTCACCGGGCAGCGCACAAGCTCGCCGAGCAAGCGACCGACGCTTTCGAGTCCGCACGGAGCACCGTGGCGCGATTTGTGAACGCCGCTCGCACTGATGAGATCGTGTTTACCCGGGGCACAACCGAGAGCATCAATCTGGTGGCTGCCGGGTTGGCGGCCGGGCTGTCACCGGGCGATGAGATCCTCATTTCGCAGCTTGAGCACCACTCCAACATCGTCCCCTGGCAGATGGCCTGTCAGCGCAGTGGCGCGAAGCTGATCGCAGCTCGCGTGACGCCAGTCGGCGATCTCGACATGGACGATTTTCGCAGCAGGCTGAATGATCGCACGGCCATCGTCAGCATCGGTCATGTCTCGAACGCGCTCGGTACGATTAATCCGGTCCGGGAGGTTACGGAGCTTGCCCACGCCGTTGGCGCTGTGGTCGTGATCGACGGCGCCCAGGCCACGGCCCATGTCGACGTTGATGTTCAGGCGATCGGCTGCGACTACTACGCGCTGTCCGGCCACAAAGCTTACGCCCCAATGGGTATAGGCGTGCTGTATGGTCGTTTCGATACGTTCGACACCTTGCCCGTCTGGCAGGGTGGCGGCGAGATGATCGAACACGTCACGATTGAGGAAAGCACCTACAACGTGCTCCCGTATCGCTTCGAAGCCGGCACGCCAAACGTTGGCGGCGCGGTAGGCCTGGCGGCAGCGCTGGACTACCTCAGCAGTTTCGACCGCAGGGCCGTGAATCAGCACGAGCGTGACCTGGTAGCGCAGGCAAGATCGGGACTGGCGCAGATTGAGAGCATTCGCATCATTGGCGAGCCGGCACAGCACACGTCTGTCGTGTCGTTTGTATCAACCCTCGGTCATCCGCAGGATATCGGCACGTTGCTCGACCAGCAGGGTATCGCCGTTCGCACCGGCCACCATTGCACAATGCCGCTGATGCAAGCACTCGGGCTGCCCGGCACAATTCGAGCGTCATTTGCCCTGTACAATGATCACAGCGACGTCGAGCGACTGATCAAGGGCGTCGAGAAAGCCGTAACGTTCCTTTGAGCACACGCAAATCAAACGACATGGTCGCCAGTCGATGTATCCCGGACCAAACCAGGAAACAACGGGCGACTTTGACCAGAGTGAGAAAAGCATGACTGTATCCAGCTTTGATCCCAACGATATCGGTGATCCCGAGATCTCAATGACTGACAGCGCGATCGCCCACGTGCGCTCGCAGCTCGCCACCACCGGCGCGTCGGGCATTCGGCTCGCCGTCAAGGAAAGCGGCTGCAACGGCTACATGTACACGCTGGATTACCTCGATTCTGCTGACCAGGGAGACGAAGCGGTTGCGATCGCTGACGATCTAACGCTGTACCTGCGTAGAACGGACATACCTATGTTGCGGGGCACCGTCATTGACCTGGTGGTAGAGGGGCTGAATCGCTCTCTGCGTTTTGCCAATCCAAACGCAGACGGTCACTGCGGCTGCGGCGAATCCTTCAGCATCGCCAGCTAAATCAGACAAACGGACAAATCCTGTGGAACGACGACTGGTCCCGGTAGAACGGGAAGTGGCGGCTCGGTTAGTACCGACCGGCGATCCGATCACCCTGCCCGCCGGCGTGTTCGTCACGCTGACTCAGTCGCTGGGTGGCACGTACACGGTTGTCTACAACGGCAACATGGCGCGTATTGACGGCGCTAACGCCGACGCTATCGGCTTTGAGCCGACGCGACTGACATTCGAAGAACCCACCGACGGCAAGATAGACCCAGATCAGGTCAACGAGGCTCTGGCGAGTGTCTTCGACCCGGAGATTCCCGTGAGCATCACCGAGCTCGGACTCATCTACGACGTCGCCATCGACAACGCTACCGTCGCCATAACGATGACACTAACCGCACCTGGCTGCGGCATGGGTGACGTTTTAGTCGCGGACGTGCGCGAACGCGTCGCTCAGGTGCCGTTTGTCGAGACGGTCGATGTGGAGCTGGTGTTCGATCCGCCGTGGAACCGGGACATGATGAGCGACGAAGCCCAACTGAGCCTCGGCCTGTTCTAAACCGATATGACTAGCCTTGAAGACATTCGCGAAAGCTTTGCGTTCTTTGACGACTGGGAAGACAAATACCGCTTTCTACTCGATCTTGGCCGCGAGCTACCCGTTATGAGCGATGAGCTTCGAACCGACGACAACATCGTCCGCGGATGCCAGAGCCAGGTATGGCTACACAGCAGGCAGCAGGGTGATGAGACATCCCATAGCCAGAAGCTGATCTTCGAGATCGATAGCGACGCGCACATTGTGCGCGGTCTGATCGCCATCGTTATGGCAGCGCTGAACGAGCGCACACCGCGCGAGATACTCGATACGGACATTGATGCGATATTCGCGGAACTCGACCTTCTCAGCCATTTGAGTGCCACCAGAGGCAATGGCCTACGCGCAATGGTCAGTCGCGTTCGAGAAGTCGCCGTCCGCGCGGAAGCTGAAGCGCTTTGATACTCCGCTAACGCGGCTCGGGAACAATCGCTAGAAGCGCCTGCTCGTCTTCGCTCAGCTCGAGTGACGTCGCGATGTGTGCCATGGACAGCCCGCCGTCACGTCGCGCCCTCGCCTGCGCGAGGAGCTCTCGCCGGGAAGATCGCGCCGGCAGCGGAGCGCTGTTGTCATTCAACCGTCGGTCCACACACGCTGCCAGCTCAACCGACGTCTCGACATAGACCGATAACTGTTCGGCCAGCTTTGCAAGCTGAACATCCGCCCGACGCAACCGTGCGAGTGACAGCACCAGGGCCACCGCCAGCGCCGCAAACATCAGCGCTTGCGCCAACAGCAGCCAGGCAAGCGACGCCTCGGGCCAAACGCTCATGACCCAGGCCCTAAGGGTGCGCCGAATCGGCAAATTGTAATCTTAGGAAACATGACGAGTGTGCCCCGTGTTCTTGACTCGCTTTCACAACCCAAAGCGTAGTCCAGATCCGCGAAGGCGCCAGTTTTACGGCGCGCTACGAGTAGTCGGCGTCACTAA
>CAYGQC010000098.1:11453-12633 GCA_964351875.1 uncultured Pseudomonadales bacterium
TCGGCGACAAAGCGAAGGCCACCATCTTCGGTTCGCTCCGACGTGATCGCGGGTTCCGGGTTCACCACCTGACGCACGATGAAGCCATCGTCTGCGCCAAGCGCGCTCGAGCGCGCGACGACCACGCTGACTCGTCGGTTAGCCGCCCTGCCCCCGGCTGTGCCATTGGTCTCGATCGGATAGTTTTCACCATGGCCGATTGCGGACAATCGTTCGGCTGCAATGGCTCGGGATATCAGCGCGCGAACGACGCTCGCTGCCCGTGCTCCTGAGAGCTCCCAATTTGACGGGTAGCGCGAGCCACTCGTCGGCGTGTTATCCGTATAGCCTTCCACGGTGACTCTGTTCTCCAGGTCGCCAAGAAACGCGGCAAGCTCATCAAGCAATGGGCCAGCTTCAGAATTCAATTCGGCCTGGCCTGGGGCGAACAATACCCGGGCATCCATGTTGATCTGCAGCCAATCATTGTCTGCGGTCACCGACAGCGCTGACTCGTCAACCAGTCCGGCAAAACGCTCGCGGACCGTGTCCTCATCTATCGGTACGGTCGTGTCGCCCTGCTCCGTATCGACGCTGCGAGCCTGCTCGCGAAAATCGATAACCGACGGAGAGGAAGAGCGAGCTGGATCGCCGACCTGAATGGGAGCAATCGCGCTCTGGTCGGCATTGAAGGTCTGCATCAATATCTCGCTGATGGTATGGAAGCGCGCATCGTCAACGGAGGAGATCGCATACATCACCACGAAAAAGCCAAACAACAGCGTCAGAAAATCAGCGTAGGAAACCAGCCAGCGCTCGTGACTGGGTGGGGCGCGGTGCCTGGCGCTACGGGCTCGTGCTGCAACGAGAGCGGAGCGCATCAGGCGGCTGCCGCGTCAAACCCGGACAATCGAATCTCGATGGACTTCGGATGTTCACCTTCCGCAATCGCGAGCAAGCCATCGATCACCATCGCGTGCAGTTGCTGCTGGCGATCAACCAGCGTCGCCAAGCGCCCGGCGATCGGAAGCAGCAGGAGATTGGCCAGGCCAACCCCATAGATCGTAGCGACAAATGCCGTCGCGATACCGGCGCCGAGCGCGTCCGGATCGG
Organism: uncultured Pseudomonadales bacterium; assembly: GCA_964351875.1. Lineage (GTDB taxonomy): Bacteria > Pseudomonadota > Gammaproteobacteria > Pseudomonadales > Azotimanducaceae > JANSWO01. The sequence goes on from CAYGQC010000098.1 coordinate 12,546, forward strand.
CCAGGTTTCGCAGCACGTGAATCAAGCCCATCACCGCGCCGATAATGCCGATCGTAGGCGCGTAGCCACCCATCGCGTTGTATACACC
>CAYGQC010000098.1:12643-15083 GCA_964351875.1 uncultured Pseudomonadales bacterium
GGTTCAGCGCCGTCAACCAACAACGCCAAACGCTTGCGTGTAAACGGATCCTGCTCCTTGTCGAGCAGGCGCTCCAGACCAAGCAGACCATCCTTGCGCGCAACACGGCTCCAGGCGCTCATTTTGGCGACGATAGCAGCAGGCTTGTGCAGCGGCGGTCGCCATACCCAGCTCAACAGCGTTATCGAGCGCTTCAGCTCGGTTAGCGGCGTCTGCAGAATCGCGGCACCAAGCGTGCCGCCAATCACGATGACACCGGCGGGGGTATCCGCCAGAGCGCCCAGATGCCCACCCTCAAGAAAGTTACCGCCGAGAATTGCGGCGAAACCAAGAACAATGCCAACGATCGCTAGAACGTCCATGCCGACTCCCGCGCGATCCCTGTCGGATCAATTTTCTTGCCGAAACTCATTGTCGGCGCTGCCATTCGTCGAGCAGGCCGCGAAGTTTCAACGAGGCCTGGGACAGAATCTGGGAAACCCTGGACTCGCTGACGCCGAGAACTGCGCCCACTTCCTTCAGGTTCAGCTCCTCGTCGTAATACAACGACAACGCTAGTTGTTCGCGTTCCGTGAGTTGGCGAATTGCATCCGCGAGTTGTTTTCGAAACGAGCGCTCGACATAGCGGCTGGAGGGATCATCGTCATCCGCACCCGGAAGCACATCGCCAACGTCGTCAGCCTCAGTAATCTCTTCAAAGCTAAACAGGCGGCAATGGGCGACGTCCTTGACGATACGATTGTACTCGTCAAGCTCCAGCTCAAGAGAGTCCGCCACTTCCGTGTCGCGCACGCCGCGTCCAAGTTTCGACTCGAGACGCCGCATGGCATCCGAAATCCGCCGCGCGTTACGATGCACGGAGCGTGGAGCCCAGTCTCCCCGACGGATGTCATCCAGCATAGCGCCGCGGATACGAATCCCCGCAAAGGTCGCAAAACTCGCGCCTTTGCTGGCTTCATAACTCCGAGCGGCTTCTAGAAGCCCGATCATGCCCGCCTGGATAAGATCATCTGCCAGCACCGAATCCGGTAGGCGCGCCAGCAGGTGGTGAGCGATGCGTTTTACCAATGGCGCATATTGCTCCACCAGCGCGTCGCCGCTCTGCTCCTGTCGATAGGCTGCAATACCGGTCTCCAATGTCATTACACCCGATGTTCCTGAGCAAGTTGCTCTATGAAAAACTGCAGGTTTCCCGAGACCCTGGCTGGAATCGGCCAGGTGCTGACGACTTCGGCCAGCTCCATGTAAGCCAGCGATGCCTTGGCAGTCGGGTAGGCGTCGACGACCGCCTGCTGCTTCTGCACCGCTCTTCGAACATAGTCATCAAACGGAATCGCACCCGCATACAGCAACGACGTATGGAGGAATCGATCGCATACGTTTTCTAGCTTCGCGAATGTACGTTTGCCGTCCTCATCGCTGCGAACCATGTTGACGAGAATTCGCAGCCGATCCACGCCGTAACTCTGATTAAGCACCTTGATCAGCGCGTAGGCATCTGTAAGCGCTGTCGGCTCATCACAAACCACCACCAGCACTTCCTGAGCCGCGCAGAGGAAGGTCGTCACTTCCGGCGAGATGCCCGCGGCCGTATCGATCAGCAGTACGTCGATCTGGTGCGCGATGGAATTGAACGAATTGATCAGGCTTGCATGCTCAGCGGTGGACAATCGCGTCATGTCCTGGGCACCCGACGTAGCAGGAACGATCCTGATCCCCGCGGGGCCTTCCATCAGTACATCGATGATTTCCGCTTCGCCACTCAACAGGTCTGCCAGAGTCCTCTGCGGCTTCAAACCCAGCATCACATCGACGTTCGCGAGGCCAAGGTCTGCATCAAGTAACGCGACACGCCGGCCTCGCCGTGCGAGCGCAATAGCCAGATTCACCGATGTATTGGTTTTGCCGATACCGCCTTTTCCGCCGGTAACCGCAACCACCTGAATAGGATTCATGCGAATCTCCCAGAGCTCTGTATAAGCGTAGTTCGCAATCCGGTTTTGCCTATGCCAATTGCTGAATCAACTAAAGCCGGGTGCGAAAAAAGGAGCGACTCAACCAACGCTGGCGTCGCCAGCTCCAGCGAGTCCGGAAGTCCCGTACCCATACTCAACGCCAGAAGTGGCAGATCGAGCTCATTGAGCAGACTGACCAGGGGAGAGATCTGGGGCATTTCATCAACGTGGGTGATGATTACCCCGCTGAGCTGACCCTGCGGAAACGCTGAAAGGTAGCGCCGTGTGATATCCATGCGCCACGTATTTGGCACCACGGCTACGTCGCTTACACCGGCGACGGCCTCTACGGGGCTTTGCTCAACCTCCACGAGCGAGCGATGGGACGAGTCGATCAGCACAAGCTCATGGGGCGCGACGCGACCGAGCGTCGGGCCCAACAGGCTTTCGTTGCTGAGCACCAAAGACTCACAGGACAGCAGCTC
>CAYGQC010000099.1:0-14723 GCA_964351875.1 uncultured Pseudomonadales bacterium
TCCCCACTGACGTTCACCGCTGTGCGAGTCATATCCAGCACACGATCCACGCCTAGAATCAACGCAACACCCTCAGCAGGAACCCCCAGGTTTTGCACAATAGTCGCCAGAATGACGATGCCGACACCCGGCGTACTCGGTGAGCCTATGGACGCCCCAACCGTCGTTACGGCGAGCAACGCAAGCTGAGGCATCGACAGATCAATGCCGTAAACCTGCGTCAGGAAGATCGCGGCCACCATCTGGTACAGCGCAGTCCCATCCATATTCACGGTTGCGCCAAGCGGTACGATGAACTGTGAAATCGGCCGTGACACTCCGAGGCTGTCTTCCGCTGTTTTCATCGATAACGGCATTACGGCGGCCGAACTCGACGTCGAAAACGCGAGGAGCTGCACGCTCCAGATAGCCTTCAGGAAGGCAAACGGATTCCTGCGCGCCAGGATGGCTACGATCCCCAGATAGAACACGAGTAGCGTTATCAGGCCTAGCACCACCGTACCCATATAGGCGGCCACGCCGAAGATGGCCTCCAGTCCCACTTGTACACAGATCTGCGCGAGCAACCCGAACACGGCGAAGGGTGCGAGCAGCATCGCCCAACTGACAACCTTCATCGATACGTCCTGCAACGCGACGCACAGATCGATAATGGGTTTGGCTCTGGAAGGTGCGACAGCCGCAAGCGCAATTGCCATCAGGATTGCCAGAATGACGATCTGGAACATGGACTTGGACAAGATCGCATCTGTGGGATTGGCTGGAATAATCTCGATGATTCGTTCTGGGAGCGACTGAATCGACATTTTTGCCGCTGTATCGGTCTGCGGGTCCGAGATCTCGAGTGTCTCGATATTGGCTCCCGCGAAGAGGCTCTGATCGAGATACTGACCAGGCGCAAGCCAGAGCGCGAAGGACGCACCGATCAGCACAGCCGTCACAGTTGTTAAGACAAAGTACGGGGCTATGCGCGAGCCGATTCGCTTAAGAAAACCCGAATCACCACTTGTCGCTATGCCCAGCACTATCGACGTGAACACCAAGGGAATAACGACCATCTGGATCATCGCCAGAAACAGGCGGCCTGGCAGCGCGAGCCAGGTCGCAATGGTGTTGGCCGTCGACTCGGCAACCAAAGCGCCACCAGACGGTGACAGTGCCAAACCCAATCCAATACCGAGCGTCATCGCGACAAGGATCTGAGCCCATAGCCGATTCGTCAGTAGCGAGTCGATTCGAGACAGCAGACGTCGATGACTACTGGGCGTCAGAGCTGTTGGCGGCGGAACGCTATTCATTTGGGCTCAATAGTTTTCGCTTTCATCGTGGCTGTAACTGGCGCCGCGCAGCACACCTCGCGCCCGGTGATTCAGGGGCATGCGCCCTCCTCCGCGTAACCGACACGGCCGCAAAGAGGCAGCTTTATAGGAGGAGACAGAACAGCAGTGTAAGCCCGGTTGGTGTGATAAGCCCGCCGGCCATGACGATTGCGAGCAGTCGTTGAACATCAGTACCTGGCGACATCGCAAATCAGCCTTGCCTGTGCTTCGTCAGAGCTTCGCGCCGGGACAACGACAAAGTCACCTCGCTGGAACGCTGAATCCAGCCCCAAGGTCGGATCTAGGCGTGAGCAACGTCAATCCGAGCAGGCTACCGCAACGCTCGGCGCCGGCTCGATCCCAGCCAGATAAGCTGAGCAAACCCGGCCAAAAACCTCAAGCGAAATACTAGTTTAGTTCGAATTTTCAATGCTTTATGAATTTTATCTTGTATCTTGCTTAAGATATGTTGAGCGCGAGCAATCACAGGCAGATATAGATCACCAGCCATCGTAGCCCTAGCCCACTGCACGAACACCCGCGCCTTTCCACGGGTGCAATCCCCAATCAGCCGGCAGTAGAATGCCGCCAAACTAGCAACAGCTTCGGCTGAGGACACATTGTGCGCATAGCAATTCTTGGTGGTGACGGTTTTATTGGTTGGCCTGCCGCACTTCACCTGTCGAGTCTCGGGCACGAGGTGACCATCATCGACAATCTGTCGAGACGCTGGATCGATACCGAGCTGGGCGTGCAATCCCTGACGCCGATGGATTCCATCCAGGAGCGATTGCGGTTGTGGAAAGCCGAGTCCGGCAAGACGATCGAATTTCAGCTGATCGATGTCGCCACCGAATACGAACGCCTGAAGGTCTGGCTGGGCGAGCACCGCCCCGACGCAGTGCTCCATCTGGCGCAGCAACGTGCCGCGCCCTACAGCATGAAATCAGACCGGCATAAGGTCTACACGGTCAACAACAATACGAACGCGACGCACAACCTGTTGGCAGCACTGGTCGAGGTGAACCTCGACTGCCACATCGTGCACATGGGCACGATGGGTGTGTACGGCTACTCAACCATCGGCGCTGCCATTCCCGAGGGTTACCTCAATGTCGATATCACGCGAGCCGATGGCGAGAAAGTAAGCCAGGAGATCCTCTACCCTGCGAACCCGGGCAGCGTCTATCACATGACGAAGTGCCTCGATCAGTTGCTGTTTCAGTTCTACGCCAAGAACGATGCCCTGCGAATCACGGATCTGCACCAGGGCATCGTCTGGGGAACACACACCGAGCAGACGCGTCTCCACGAGCAACTGATCAACCGGTTCGACTACGACGGCGACTACGGCACGGTGCTGAATCGCTTCGTGATTCAAGCAGCAGTGGGACACCCGCTGACCGTGCACGGCACTGGCGGCCAGACCCGAGCCTTTATTCACATCCAGGATTCCGTGCGTTGCATCGAACTGGCGCTGGCGAACCCGCCCTCTGCTGGCGATCGAACCAAAATTTTCAACCAGGTCACCGAGACCCATCGAGTGCGCGACCTGGCCAACCTTGTCGCTGGGCTCACCGGGGCGGAGATTGCCTATCTGCCGAACCCCCGGAAAGAGGCTGACGAAAACGATCTTGTGGTCGTGAAGGAGAAATTCCTGCAGCTCGGTTTGTCACCCATTACCCTCCAGGACAACCTGTTGGAAGACCTTGTTGACGTCGCGCGACGCTACCAACACCGCATCGACATGTCTCGCATTCCTTCCACGTCTGCATGGACCAAGGCGATCGGCAAGAAGGTGGTCGGCAAGGTTGAGTCCGGCGTCGATTTCAAGCGCTCCGGCTCTGCCTAGGCCGTGAGTTTTGCCTACGCGACGTTGGTGACAAACGCGGACTACGCGCTGGGCGCACGCGCCCTCGCCCGCTCGCTTCAAGCCGTCGGCAGTACTGCCCCGCTACTGATTATGGCGACGCCGTTTGCCCTCGAGTCAGCGGGGGCCGAAATCGCCGAGATCGAGAACTTCAACGCGCGCGTGATCAACGTCGAGCCGCCAGCCCTGAGCGAAAGTTTTTGCCAGCGCCACGACCGCGATCGGCTACATGGCGAATCACCATTTACCAAGGGTGAAAAGCCCGTCTTTCACACACCGCTGGACAACTTCTGCAAGCTACGGCTGTGGCAGCAAACGGGCTTTGAGCGGATCGTCTTCCTCGATGCCGATACCCTTGTGGTGCGGAACATCGATCGATTGTTTGGCTACCCAGAATTCTCTGCAGCACCAAACCTCTACGAAACACTGGCGGATATGCATCGTCTGAATTCCGGAGTGTTTGTTGCGAAACCGAGTTCTGCGACGTTTGCGGACATGATCGCAGTGCTGGATGCGCCCCAGGCCTACTGGAGACGCACGGATCAGACGTTTCTCGAAACGTACTTCCCCGACTGGCACGGCCTCCCCTACACCTTCAACGCCCTGCAGTATTTGTATTTCAATCTGCCGGAGTTGTGGGATTGGAGTTCCATCAACGTTGTGCACTATCAGTACGAGAAACCCTGGCAGGCGAGTCACTCGCGCTCGGCGCAACTGCAGCCGCTGACAGATCTCTGGCACCGAGTTTTAGACACAGGAAAGATCCCTCCCGATTTGAAGAATCCAGTACGAGTGTGAGCAAGCTGCTGACACACCAGTACATCAACCAGTGCAATCCGCTATGCACGTAGCGCTAACCGGTGCATCCGGCGCTGTCGGTGAGTTTGTCCTGAGCGCCCTCCTCAATCGCGGTCACAGCGTTGTCGCGTTGAGCCGCCAAAAACAAACTTTGCGCGATGATCAGCCAGGCCTCACCTGGTTGTGCGGCGACATTGCGGACGCCAGCATCCAGCGCTCGCTTGTCGTGAACGCCGATGCCCTGATCCACAGCGCGTTTAGCCATGCTCCAGGTCGATACCGCGGCGGTGAAGGCGACGATCCGGCAGGTTTCTGGCGCGCCAACTTTCTACCGACTCTCAGCCTGCTTGAGCTTGCACAAGCAGCGAACGTCAGCAGAGTCGTGATGCTGTCCTCACGCGCCGTATTCGATTCAATTGATCCGCACGAGCTGGATGCGGACGGCCGCATTGGAGACGACGCTGCGACCGCGCCAAACACTCACTACGGTGCGCTGAAGGCAGCGACCGAAGATCTATGCCGTGTTTATTCCTCGCAATCCGCGCTGTCGGCAACCGCACTCAGAGCTACCGGCGTCTACGGTGTTCGCGGCAACGTCTCTTCGAGTAAATGGTATTCGCTGGCTTTGCAGGCACGGCCGGGTAACACGGGTTTGACTGGCGACACGCCTGGAGAACAGATTGCCACCGAAGTGCACGGCGACGATGTGGCAAGCGCTATCCTGCTCCTGCTGGAGGCCAATGACGAACGCGTCGGTGGACGTGTCTTCAACTGCTCTGACATCGCGCTATCCCAGAAGGAGCTGTTCTCGGCACTGGTTGCACTCACGCGAGGGCAGTCGATCGACGACTACTTCAACGATCTGACCCCCTCGCTCTGGCCACCGCGCAGCCTCCGCTGCGATGACCTGCACAACCTTGGCTGGCAGCCGGGCGGTCGGCGAGCGCTTATCGAGACTCTGGAACAGCTTGTTTTACTGGCCGGCAACGATGTCGACAAGCTCGCTTAGCGACTCGATTCGGTAGTCAGCCGTCGCGCCTGCGACTTTGTCTGCACCTTCCGGTGCGCCACTGGCCAACCACGCTGTGGCCATACCCACGCCCCGCGCGCCCTCGACGTCATGCAGCGGAGAATCTCCAACGTAAAGCAAGTCAGAGGCTGTCAGCTCGCTAACCGCGATTGCCTTCTTGAAAATCGCCGCATCCGGTTTGCAGGAACCAGCAGATTCGGAGCTCAGGCAATGTCTCAGATAGGAGCGCAACCTTGTGCGCTCGAGCAAGGGTAGGAAATAGTCGTCGTCGATGTTGGATACGATGCCCAGATAACAGCCTCGCTCGCGCAGTGACTCGAGCACTGCCAGGGTTTCCCGGCGCAACATGAGACGGCTGACGACACTCGTGCGTTGACGCTCATAAAAGTCATTGCCCGCGATGTCGTCAGGTGGAAGCCCAAGCTCCTGCAGCAAGTCTGCAAACGCACCGAGAACGATCTGCTTGTGCAAGTAGAAGGCGCGCCCCAACAGAGCCTGCTCGCTAGCGTGCCGACTCCTGCGATAGGTGGCCAGCGCGTCTGGTGCGTTAAACCGACCTGAGTGCCTCGCGTCGAGAACCGCGAGCAGGTTCGAATCGGTATCCGAAACCGGCAAGTGCTCAAACAGCGTTCCTCCCAGGTCGAAAAGCACGCCCTCGTATCTTCGCCGCATTACCGCACCATTGTTTCTTGTTTGAATCGATTTCCCGTTGCCTTAACGTCCAGCGCTGGGCGCACGGCAGAAAGCGCCGCGATTCTACGCCAGCTTCATGCTGCTGAGACAACACCACCACCACAGGGCTAACATGGGTTGATGGAATCCCTTCCCGTTCTAACCACCGACATGGCGCTAGTCCTGGCGCTAGTCGGCCTTGCTGTCTTTCTGTTCGCTACAGAGTTGCTCCGGGTAGACGTCGCGGCCATCGTGATCATGACGCTACTGGGGTTGTTGATCTATGTTCCGGGCCTCGAGACCCTCCTCGCGCCAGAGTTGCTGTTCTCCGGTCTCTCGAGTAACGCCGTGGTCTCGATCATCGCCGTCATGATTCTCGGTGGCGGTCTGGACAAGACCGGCGTTATGGATCGTCTCGCGTTCGCCATTCTCAACGTTGGCGGTCGAACCCGGCCACGGATTACATCGCTGATATCAGGCACGGTAGCCGGCATCTCGGCATTCATGCAGAACGTCGGCGCCGCCGCGCTGTTCCTGCCGGTCGTGGCGCGAGTCTCATCGAGAACGGGTATCGCCATGTCGCAATTGGTCATGCCCATGGGATTCTGCGCAATCCTCGGCGGCACGCTGACCATGGTGGCGTCGAGTCCGCTCATCATGCTCAACGACCTGATCACTAACGCCAACGAGCTCGTGGAACCGGATCAGGTGATGGAGACCTTCTCACTGTTTTCCGTACTGCCGGTGGGACTCGCGCTGGTGGCTACAGGCTTGATCTACTTCCTGGTGTTCGGACCGAGCCTGCTCAAGCCTCGAGCCGATGAGTTAAGCCAGCGAAGCAAAGGACGCGGCACTGTCCGCTATCTACGACGGATTCACGGCATCGACGCCGCGGTGCGCGAAGTGGAAGTGCCCGTTGGCAGCCCGTTTGTGGGCCTGGACATCGAAGGGTTACAGAACGAGTACGACGTGAAAATCGTCGCGTCGCGCTACGCAAACAAGGTGTTGGTTTCGCCGCCAACCGCCGCGCCGATCGCCGCGCCGGCGACACTCGCCGTTATTGCTGACCGGCAGAACCTGCGTCGGTTTGTCACTTCCGGCCAGTTGACCCTGCGGGGCAAACTTCGCGAGTTCCGTCATCTGCTTGCGCGTTCCATCGCCGGAATCGCGGAAATTGTGATTCCGCCGGATTCATCACTCGTTGGCAAAACGCCCCGTGAATTGCGGTTGCGCATGAGCTACGGCCTGAGTCTTCTGTCTATATTCCGAGCGGGCAAAGCCCTGACGGACGAGTTGCCTGACACTCCACTCCAGGGCGGCGACACAATCGTTTGCCACACACGCTGGGATTTGCTGGTGGAACTCGAGCGCAACCGAGACTTTGTTGTCGTCACTTCCGACTATCCGCGCGAATCCAGACACCCGTACAAAGTCGCTCTGGCACTGTCTTTCTTTGCGTTGTCTCTCTTTCTGGTGCTGTTTACCTCGATCATGCTGCCAGTTGCGTTGTTAACCGGCGCTGTCGGCATGATCGTCTCCGGCGTGCTGACGATGGACGAAGCGTACCGGGCCGTAAGCTGGAAGACGGTTTTCCTTCTGGCTGGCTTGTTGCCGCTGGGTAACGCCGTCGCAAATTCGGGAGCCGCCAGCTACCTCGCGATGCATCTACTGGACGTGCTTCCCGCACTGCCCGACTGGGGTTTGCAAGCCGTCGTCGCCGTTCTGGCCACGGCTTTCACTCTCGTGATGTCCAACGTCGGAGCCACGGTGTTGCTCGTCCCGATCGCGATCAAACTGGCCCTCGCGAGCGGCGCAGATCCCGCGCTCTTCGCCCTGACCGTCGCGATCTCGACCAGCAACTCGTTCCTTCTGCCTACCCACCAGGTAAACGCACTGATCATGGGGCCAGGCGGTTACACCGTGCGCGACTTCTTCCGCGTCGGTTCGATCATGACTCTGCTGTTTCTCGTCGTGTCGCTGACCGCACTGAACCTGCTGTTCGGCTGATCACTCGCCAGGTGCTAAAACGCAAACCCAGTGGTTGGCCAGAGGGGCGAGTCGCTCAGGGCCTGCGCGAGAACAGGTCAGCGCAGAGCGTTGCCAGGTCATCCTGACTGTCACCCAACGGCTCGAGCGCCCGCTCAACCAATGCGGCAAAAGCCTCTTGGCTCGTCGCCGTACCGATCTCTGTTAGCGCATCTCGAGCAGCACAGCGGACCGATTCTGCCAGCGGATGTTCGTGCTGAATATCCCGGTACACCTCGGGGCTGAGCGTGCCAACTCGCGCGAGCAGTGCCAGAAGCGTTTGATGCGGCGGCGTCCATAAATCACGCGCGTCGCTGGCCTGGTAGCCAAGTGCGGCGAGCGTAAGACCGAAGCTCAGGACACTTGCATGAGTCGCTACCTGCAACGCGGCTGTAACCTTGTCGTGCTCGTTACCACTCACATCTGAGATCGGAATCAGTTGGGCGCCGGTGCCGGTGAGCAGATCCACGAACTCGCTGGCTTTGTCGCCCATTCGGACGGTAATTACCGCGATCGGGCGGCCCGTGGGATCAAGGTCTGGCGCGAACATCGGGTTGATGCTGACTTGCTGACAGTCGAGCCCCAGGTCTCGGCTCTGCGCAAGGAAGCTGCCCTTGATCGACAGCGTATCCACAAGAAGTTGATCTGGCGAAAGCTGCCGTCCCCAGGTATTGAGCGCGGCGGTCGCAGCGCTGTCCGGAAGGCAGATAATAACGGCGGAGCATGCGGCAACGGATTCGCGAACAATCTCGTCCGTGGCATCGGCGCCAGTGATGCCTCGTTCGCGATCCTCAATCAAATCGAAAAGTTGGCAGTTTGCCCCGGCCAGCACAGAGGTAACCAGCCGGCCTACGGCCCCGGCCGCACCGAGTACGACGATGGGGTTGTCTGAGGCAAACGCAGTCATTTGAGGAGGCCTGGCGACCAACGAGCGGGTTTATCCGTCAATGATCTCGTCTTCAACTCGGCACGCCTCATCGATGATCAGCGTATACAGAGAACGCATGAAATCTGGATCTAACTGATGCTCCGCACCGAGCTTGGCAACGCGTTCCTTCACCTCACCCACCCGGGCGCTTTGCATCATCGGAATCTCGTTGGCTTTCTTGTACTCGCCGACGTTCCGGCAAACGTCAAGACGCTTGCCAAGCAGCGCGATGATTTCGATATCCAAAGCATTGATCTGCTTTCGAAAATCAGCCAGCTTTTCCATTCGCGGTCGGCTCCTGTGCCTGTGCCATCGGGATCGTTTCCAGTGCAGTCTCGCTCAGAGCATGCACCAACGCCTGCGATTTGAGAATCATTTCGTCCAGTTCGTCCTGCGGATCGGACAGATCCACAATGGCGCCGCCCACACCAACGGTCACGGTGTCATTCGCGCAGACAATTGTGCGAATAACGATATTCAGGTCCGTGCTGCCATTCAGACCGAAGAATCCCATGGAGCCGGAATAGATGCCTCTGGGGCCACCCTCAAGGCGATCGATGATCTCCATCGTCCGCTTCTTCGGTGCGCCTGTCATAGAGCCGCCGGGGAATGATGCCTTGACACATTCGACAGAGGACACACCTCGACGCAAGCGCCCGCGTATCGTACTGACCAACTGGTGAACCGTTGCGTAACTCTCCACGGCAAAGATGTTGGACACGTGCACCGAGCCGACATCGCAAACCACACCGATATCGTTACGCAGAAGATCGACGATCATCAGGTTTTCGCTGCGATCCTTCTCGTTAGTACGCAGGTCTTCATACAGCGCTTCGTCTTCATCGGTGGTCTTGCCACGTTTGCGGGTGCCTTTGATGGGCTTGGCTTCGACGACCCCATAAGGATCGATGGTGAGGAAACGCTCGGGTGAGGAGCTCAGCGTTTGCACTTCCGGAAAGTTCAGATAGGTCGCATAAGGCGCTGGATTGGAATGACGCAGCGCGCGGTAGGTGTTAAGCGGATCGATGCGCACATGATTGGTGATCATATTGGTCATACAGACCTCGTAGGTCTCACCCTTCTTGATCTGCGCCTGGCTCGCTTTGATCTGTTCCAGATACTGTTCAGGCGTGTGCCGCAGTGTTTGCTGTACAGGCTGGGGGTGTAACGCGCGGCTCCATGGCGGCGCTTTCGGCGTGTTCTTCAGGCGTTCGGCCATCAAGTCCATCCAGCCCTTGGCGCGCGTCTCGTCGTCATCAAGGCAGACGAGATAGATGATCTCCTCTTCGTGATCGAAAGCAATAACTCGATCGCCGAAGACAAAAGCAGCGTCGGGCGTATTTGCGACGTGCGGGGCTTGCGTGCCGCACTCGCCTTTGAGTTCATAGCCAAGGTATCCGGCGTAGCCGCAGTTGAAGTCAAACGGCAGCCCCTCGACAACGGTCTGGCGCTCGCGCAACTTGCGATCCAGGTACGGAAAGATGCTCTCGTCGCTCTCGCTCGTCTCACCCTGTTTCGTGACCTTCAGACTCTTGCCGTGCATATCGTAGGTAATGTACTCAGCATGAGGACCGCTCGCGTCACCCATGTAGCTGAAGCGCGAAAATCCACGCACGAGCGCACTGTCCAGCCAATAGGACGGACACGATTCGGCAAAGTTGTCAAAGAAGACGTCGTCCGCATCCACGCTGATGGGCAGTCGGCGGTAGTGAACTTTGAACGGGCTGCCATCGATGTGACCCCGAGCACCCTCCTCGAACCGCTCGGCGGTGTCTTTCACAACGTTGTAGTCGTCAGCGTTTCTATAGCTGCTCGGTACTGCGATTACACCGCGGCTCTTGATGTGCGCCGCCGTCAGCGAACGGAAGTTTTCGAACAGTCGATGGCCATACTCAGTACCGATCGACTCCGGATGAAACTGGACACCCCAAATCGGCCGGGTCTTGTGACGAACGCCCATGATCATGCCGTCGTCCAGCCAGGCGGTTTTCTCCAGCTCTTCGGGCAGGCTCTTCACGTACAGCGAGTGATAACGAACCGCCGTAAACGGATTGGGAATATCGGCGAAGACGCCGCTGTCATCTCCCGTGTGATGAATGGCGCTGGTCCGGCCGTGCATGACCGTATCCGCATAGTCGACTTCGCCTCCAAACAGATAGGACAGGCCCTGATGGCCGAGACATACGCCCATCAACGGAACTTCCGTCTGTTCAATCGCGTCCCGGCAAATGCCAAAGTCCTCGGGCACTTCAGGACGCCCCGGCCCCGGCGAGATGACGATGTTGTCGAACTCCAGCTCTCGAATTTCCGACCAGGGCGCGTGGTCATTGCGCACCACGATCGGCGGAACCCGATTCACTTCCGCGATCAGTTGGAACAGGTTGAACGTGAACGAGTCGTAGTTGTCGATCAGAAGGGTTTTCATCGGTTTCTGCAGCTCCGTTGCTCGGCGGTGAATCGCCTGTGGAATAGTGTGGCGGCCTGTTGACTGTGTCCATATGCTGATCGTGTCAATCCGTCAGCGTTACTCAAACTTGCTCTGCCTTTAAAGAGCGCCAAGCCGCGCGGCTAACCATTAGCCGCCGCTCATCGCATCGCCTGTCGCATTCAATCCTCGGACAGGATCAACGAGATCCGCTCCAGAAAGACTCAGTCCCGATGCAGTCTGCCAAGACCGGCGAAATGGTGCTGTGACCTGTCCGATGAAACCGGCGATACGAACTTGCGCAACTCTGCCAATCACCCATACCGACAGCCCGGGATCCAGTACCTATCATAGGCGCGAATTCTCAAGGTTGGCCTGAACGAATTGTCAGCGTTTCGTAGCAAATTCAGCATAGCGGTTACAAGTTCTCACAACGCTCTTGGCTGCTCATGCTAACGTCGTGCCACGCTACGGTGGCCGGGCTGAGCGCACTGATTTGGAGTCCGCGCGCATCCTGCAGGCATCGGCGGACGCGTACTCGAGTTAACTAACCATCGCGTTTAACGGTTCGAGAATTCGATCACTACCCGCCGCGCAATGCCTGCCATAATTTACGGTTGCTAGGTTGAGGGTTACGAGCCTGCATAATCCTCGCGCGAATCGACGTGCAGACTCGCGATAAATTTCTGCAGCAGATTACTTGGTAGATCGTTAGCAGCGAGCACCCAGGTAACGAACCGGCAACGATTCAGAGTCAAATCGGGAGCGTTGCGGCAAAAGAGTACAATCATGGACGAACTTACTAGGAGTGCCCGATGACAACAGCGGAGTCTGTTCAGGGCAGCGTCGACTCGCCGCTCGAAAACGTCAACGTACTGGACAGGAAGCCCCTGCCGACGCCATCCGAGTTGAAGGCCGAGCTTCCCGCCTCGCCTGCAACATCCGAATTTGTAGCGACGGCAAGACGCACCGTCCAGAACATCCTGGACAAGCGGGACAAGCGCTTGCTCGTCGTTGTTGGCCCATGCTCAATTCACGATCTCGACAGCGCCAGAGAATACGCAGCGAAACTCAAGCCACTGGCTGATGCGCTGAGTGATCAGCTGTATCTGGTCATGCGCGTCTACTTCGAAAAGCCGAGAACGACGGTTGGCTGGAAGGGCCTCATCAACGATCCGAATCTCAACGACTCGTTCGAACTCGATGAAGGACTGCGCCGCGCTCGGGGCCTGCTTCTCGAACTCGCGGAAATGGGGTTACCCTCGGCTACCGAAGCACTCGACACCACCGTGCCTCAGTACATCGGCGATCTCATCACATGGACTGCAATCGGGGCTCGAACAACGGAATCTCAAAGTCATCGAGAACTCGCCAGCGGCCTCTCTACGCCGGTCGGCTTTAAAAATGGTACGGAAGGTCAGATTGATGTGGCGATCAACGCGATGCAGTCCGCACGCGAATCGCATCACTTCATGGGCATCAGCAATACCGGCGTCATGAGCGTCTTTCAGACCCGAGGCAATGCCTACGGCCATGTTGTGCTGCGCGGCGGGAAAACGCCCAATTTTGATCCCGACAGTATTCGGGAATGCGAAGAGCAACTAACCCGCGCCGGTTTGTCGCCAGCGATTGTGGTGGACTGCAGCCACGGCAACTCATCCAAAGATCACGCGAAACAGCCTGCGGTGGCGAAGTCCTGCATCGAACAGATTCTGGCCGGAACCACGTCGATTCTGGGTTTGATGATTGAAAGCCATCTGGTTGCCGGACGCCAATCCCCCGTGAAGGGTGAACCGCTGACTTACGGGCAATCGATTACCGACGCCTGTCTGGGATGGAATGACACTGAGGAATTGCTTACCGCGTGTTGTAACCAACTGCGCCAGCGTGCAAGCGGCTGACGAGCGGGTGAGTTCAATGGATTCGAACACGGCGAGCAACCTGACGCGCACCCAGCAACGCCTCTGGCTCGGGCACAAGATGGACCCGGCGCTGTACAACACTGGCGGGTATGTGCGCGTGCAGACTGCGGTGAACGCCGATCGTCTGCGTCGGGCGATCGGCTACGTAAACAAGTCTAGCGATCTGCATAACAGCGCCTTTGTCGAACGCTCTGGTGTCCCGCACCGAGTGGCGAAGCCTCAACCGCTACATTTCTACGAGCTGGATTTCTCTGGGAACAGCGACCCCGAGCGCCGGTTCGAGCAGTGGCTGGCAAGCGAACGCGACGTGCAGCTTGATATCGAAGACCGCCTGCAGCGCCACTATCTGATCAAACTATCTGAGTCGGAATACGTCTGGGACTGGGTCGAACATCACCTGATCAACGACTTCTATTCCTTCGCCAACCACTATCAGGCGGTGTGCGATGCCTACTCAGAGATGTCGCGAAACGGTGACGATCTCGACTCCCTGCCTGCTCTCGAGATCGCCAGTTTCGACGTCGCGGTTGCGGCCGATCAGGAATACGTCGCAAGCGAAGCCTGTGACAAAGCAGCGGCTTACTGGGCGAAGGAGCTCGCCACTCCCCTACCGGCTCTGAATCTCTACGGCGTTGATCGCGCGGACGGCACGGCAGAATGCGTGCGCCGGACCATCGACCTACCCGCAGAAACCGCGAGCGCGGTCAGGGCGATGGTACAAGGCTCACCATTCAAGTCATTCACCATGCATCAGAGCCTGTTCATGCTGTCGGCAGCGCTGACCGCGGCGTGGGTATCTCGCGCCTCTGGGAACACGTCAGTCGGTATCGGCTCGTTCTTCCACAATCGCAGGACCGACCTGGACCGTTCGCTCTACGGCCCGCTTATCAGCTGGGCGCCCATGCGCATTGAGATCGAAATAGAAGATTCTTTATCGAGCATATTCAAGAAGTTAAACCGTAAATATCGATACGCTGTCAAGCACGCCAGATACTCTCCCGGCAACCCGAGCGATGATCGATCGTTCGATGTGGGCGTCAACTATGTCCCGTCCAGCTTCATCGACTTCGACGGCGTCCAATCGGCAATCTCGATTGTTCACCCCGGCCGCTGGTATGCCAGTGAGCCGCTCTCGATACAGGTCTGGGATCTGTCCGATACCGGTGGCCTCAGCCTGACCTTCGACTTCAACAAGGGCATCTTCGACGAGATCGCACAGCAGCGCTGTATCGACCATATGCTGGCGCTTCTTGCTGCCGCTCAGACAGATCCCGAGATGCCGATTGCCCAAATCGAGTTAATGACGCCGCACGAATTGAAATTGGTCCAACGCTGGGGTAGTCGCGAGGTGTCGCACGCGAGCGAACGCCCTGTCACCGAACTGATCGACAGCCTGGCGCAAGCACAGCCCGACGCACTTGCGGTTGAGAATCTGGACAGCAAAGAATCGCTGACGTTCTATGAGCTGGTCAGGCGTGCAAACTCGCTTGCTCACCGGCTCATTGATCAGGGTATAGAGAAAGGCCAACTCATCGGCCTGTGCCTGGACCCCGGCCTCGACTACGCTGTCGCCCAACTCGCCGTGCTAAAAGCCGGCGCTGCTTTCCTGCCACTGGATCCGGGTTACCCGGCAGAACGCTTAGCGCTGATTATCGACGACGCCGAGGTAGCCCTGGTGCTAACCCGGAGCGAGCATGCCGATCTGCTGGCTGAACAGGCAAACGCAGGAGCCTC
>CAYGQC010000100.1:0-6906 GCA_964351875.1 uncultured Pseudomonadales bacterium
GCCGGCCGCATCGATCCAGCCCTTGATCAGTTGCAGTTGCTCCAGTGGTCGGGCGTTGTCTGCAGGATCGCGCAGCGCGTTAGCGACAAAGACGGGCTTCGAATCCGCCGAGGGGGGCGACGTTAAATCGCCACCCATCGGTACACCCTGCGCGTAGCCAATTTCGACCAGGTCGCTGGCATCACACAGCTCGTCACTGAAGGACCAGCCAGCAAAGAACCGCGGCACGATGCGCGGGCCCGACGTGCCGAACACTTCCCTGCGCAACATGGCATCGAAAATAGCGTCACGCGAATTCTCAACCGCCCAGACACCCGCAAGGCCGCCGGGGTTGCCGTCGATATTCGATGTCAGCAACCCAGGCTGAAGTCGCTCAGCGGCCGTAGCTTCACTGGATACCGCGCCGCGCCAGTCGTTCTCCGCCACTGCGCCTGGCGTTGCCGTATGGGTGTCAGTCGATCCGATCACACCCAGTTTTACCGGATTGAGACCTGTTGCCTCTTTCTGTTCTAGGCCGACGAGCAACGCCGAGCGATGATAATCCGTTGCATCGACACAACCTGCGCCGAGCATGCCGTTACCGCCGACTTCACCCGGCGCGCACTCCTGCGTTGTTTCTTTCGCAATACCCATGACCAACTCCGCCGAATCGAGGCGCCGGGTTGCGTACTGCTCTTCCTGGCCAACCACGCGCACCGCCTCGACGTCACATAGCTCGTCCGGCGCCGCGAGAACGCTCGCGAGGCCATTGATGCACTCGCTGCCGCCTTTGTGCTGGAAGATTTCCATGATCGGCTCACGCTCGAGGCGTTTCGCTGCATAGGCCCGCTTGTTTTCAAGCGAAGGTTCGAGCCGCATATAGGGCGCCATACGGCCATTTGCCAGATTCGAGTTGTGCGGAATCGTCAGATAGTCGCAGCCCTCACCAACGTCACAGGCTGCGTCCAGCTTTTCCCACAACTTGCTGTCGTAGGGCGCATCAATATAGGAAACCGGCAGATCTGGCACGTTGTTGTTTCGGAATATGACGTTGCGATGGTAGTTCGACGTGAACGGCGTGCCGGTGTACTCATACGCCACGAAACTCGTGAAGCTACAAGCCGAGGTGGTGTCATTCGCTTGGGCTGCCGCTTCCGCCATGCGCTGCCAGGGCGTTGTCGCAAACTCTCGACACAGAGCTCCATCTTCCCCACAGACCTCCGGAACTCTCGCGGGCTCATCCGTCGTGATGACAGACCCGAACATAATCATGCCCTGGCGCTCGCTGACCCGGGCTCCTTTACAGAAATCGCTGTCGTAGCTCGGAGAGCCAGGCTCACGACACAGGCGACGCTCGCCGAGAAACTCGCCATGGTCAGTCACCGCCAGGAAATCCAGTGGACGGTCAATCTGGTACGAACCGGCCGGCTTGCCATCCGCCATGGGCCAGAAGTCGATCGCTTCGCCTTTGGCGTACTGGTTTGCATCCACCGGTGTCGCACCGATGGTGTTTGCCGCAGCGTCGAAGGAATAGCTTGTGTGTACGTGCAGGTCACCGAACAGCGGCATGCGCGTATCCGAATACTGATCGCAGGCTTCGCGTTGTTGGGAATAGCTCACCGGGTGTTCTGCAACCGTTGCCGGCTCTGGTGCGGCAGCAGGTGCAGAAACCGAGTCTGTTTGCTCACTGCCGCATGCCGCCACAATCACGGCAAGACTCAAGATACTGAGTAGCCTGGTCATTTTCTTCTCCCCCGATGACCGGGGAAGTATGCCACTTGCTCTTTATCCGCGCTGCACACATCCGTGTGCTTGCGCTCTCTTACGACCGCCGAATCCCTTCGGCGGCGGGTGGGCACGTCCTTGTGCCCACATACAGACGATGCTCCTTGAGGTGCCGGCATCCCTGCCGGCCTTCTCTGAAAAGTTACCCGGTTGTTCGGCATACCTTCCCTGACCGTCATCGCGAGACGTTGCGAAGCAACAACGCGGCGATATAAGTACTCGAGAGATCACCGCGTAGCACGATGTAGCGCGTTCCACTCCACGTGAAGACAGGGGTACGGGAGGGGCGGCCTAAACAACCGGGTAATGTTTCAGCACGAGCCCGCATGGATGCGGGTGTCCCAGTGAGCATTGGAGGAGATCCGAGCACAAGGATGTGCGAGCCGCCGCCGAAGGGATTCGGCGGTCGTAAGAGAGCGCAAGCACACGGATGTGTGCAGCGCGGGTAAAGAGCAAGCGCCAACCTCAGAAGATCCCCACACCAACTGGTCGCCGTGGCGACCAATCGGCTCGGGATACTGATTCGGAACGCAAGCGATCCGAATCAGTACTTACCCACCACGTTCAAAAAGAATCCCTTGTGGTCGTAGTCCAGATCCGTCAGATCATCCGAGAAGTCAGTGAAGTTGTAACCAACACCAACCTTGAAGTGCTCGCCAATATGCCGACTGATGGTCGCCAGAAAGCCAGCGCGTTCATTGTTGGCTTCTTCTACTTCCAGCCAGCGATACTCGAGCATGCCATCCCAGTTGTGGATGACGTGCCAGCGCAGCCGGGTCGCCGCGAAATTGGCGGTGCTTTCGAACCACGGGCCATTGTTGCGGCCGAGCCGAAGTTCGGATTCCCGCCGGGCAACCTTGCCGCCCAGATCAAACTGACGGTTCAATCGATAGATGCCTTCCCAGGACATGACGTGTGAACGCTGATCGGTCTCACTATCTTCCTGACCAAAGCTCTGCAGATCGTACAGATAGGTGTACTTGGCGAGCCAGTTGAAGCGATTGGTATCAACCGGGCGTCGAGCAAGACCTATCGAGCCTTCTACCAGTTTGGCGTCTTCATCGCTGCCCAGATCGCTGTCGCTATCCGACCAGTTCAACTTGGTTGCGAGGCGATAAGTCTCATTGATCTTGAAGTCGAGTCGGTTCGTTGTCAGCCACTGCACAACGTCTTCCGCGCCAGAGTCATCGCGATGTTCGAGCCGCGAGGAGAAGTTGATTCGCCGTGACTGATAGCCTGCCGCAACGGTCAACGATTGACGATCAACCAGACCGTTGTTGCCGGTAATCTCGCCATCCTGCGCGGTGAAGCCCAGGTGCCAACCACTTTTCATGGCGTAATCGATGCCGAACACTTCACCGACGCCGGAGTAATCCGGACCTCGACTGTGCTGGCCTTCGGTAAAGATCAGGGTGCGATCGTTCAAGCGCCAGCGATGGCCAACCGCGAAGTTGGTACCGACGTTATCGAGCATCGACGCACCGTTATCGCTGCGCGCAAACGGATCGTTGGTCGTGTCGGTTGAGTGGGTAACCGTTCCATACACCGTATGCTTGCTGTTGAGCGCGTGTTCCAAGGTCGCGACCCCGCCGGAGCCTCGATGGCCATCACGCAGCTCCACCTGAGCGTTCGTGTCGCTAGAGACAGCAAGCTTCGCGCCAAGGTTGACGGCATCGTTGTTGTCGTACGAGCCGCTTTGATCAACCGTCACTTGTCCGCCACCAAACATCGTCAACCGATTGGTGAGGCGATGCTCGTACTGCAGCCCGGCTAGCAATGCGTCCGCATCGGCCTGTCCTGTGCGACGTTGATCAACATGCTTCAGCTCGCTGGCCAGCACGCCTCGCTCGCCGATACGCCAGTCCGACTGCAAGCCGATCTCGGTCAGCTCAAATTGATCCTGAACATCCACTCGAGATGCGCGTAGACCAACAAGCCAGGTGTTACTAATCGGCAGCTGCGTCTCGAAACCGTATTCCTGGGTATTGTTGCCGTCGTCTCGGCGCGCGACAGAATACTGATCGTCCACATCGCGGAACCACAGATTGCTCACCCACTCGGAATTGCCACCGTAGTCACCCGCGTTGATATGCAAATCGACGCCCCAGGCATCACCCGCGCGATCACCCTGGCCCGTCGGTGTTGAGTTTGCAAATGACAGGCCGCCATCGGTTGAGAAGAAGCGCGACGTTTGCGTCGCTTCCGAGCTAGCCCATTCCACTTTCAGGTAGGTGTCCTGTTTCGGCTTCAGCGTGACGTCTATGCCACCGAGTCGATAGTCCTCGTTGCTGCGGCCTTCTTCGACGTAGGTGCCACCAACAGCAATACTGTCGTTGATCCAATGTTTGGCACGTGCGCCCGCGGTTACGTTGTTGGCGTCAAATCCATCGGGCACGTACTCGTAGTCAGCAACCAATATGGTGACGTTGCCATCGACTGGCCCATCATTGATCAGCGACGGCGCGCTTTGGGTGGATACCTGCAAGAGCGGCTTGGACAAGATCACGCGCCCCTGAATCTCATCGACTTCATAGTCGATCTCTCGCGTGAGCAACTGATTATCGATGACGCGATTCGTATCGGGATCGCGAATCTCGATACGCAACTTGTCCGAGCCAGGAAGGATGTCCGTGTGGCGCAGGTAGTACAGAGATCCACCGGTGCCCAGAAACTCAGAGTGACCCAGCGCCGTTTGGCCTTCGCTCGCAAACACGTTCGCAAGCGTACGAGTGTCGTCGTGCTCGGTTGCCGAGAGACTCTCGTAGCTTAGACGCGCGCCGTACAAACCCCGGTTGTATTGAATCAACTCGTTGCCGGTTAGACCGGTATCGAAGTTGCCCCACAGCGCTTGCGATCGATCCCAATCCACGCGCACATACATGCGGCCATGGGAGTTTGTATCGGCGACGGTTTTCGAATCGTCACCGTAGACGGGGTAGTAGCGATCCGGATCGAGGCGACGGAACAGGCTGTCGGGATCTTTCTCATGAATCTTCGAGAAGAGGTCATCGATCTCTTCTTCCCGGGTATCGAGTTGAGCCGTGATCAGATATTTGCCTTTCACTTTGCCTTTCAGATAGAAGGCAAGCCGTCCTTCCACCAGCATGTCTTCGTCATACCGATCGTCACCCGATAGCGCCTCGAGTGAACCCGAGATGTCGTTGTCACTCGCCGTGAAATCGGCGAGCGCCACCATGAAGTGATACTGACCATCGATCATGATGGGCATGCTTCGCTCAACCACAACCCGAGCGCTATTCGCGACGACCAGGTCAAAGCGATGGTCGCCAATGGGCAACAGGTACTCATAGGCGAACGCGCGCGCGTCATCAACATAGACCGGCTCGCCGTTCAGCCAGAGACGGTAGTCCTCGCCCAGATCGGTGCCTTGAATACGAATTCGTGAGCCGTAGACCGGGATGCGCTGGGTAGCCAAGTCATTTCTCCCCATGGCACGCAGCGCCGGGTCCTGAGCGCGACCATCATCGCTGTCCGCCAGGCTAGTCACGGTTCGCGGCTGATAGGCCAGCGCTGCGCCCGACGCGCGATCCACGACAACTACCTTGCTGCTGTCGCCTTCGCTTTGCGTCGCAAGCAGCGTTTCTACGCGTCGGTTCGTCGCTCGGCCTTCAGGGCTTTCGTTACTCGCAATCGGTTGCTTCGGGCCAAAGCCATTGGCCTCAACCGCCGCGTCTAGCGAGCCGAGATGCGCCTTCGCAAAATCGACCACGCTTTGCGCGCGCGCTTTCGACAACGCGTAGTTGTCGGCAAAGATGTGTCGGCTGCGTGAGGCGATACCCAAGGATGAGGTATGACCATCAGCGCGAATACGCACGAGCTCGGAGCCTTCAAGCCTGTCCAACTCCGCCGCTAGCTGTTCCTTGTCTGTGCCTGAAAGCTCCGCGGACAACTCAGCGAAGGTAAAGCGCAACGTCTGGGCGACTTCGCTTCCGCTAACGGGCGGCAGGAATACAACAATGCCGTCTTCCGCTTCGCGCAGAACAACCTCTGGCACTAGCGATTCGCCAAAGCGATTGTTCTTCGCCTGATGTGAGTCGTAGAGGTCCGCATCGATGAAGAACATTCGCTTCAACGATGTGCGGTCTCGCTCGCCGTTGGCACTCGTCGCGATCAACTCATAGTTCAATCCGGACACGCCCAGGGCGCTCGCCGCACCATCAGCGAGATTGCTGTCACCATCGACCGGCCAGGACAGGCGATACAGGTTGCGCTTGTCCTGGCTCACATCAATCGCCATGACTGCGATGGGATCACGCTGATCGACATCTCGATCGCGGTAGATGCGAAGTTCCAGAGACTCGATAAACGCCGCGTAGTTCGTGTAGATGACGAACTCCTGATCGCCATCGATCTGGCCACCACGCAGAGGCAAGTGAGATGGGCCTTCAATGGCAAGCTGAGGCGTTAACCCTGCAGGGTCTTCCGTCAGCCAGATCACGCCACCATCAACCAGCCGCTGTACGGACTCGCCATAGAGGTCGACGCGACCCTGATCCGGTAGCGCGGTTGACGGCTCGTAAACACTAGAAGAGTGCTCCTCAACTACGATCACCGGAATGCCATCGGCACTACGGCAAGCATCGAGCGCAGTGCAATCGATATTGTGCTCATCGGCCCAGGCCACGCTCGATGCGGCCATCAGCAAACCACTGAGCCACTGCTTCATGCTCATGAGGCTTTCTCCTTTACGCGCATCGCCCACACTCGCGGTGGGCGCGATGGGTGCAATCTTCACGTCAATGTTCTCGGAAACGTCTCGGCCCGCGAGCTCGCACAGTGCCTCGATAAGCGCTTGCGCGCGTCGCTCGGCAAGATCCAGCGCAGCACCCGCACCCGCACCCGCACCCGCACCCGCGTCAGTTGGATCGGCGAACGCTTCGATGGAAAGCGTCACGAACGAACCGTTAGCGAGCTTGTCGGCGAGGTCACTCAGTGCTGCCCGGTAACCCGGTTCTACAGTCGCGCTGCCAGGAATGAAGAACATCTCCGCAATCTTGACGGTGAATCGCTGCTCCAGTGGCGCGCTCTCGGGCAGATGAACACCAAAGTCGAAGCGGTTCATGAGGCCCTGGGAGATCCGCTTCACGCGCGGGTTCTCCGTCGTGAAGATGGTTTCCGCAG
>CAYGQC010000100.1:6916-10458 GCA_964351875.1 uncultured Pseudomonadales bacterium
CGGCCGCGCTCGAAGAAACCGCCGTCGACGCCCGCAATGTGATAACGGCCGTAGGCATCGGTTTCGATCAACAAGCCCTCAACCGTCGCCAGTCGTACACCCGGTATTCCCGGCTCATCCATGCCCCGGTTTACGATTTCGACGCGAAGCTCAAAACCGCCATCAACTTCGAAGACGTCATAACTCGCTTCAAGCGATTGGCTGTTCTCGCCGCGGCGAACCTGGCCGCGATGATCCGTGCTGGCGTTACCTAACTCATCGAGTTTGATCACGCTGCCCTCGATGGTCCGTAAGACAACTTCTCGAACGCTCACTGGCGAATCGAAGCGCTCACGCAGCACAACTGTGTTGTCGGCGCGCAGGTCGGCATCACCATAAGTACCCGGCAACTCTTCGATCGTTACGCCACCACCGGTCAGCTGACCATCAAGCGGTCGTGCCGGCGCGCTACCGAGACGCACCAACGTGTTACGACCAGGACCGCCGCTGGCTAGCGTGACGGAAACGTTGAGCTGTGTTGCCAGCGCCAGATCCTGCCAACCGTCTTCGTCACGATCGTTCCAGACCTTGCCGATGACCGTCGTCTCTTCGAAGTCCGGGTCCGCGATGACAACGACTTCCGCGCTGTCACGATTACCGATCGGCGCAGGGCCGATAAACGGCTCTGCCGTATTGACGTACTCGCCGCGCGTCACGCCAGCGCCAGTGCGCAGCACGTAACGCAGGACGCGACGGGTGTCTGGCGGCAAGTTAATGCCAGCAAATGTGACCGGACGCGTTCCACTCACGATCAGCGCATCCGTACCGTCATCCAGAATCGCGGAGTCTTCCACGTAGCTGAAGCCCGGCGGCAGCGAATCCACGACACTGACGCCTGGCAATGTGACCGTGGACAGGTTCTCCAGCGTAATGGTGTAGGAAACGAGCGAGCCAACCGTCGCCGTGGGCTGATTGACGTCTTTCGTCAGCCGAACAGTGAAGCCGCCAACACCCACTGGATCAAGCGGAATGTGATTGAACACGATGTCCGGATCGCCGTTCTCCAGCGTAAACGCCAGGTAGTAGTCGGTAGATTGCGCAAGCGTCGGCGCGCCTGACTGTGGCGCGACGCGCAATGGGTCGCCCAGGCCAGTCGGATCCAGAGCGCCACCAATCGGCGGCAAGAGCGCAGAGATACCTGGATTGAACTCCGAGGGCACCTGATAGACCAGCGTGAACGTCTCGCCCGACGGGCACGCAGGCGCCGCGCCGAGAATCAGATCAAACCGGTAGAGTCCATCAGCCGCGGACGTCTGATCCTGCTGATTCGGCAGCAGACATGCAGCCGGCAACGGCGTGCCCGCAGAATTCACGATCGTCGTGATCACGCCCTCAACCGGCGTGCGCTCAACGGAATCGTAGAACACCCCAGTCGGATCGATCGGCAGGTTCTGTTCCAGCACAACCGTTTCAGGAGGCAGATCAAGGCCTTCGAGCGTGCCGAACGTTACGCCGCTATCCGGGTGAATCAACGCGACCGAATACCCTGCTCCTGGGAGCAATTCTGCAATGCTGTAAGAGCCGTCCGGATTAACCGGCACTTCGGCAATGAATACGCCATCACGCTCAACGCGAATGATCCAGCCTTCGAGAGGCGTCTCGCCGATATCGAAGACGTCATCCGTATCCGAATCGAGCCAAGCGTTGCCTTCGATGGTCGCGAGGCCGATAACCACGCCCGTATCTGTTCGCGTTTGAACATCACCAACTGCCGTCAGGCGGTCCTCATAGAGAACGGTAACGGTGTCTTCGGGACGAGTGACGAGCGTGCCGTCATCATCGGCGCCGGCATTCGGTGCAAAGGAGGTCGGAACCTGTGCGACGAAGACACCAGTGTCCGGCCCGGTCTCAACTACTGTGATGACCTCGGATTCTCCGGTCTGATCATTAACAACCGTGACGTCGAAGGATTCAGTGACAGCCGGATCCATGTTTTCGTCCGCGTCTGTCACGGTCACATCCAATAAATCACCGGGTACCGACTCATCGGTGATATCAACCGTGCCATCTACGCCGGGATTGAACTCAATCACGGTCGGCGTTGTGTCATCGGTTGGATCGCCGTTGCCGTTGGCATCCGGATTACTGCCTTCGGTGGAGTCGTCTTCCACATTCGGCTGTCCTGGATTCGGGTTGCCGGGCGACTCGCCCGCAACGTTTGCGAGGTTGCTGAACGGTCCGACGTTGCCGTTGCCGTTGAACGTCAGGTCAAAAGTAATGACCGCGGACTCACCCGGTGCGAGTGACTCGCCGCCATCCGTGATATTGGGATCTGCAATGCCGTCGAAGTTGGGATTCAACGCCGTCAACGAACCGACTACGGCAACATTAGTGACGCCCGTTACCGTAGCCGGTGCCAGGTTGGTCGCCAGATCGTCGGCAACGATCAGGTTGCGAATCTCAACGTCACCACTATTCACAACAGTGAGTTCTATCGTTGTCGTAAACGTACCGTCGAAGTTCGGCGCGGATAACGTTGCGGTCTTCGCCAGGCCTAACTGTGGGTTCTCGGCAAACGTTACATCGACCGAAGAACTGTCGTCTGTCGGATCACCGTTGCCATTGGCATCGGGATCGCCACCGGCAACAGAATCATCCGTCGTTGGTTGGCCGGACGGCGACTCGCCCTCAGCAATCGCAACGTTCTGGTAAGGGCCGAGGTTGGCTCCAGGCACAACGGTGATCGCGAGATCGACCGTAGCCTGAGCGCCGACTGCCAGCATGTCCGTGCCGGCCAGCAAGCCCGTGCTTGCCGAGCCATCGAATCCAGCGGCCGGCGTGAGCGTTGCGCTTGAGACCGAGTCAACGACGAAACTGTCCGCACCCGCAAACACAGTGGCCAGATCTTCGGTGATGTTCACCGAGGACAAATCCACATCACCTTCGTTGCTGACCACAAACTGGTAGGCGAGTGAGTAGCTGCCATCACCGTTGTTATCGGGGCCAGACAGCAACGCCTTCGCGAGACCAATCACGGGGTTCTCGGTGAACGTGACATCGGTACTGTCAGAATCATCACCCGGGTCGCCGTTGCCATTCTCGTCGACACTCGCGGCATCATCACTGATATCGCTGACGGGCGCGTTTGCAGGCGAAGTGCCGGATGCCGTCGCGCTATTCGCGTACGGACCCAGGTTGCCGCCTGGCGTTACCGTGACGACAAGTTCAATCGCTCCGCTGCCTGCGACGGCAAGCACATCCGTGCCCGCGAGAAGATCCGTGTTGGCCCCGCCGTCGTAGCCGGCCGATATCGCGAAGTCAGCGGATGTCAGGCTGTCCACCACAAAGCTCGACGCACCCGCGAAAGTCGCAGTAAGGTCATCGCTTACTTGCACAGACGACAATGCGACATCACCGGTATTCGCAATGAGGAACGCATACGTCAGCGTATGAGTGCCGTCAGCGTTATTAACTGGCCCCGCGGTGACCTGTTTGGCGACGCCAATCTGCGGCGCTTCCGAGAACGATGTGCTGGTGACGTCCGAATCATCGCTCGGATCGCC
>CAYGQC010000100.1:10558-14503 GCA_964351875.1 uncultured Pseudomonadales bacterium
GCGGCGCTTCCGAGAACGATGTGCTGGTGACGTCCGAATCATCGCTCGGATCGCCATTACCATTGCCGTCCGGATCCGTGCCCGAGTCAGACACATCCGAAACCGGCGTGCCGGTCGGCGACTCACCGCTCGCGGTCGCCGTGTTGTCGTAGGGGCCAAGATCGGCACCCGGCGTGACCGTAACCGTGACATCAACGCTGGCGCTGGCGCCGACGGCAAGTGATTCGTTGCCTGCCAACAGGTTGGTATCGCCGGCGCCGTTAAAGCCGGGGAAATTGACCGCTAGACTTCCCGAACTTACGGCGTCGACGGTGAATCCGGTCGCGTCACTGAATGTCGTGGCCAGATCATCAGCGATCTGCAAGTTGCTCATGACAACGTCGCCGCTGTTCTCAACAACAAACCGATAACCCAGCGTGTACGTGCCATCACCATTGTTGACCGGGCCACTGAACACGTCCTTCGCCAAACCCAGCTCCGGCGATTCGGTAAAGGTCACCGGTGTCACATCCGAATCATCGCTCGGATCGCCGTTGCCGTTGCCGTCCGGATCCGCGCCGTCATCGGAAGTATCGTTAACGGGCGCTCCGGTGGGAGACGTTCCCGCGACTACGGCGGTGTTGTTGTACGGCCCGAGGTTTGCACCCGGAGTTACGCTGATCGTGAGATCGATAGTCGCGCTCGCGCCAACCGCCAGGCTGTCGGTTCCTGCCAACAGGTCCGTATCACCCGCGCTATTGAAGCCTGCCGCGTTAACTGTGACGTCAGCACTCGAGAGCGAATCGACGGTGAAGGTTGCCCCGGCGAATGCGGCAGATAGATCGTCAGTGATCTGCAACCCGCTGATCTCGACATCGCCGCTGTTCTCGACAACAAATTGATAATCGAGTGTGTAAGTGCCGTCGCCGTTGTTCGTCGGGCCGGATACCACCGCTTTGGCGAGGCCAAGCTCCGGTGCTTCCGTGAGGGTCACCACTGTCGGTACGCTATCGTCCGACGGATCGCCATTACCATTGCCGTCCGGATCAACACCATCCGTGGAGTTATCGGTGCTGGTCGCACCCGAGGGTGAAGTCCCAATGGCCACAGCCGTGTTGTTGTAAGGGCCGAGCACACTGCCAGGCGTGAGGGTTACCGCGATCGTGATGGTCTCGCTCTGTCCAACCGCAAGCACATCCGTGCCGGCAAGCAGGTCAGCGGACGCGTCGCCGTCGAAACCGGGCGCGAGCGTCAGACCGGCCGAGGCGGTCACCGAGTCGACAGTGAAACTGTCGGCAAGTGCAAACGTAGTGGCGAGATCATCCGTAACCTGCACAGCGGACAACGACACATCACCAGAGTTTTCCACAGTGATCAGATAGGACAGCGCATAGGTACCGTCGCCGTTGTTCGTGGGCGCTGCATTCAGCAGCTTGGCAACGCCGATCTGGGGCGTTTCTGTAAAGCTCACGTTCGGCGCGTTACCCGGGCTGCTGACGGCCTGATTGCCGGGCGACGTGCCCGAGCCGTTGGCGACGTTTACGAACGGGCCAAGGTTGGCGCCAGGCGTGACCGTGATCGCGACATCAATATCCGCGCTCGCACCCACCGCGAGTGAATCTGTCCCGTCGAGCAGATCAACATCGCCAGCGCTAAGGCCGTCGTAGGCCACGTTCGGTGTCAGCGTTAACGCAGCCACGCTATCTACAACCACGTTGCCTACGCCAAATATCGCTTCAAGATCGTCTGTAACCTGGACTGCGTTTAGCGGCGTGTCCCCGGAGTTACTCACCGCGATTCGATAGGTGAGGCTATAGCTGCCGTCGTTGTTGTTAACCGGAGCGATCAATACCGTCTTGGCGACAGCAATCGCTGGGCCTTCGACAAAGGTCACCGGCGTTACGTCCGAATCATCGGATGGGTCGCCGTTACCATTGCCATCGGGGTCAGTGCCGAGATCAGACGTGTCGGTAACCAGGGCGCCGCCTGTGGAAGTACCGCTGGCGTCGGCTGTGTTGTCGTAAGGCCCGAGATCAGCACCCGGCGTAACCGTCACAGTGACATCGACGCTACCAGACGCTGCGACGGCGAGATTGTCGCTGCCGTCGAGCAGGTTGGTATCCGCCGCGCCATTGAAGCCAGGGAAGTTCACGGAGAAGTCGGCTGACGTCACGTTGTCGACGGTATAACTCGTCGCATCGGTAAAGACCGTCGCAAGATCGTCCGTAATCTGCGCGCCATTGACCGGTACGTCACCGCTGTTTTCCAGGAACAATCGATAGGTCAGCGTGAACGAGCCATCCAGATTGTTCGTCGGCGCGGCCGGAATCTCTTTGGCCAGGCCAAGCTCGGGGTTCTCCACGAACGTAACCGGCGTTACATCCGAATCATCGGTCGGATCTCCATTGCCATTACCGTCCGGATCCGTCCCGTTATCCGAGATGTCCGTTGCAACGCCACCACCCGGCGCTGTGCCGTTCGCATCCGCCGTGTTGTCATAAGGCCCAAGGTTTGCGCCGGGCGTAATCGTAAGAGTGACGTCAACCGTTCCACTTGCACCCGTGGCAAGCGTGTTGCCAGCCGCGAGCAAATCCTGATCGCCATCGCCGTCAAAGCCTGGGAAATTGACCGTGAAGTCGGCGCTGTTAACCGCATCAACCGAGAACGTCGCACCGGCGAATGCTGCCGCCAGATCATCTGTTATCTGAACACTGCTCAAAGGCGTGTCACCGGAATTCTCAGCGACGAACCGATAGGTCAGCTCAAAGCTACCATCGCCGTTATTGATGACCACGCCCTCGATTGCCTTCGCCAGGCCGATTTCCGGATTTTCAGCAAACGTGACAGGCGTCGGGTCTGAGTCGTCCGTTGGGTCACCATTACCGTTGCCATCCGGGTCCGTACCCGAGTCAGACGTATCGGTTGCGGTGGCGCCGCCCGGTGAGTCGCCAGAAGCATCGGCGGAGTTGTCATAGGGGCCGAGGTTCGCGCCAGGCGTAACCGTGACAGTGAGATTGATCGTGCCGGAGCCGCCGGCTGCGAGCGTGTCGGTACCCGCGAGCAGATCCTGATCCGCTGCCCCATTAAAACCGGGGAAGTTGACAGCAAAATCGCCGCTGACAACGTTGTCGACGGTAAAGCTGGTTGCGCCAGCAAACGCCGTTGCCAGGTCATCGGTGACCTGAATATCAGCCAGCGCGACGGTACCGCTGTTCTCAACCAGGACGTCGTAAGTCAGCGTAAAAGTGCCGTCGCCGTTGTTAGTCGGGCTACCGGCGGCAATCGCTTTCGCGAGTCCGATCTCGGCGTCCTCAACAAACGTGACCGGCGTGACGTCGTTATCGTCGGACGGATCGCCATTGCCGTTGCCATCCGGATCAGAGCCGTTGTCGGATACGTCGCTGGCGTTACCGCCGCCAGGGCCTTCAGCAGAACCCGTAGATTGATTGTTGTACGGCCCGAGATTCGCTCCCGGCGTTACCGTCACCGTCAGATCGATCGAACCTGACGCGCCAACAGCGAGTCCGTCCGTGCCGTCCAGCAGACTCGTGCTGCCTGCGCCCGTGCCAGTAAAGCCGGGGAAGTTGACAGAGAAATCTGCTGACGTGACGTTGTCGACCGTGAAGCTTGTTGCACCCGCAAACGTTGCCTGAAGATTGTCCGTCGCCTGCACGCCGACGAGCGGCACGTCGCCGACGTTCTCCAGAACGATTGAGTAGGTCAGTGTGTAGGTGCCATCACCGTTGTTCGCCGGCACACCCGACACTTCTTTGGCGGCCCCGATATCCGGGTTCTCAACAAACGTCACAATGGTCAGATCGGCGTCGTCCGTCGGATCGCCATTGCTGTTGCCGTCCGGGTTAACCCCATCTTCCGATTGATCCGAAAGCGTCGCGCCGGCGGGCGTATCAGCCTGAACCGTAGCGAAGTTGTCGTAGGGTCCGAGATCTGCACCGGGAGTAACGG
>CAYGQC010000101.1:0-10989 GCA_964351875.1 uncultured Pseudomonadales bacterium
GCGAAGGTATCCAAACCCCCGCGCGCCCTCTCGAGCATTCGTTACACGAATGCCCCGCCGGGGCAACGCCATGCGGGCAGCAACCGAGGCGCTGCCCGCTTGTTTTGGCATGCCCTCCCTAAACTAGGTCATCACGAGGAGCCAGATGCGCAGCATCGTGCGACGTGGTGATCTCCCAAGAACGCGGAGATCGCTTCAGTCGCTTCGCTCTCCTCTCGTGCATACGGCTACCGCCGATGCACTGCCGGATGCTCATCGCTTCGCGACGAGCTATCTCGCGATGACAAGCACTTTTAGTCGTCTCGATGACGGGCACTTTTAGTCATCGCGATAACGGTGAAATCGGCACCCCCTACAACAAAGCCCGCCGCATATCCGCCAGCGACGAACACAAATGCGTGACGAACCTGCCCGCCTCCGCGCCATTGATCGCGCGATGATCGTAAGACAGTGACAGCGGCAGCATGTCCCGGGGAACAAACTCAGAACCATCCCAGACCGGCTTCTTGGTCAGGCGTGAAACGCCGAGAATCGCCACTTCCGGCGCGTTCACAATCGGGGTGAAGCCGGTACCGCCGATTGGACCCAGACTGGAGATACTGAAACTGCCGCCAGAGAGATCGTCGATCGACAGCTTGCCGTCTCGAGCCTTGCTCGACAGCTCAAGAATGTCGTCACACAGCTCCCAGATGCCCTTTTTGTCTGCGTCCTTGATCACCGGCACCACCAACCCGTTAGGCGTATCGACGGCCATGCCAATGTTGTAGTAACGCTTCAGAACCAGCGACTTAACATCGCCTGTGAGTGACGCGTTGAAATTCGGGAACTCCTGCAACGAAGCGATGCAGGCTTTGATGATGAACGCCAGCGGCGTGATTTTGCTGCCGCGCCGCTCCGCTTCCGGCTTAAGCGATTTTCTGAAGGCATCTGTGTCGGTGAAGTCCGCCTCATCATGCTGGGTGACGTGAACGACATTCAGCCAGGAGCGATGCAGGTTCTCAGCACCGCGAACACGCAGCCGGGACATCGGCTGAGTATCGATCTCACCGAAGCGGCTGAAATCCACTTCCGGGATCAACGGTATTCCTGCGCCAGAAGACGCGCCGCCACCACCACTCGTGAGCCGCTGCTTTACAAAGCCTTTGACATCGTCCTTTGTGATTCGTCCACGCGCACCAGTTGCAGTAACCGCGCCGAGCTCCACGCCGAGTTCCCGCGCCAGTCGCCGGACCGCAGGCCCTGCATAAACACTCGAGCCAGCAGAATCACCGGCAGGTTGGGTGCCACCGCTTCCAGGCTGAGAACCAGCCGCAGCCTTGCCACTCTTTGGCTTGCCGTCAGATGTAGCCTCTTCCTTCGGCTTCTCCTTGCCTTTCTCCTTCTCCTTCGGCTTATCCTGCCTTGAAGTCTGATCGTCGCCAGCCGGCGCGTCTGAATCAGCCGCTTCGACTACCGCAATCAGGCTCCCTTCGGAAACCTCGTCGCCTTCTTTGACCTCCAGTGATTTCACGACGCCATCGAAAGGCGACGGGATCTCCATCGACGCCTTGTCAGACTCCACGACCACCAGAATGTCGTTGGCGCTGATCTGATCACCCACGGACACGGCAATCTCGATCACTACGACATCGGACGCATCACCGATATCGGGCACCTTGACCTGCTGCTCTACGCTCGCGCCGGTAGCAGGCTTTTCGGCCCCGCTATCGGTATCGCTGTCCGCCGATTGAGCGTCGTCTTTCTGCTCCGTCGCTGATTCATCGCTGCTCTCGTTGTCCTTCGAGCGAGCCTCCTCCGGCACCGCCGTGGACGCCGCTTGGGTCTCGGATGAGTCCGAATCTTCACCGTCGAAAGACACTATGACCTGGCCTTCGGAGACGATGTCACCGACACCAACGGAAAGCGCTGAGACAACACCAGCAAAAGGCGCCGGCACATCCATGCTCGCCTTGTCCGATTCGATCACGATCAGCGAGTCGCCCTCGGCCACCGTATCGCCCGGAGACACACACAGCTCGATGACTTCCACTTCACCGGCATCGCCCAATTCGGGAATCTGTACTTCACGAGTCATGGCTATACCGTCCGGGGATTCGGCTTGTTGGGGTCGATATCGAATTCGGCGCGGGCATCCAGCACGTCTCGGTCGGATACGATCTGCGCCTCTGCCAGGGAAGTCAGAGCGGCCAAGGTAACGAAACGGCGGTCCACCTCAAAATGATGACGCAGTTTCGCACGCGTATCGCTGCGGCCAAAACCGTCAGTACCGAGCACCCTGAACGGCGCATCGATGAAACCGCGCACCTGATCGGCGAAGCTCTTGATGTAGTCCGTAGCAGCCACCACCGGCACGTCGCCGGGCAGACACTGTTGGATATAAGGCGTGCGCGCGTCGCGATCGATTCGCAACATGTTGTGTCGCTCGCAGTCCTCGCCGTCACGGGCCAGCTCATTGAAACTGGTGACGCTCCAGATCTCGCAGTCGATATCGCGCTCGGCCAGCATGTCAGCGGCCGCTTCCACTTCGCGAAGTATCGTGCCGCTGCCAAGCAGACGAATCTTCTTGCTGCTGTTGCCCGCGTAGGGCTTCAGGCAATACATACCCTTCAGTATCCCCGCCTCCGCGCCCTCTGGCATCGCCGGGTGAACATAGTTCTCGTTCATCACGGTGATGTAGAAGAAGACGTTCTCGCGCTCAGCAATCATCCGTCGCAAACCGTCCGAGATGATGACCGCAAGCTCGTAGGCATAGCAGGGATCGTAGGCAATGCAGTTCGGGATCGTGCCGGCGAGCGTATGGCTGTGGCCATCCTGGTGCTGCAGGCCTTCACCGTTCAGCGTCGTGCGACCGGCGGTGCCACCGAGCATGAAGCCGCGCGCACCAAGGTCCCCTGCCGCCCAGGCTAAGTCGCCAATGCGCTGAAAACCAAACATCGAGTAGTAGATGTAAAAAGGGATGAGCGTGGTCCTGTGCGACGAGTAACTGCTCGCCGCCGCAATCCACGAGGACATCGCGCCGGCCTCGTTGATACCCTCCTCCAGAACCTGGCCATCCTTCGATTCGCGGTAGGCCGCGATTTCGCCCGCGTCTTCCGGTTCGTACAGTTGGCCCACCGACGAGTAGATGCCCAACTGTCTGAACATGCCTTCCATGCCAAACGTGCGGGCTTCATCCGGCACGATCGGCACGATCAGATCGCCGATTTCCTTGTCTCGCAGAAGCACAGACAGGATGCGAACAAAGGCCATCGTCGTGGACACCGAACGCTTGCCGGAGCCTTTGAGCTGGGCGTCAAGCTTGGACAACGGCGGCACGGTAATGATCGAGGTGTCCTGCACCCGACGCGGTATAGAGCCACCGAGTTTCTCCCGATTGCGGCGCAGGTAAGCCACTTCCGGCGAGTCCTGCGGCGGACGGTAATAGGGCACATCTTCGAGCTGACTATCGGATAGCGGGATGTCGAAGCGATCGCGAAAGTGCTTCAACCCTTCGATGCCGACCTTCTTGACCTGGTGCGTATCGTTCTCGGCCTCGCCCGCACCACCCATGCCGTAACCCTTAACGGTTTTGGCAAGTATCACGGTGGGTTGGCCGCTGTGGTTCACGGCTGCGTGATAGGCCGCGTAGACCTTAAAGGGGTCATGACCGCCTCGATTCAAACGCATGATGTCGTCGTCAGACAGGTGCTCGACGAGCTTTGCCGTTTCCGGATGCAGGTTGAAGAATTTCTCCCGGGTGTAGCCGCCACCCTTGGCTTTGAAGTTCTGAAACTCGCCATCCACCAGGTTGTCTACCATGTCCTGCAGCTGGCCGGTGGTGTCGTTGCCAAAGATCGGATCCCACAAACGACCCCATATCACCTTGATCACATTCCAGCCGGCGCCGCGGAAGGCACCCTCCAACTCCTGAATGATCTTGCCGTTGCCGCGTACTGGCCCGTCGAGTCGCTGCAGATTGCAGTTCACAACGAAGATCAGGTTGTCCAGCTTCTCACGCCCTGCCAGTGACAGCGCGCCGAGGGACTCCGGCTCGTCTGTCTCGCCATCACCGAGAAACGCCCAGACTTTCCGGTTGTTCTCCGGCGCCAGCCCACGAGCATCCAGATACTTCATCAGGCGTGCCTGATAGATCGCTTGAATCGGTCCAAGCCCCATGGAAACCGTAGGAAACTGCCAGTACTCAGGCATCAGCCAGGGGTGCGGGTAGGAGGACAAGCCATTGCCGTCGACTTCGCGGCGAAAGTTATCGAGCTGCGTCTCATCGAAGTGACCCTCGATAAACGAGCGCGCGTAAATGCCCGGCGCACAGTGACCCTGGAAATAGATCAGGTCACCCGGATTGTCATCGGTGGGCGCCTGGAAGAAGTAGTTGAAGCCGACGTCGTAGAGCGTCGCCGCAGAGGCAAACGTCGAGATATGGCCACCGACATCGCCTTCCCTGCGATTCGCCCGTACGACCATCGCCAGCGCGTTCCAGCGAATGAGCGAGCGAATGCGGCGCTCCATGAACAGATCGCCCGGCATGAACGCTTCGCGGCTCTTGGGAATCGTATTCCGATACGGCGTGGTGATCGTGTACGGCAACTGTGCGCCCGTCTGGGTCAGCCTGGACGATAAGCGCTTCAGCAGGAAGTTCGCGCGGTCGACACCGGCGTTATCCAGCACGTATTCAAGAGAATCCAGCCATTCCTGGGTTTCGTCGGGGTTCAGATCGTCGACGTCTCTACTGTTACTCATGGCTTCCTGCGCTGATTGGACATGTTACGGATGGCAGGCCTGGGAGCAGGATCACCGCTCAGCCCTGAGCGAGGCGCACGTCGATGTCATGTCGATATGCACCCGCTTCTACCACCTCAATAGCGAAGTATAGAACTGATACCGTAAACAATTAGAAAAGGCTCGCCGCGTCATTTTGCCACCTTCTCGCATCGTTTATATGGCAGATTGGGTTGATTGGCTCGTCGCGGCGGGCGCGGCAATCAACAATGGCGCAAATCAGTCCTACTCCGAAAGGCTCACCAGCAGACGCGACCAGTCGAACGATCGCCCCGGATCTGTCTTTCGTCCGGGCGCGATCTCGCTGTGGCCAACTACTACGGACGGATCGAGGCGAGGATAGCGACGAAACAGCGCCGGCAGAATCCTGCCCAGGGCGACGTATTGCTGATCGGTGTAGGGCAGATCATCGGTACCCTCAAGTTCGATACCAATCGCAAAATCGTTGCAGCGCGAACGGCCGCGGAAACTCGATTGGCCTGCATGCCAGGCTCGACGGTGGAACGGCACAAACTGCGTCATCCCGCCATCGCGCTCAACAAGCACGTGGGCAGACACCTCAACACCGTCAAGATCCGCAAGCTCTGCATCTCGGCTGCAGTCGAGCTCGTTGCAGAAAAGCTCGCGCACCAGCCCGGTGCCGAATTTTCCAGGCGGCAGGGAGATACCGTGCACAATCACCAGCTCGATCGCGCTTGGATCTGGCCGGGTATCCGCGTTCGGCGACGCAACGCGGTCGATGCCGCGCAACCAATGAGCTGGGGTGACGTACACGGAGAATCTCCAGACTGAAAAACACAAACCACGCGCGCGAAGCAGACAGGCAAAACGGGTGCCTTGCGTTACCATGCGGCGCTCAACGGCTGAGCCAGCACCGAGCCTAGCAAACACTCACGCGAGACACAGCGCGGGGCGCGGATCAGCCACCGGCCAAGTACAGGATCGAAGTATGAGTCCCAGCCAGAAAGCACATGAAGCTCTGCATGAAGCTCTGAAAGAAGCCGCACGTGAAAACGTTCGCGCGGCGTTAGCTGAAGACCTGGCCGATCTAGGCGATATCACGGCCGAACTGATTCCCAAGGGGACGCTGGCGAAGGCACGAGTCATCACGCGAACAGGAGGCGTTTTCTGCGGCGAGCTGTGGGCTGAGCAAACCTGCGCTCAGGTGGATACCGGCATTGAGCTAAACCTCGAGGTCGCTGACGGCGACCACGTCGAACCCAATCAGACGCTGCTGACCGCGACCGGGCGCGCGCGCTCCCTACTCACCGCGGAGCGCACCATGCTGAACTTCATTCAACTGCTGTCGGGCACCGCCACTCTGGCTGCGCGCTACGCGGAGGCCATCGCTCACACATCCTGCCAGGTGCTCGACACGCGCAAGACTATTCCAGGTCTACGCATGGCCCAGAAGCACGCCGTGGCCTGCGCCGGCGCTCGCAACCATCGTATCGGCCTCTTCGACGCTTTCCTGATCAAGGAAAATCACATTGCCGCCTGCGGTTCGATTACCGCGGCGGTACAGACTGCGAAGGCCAACCATCCCCGCAAACTCGTGGAAGTCGAAGTGGAGCGTTTCGATCAGCTCGACGAGGCTATCGCTGCCGGTGCAGACATCGTCATGCTCGACAACTTCTCCATCGAACAAACTCGGGAAGGCGTTGAGCGTGCTGCCGGCCGAGTCAAACTTGAGGCCTCCGGAGGCATCACTTTCGAGACGATTCGCACAATCGCGGAAACCGGTGTCGACTATATTTCCATCGGCGACATCACCAAGCGTGTTGACCCCATGGATCTATCCATGCGTCTGATCGACGGCTGACGCTGGACGCGCTCAGCCAACTGATCTCGTCGTCGCACACCCCGACCGCAAGCGCCCCACCGATGCTGCGAACACAGACAAACACAGAGCCTGACCACCCAAACAGGAGGGTTTGAAACATGTCACGATTCAAGGCCTTTGCCATTCACTTCGCGATCAGCCTCGCCATCTTTGTTTTCCTGGCTTATCTGGTGCTCGCCCACTGGTACCCGGACTTCTTCTTCGACTCCGACGGCGGCTGGCAAGGCATCCGCATCATCGTGTTGGTAGACCTCGTGCTTGGTCCGCTGCTGACACTCGTTGTCTACAAAGCCGGCAAGCCCGGGCTGAAGTTTGATCTGTCCATGATCGCGCTCGTGCAGACCCTGTGCCTTATCGCGGGTGTGTGGGTGGTGTACAGCGAGCGGCCGATTGCGCTGGTGTACCACGACGGTTACTTCTTCAGCCTGAGCCGAGATTCGTGGGCGGACGCTGAGCTACCCGTGCCGGACCTCTCCGAATTCCCAGGACCGACACCCAAACGGGTCATGGTGTCGTTGCCCGAAGATCTGGAGGAGGTTGGCCAATTGCGACTAGAAGCCATGCAGGGCAAATCACTACGCCTTAGAGCCGACTTCTACAAACCTCTCAGTCTCAACCCAGAAAACTTGGTTCGCGAAGCCGCCGAACATGCGGAGTTAAGAGAGAGAGATGGAGGCAGTGGCCAACTATTGAAATGGCAGGTCGCACACGGCCCCATCGACGATTTTGCCTTCCTGAAGTTCGGCGCTCGCTACGGCTACTACTTTCTGGGCGTTGATCGCGACTCCCATGAGATTATCGACGTTCTGAAAATGAATCCGAAGTTCTAGGGAATCGAGGGTCCCGCAGCCTCGTTACTCATCACATCTGCCAGGAATTCGAGGTTGGCAATGCGGCTAACGCTGTTGAGTCGCCTCGCGTCATCCAGCAGCACATCGTGAAAAAGCCACGCTGCCCTCGGGTTCTCTCTGTGCATGATCGCAAGCTTAGGTTCGAGCTGAACGCGCAGAAAGTCTTTGAATTCGCTACCGCGCCCTTGCTCGCCGAGAAGTACAGCTAACTCCTCTAGCGCAGGCGCATACATGGGATCGATGGTCAGACAGCGCCAAAGCAGAGCTTCGGGGGTCTCCGAACGAGATAATCGCGGCGCTACTACTTCGCCACGGCGCTGGGCAAACTGCTTCAGCATGTAGATCGCATTCGGGTTCCACGGGTCCGCAGCCACTGCTGCGCGATAGAGGTTGAGAATGCCAGGCAACTGTTCGACTGATCGAGAACCAGATTCCCAGATCCGCTCAGCAAAGACCGCCGTCGCCAAAGCCGGCACGCCGCGCTCGGGCGCTAGCTTCGCGACCGTGCGAGCAAACTCATGCTGTTGCTCGCTCGAACGCTTAGTCGTATCGACGATAGATGGCAGCCTTCCTTGCAGCACAACGTCCGTTGCGACATCGACAGCGAGCACTGCCAAGGCAAGCACCAGAGTCAGGCCATATCCGGCCAAAACAAGCGGTGCGGATTTATGAGTTCTTCCGTCAAATTCCGACTTTGTTGGGAAGAAATCTGCGAGCAAAAAGCCCAGCAGCAGCGCGAGCGGTGCCACATAGATCACAAAATTCACGATGGCATGGGCAAACGCCGCTGCTAACGCTAGCCCGATGCCCGTGGAGAAAAGCAGGAATCCTTGTTTGGGTGCAAAGAACACCTTCAACACCCGAACCCAGACATAGATCGCCAGAATCAGAAACAGCAACGCAAGGACAATTCCGCCCTCCGCAAACAGCTGAACATAGTCGTTATGAACAAAATACCCAGCCGTCACCGGGTCATTGCCATCCCGGATAGTTCTATAGAAAAGCGGGAAGACGAACAGACCGATTCCCAGGAAAGGGTTTTCGGAGCCGATGTCGAGAGCGACATCGAGAAGCGCCAATCGCACACCAAAACCAGAGGAAAATTCCGCCGCGGAGAATCGACCAGAAATCTCAGATGGAATGCCGAGGCGCGATAACCAGTAGGTGGCGACAGCCAGACCCGCAAGGATCAGCAATGGGCGCATAGATTGGCGGCCGCGGGCGGCCAGCACAAACCAGAAAACAAACGCGCTTGCGAGAATGAGCAATCCCGTACGGCTCTGAGTGCCAAACAGCGCCGTGGCGACGAGTCCGAACGCTAGCAGGAACCCTAGCTGCCAACCTTGATGCCAGCGTTGTCCTGACCAGTGCTCCATCAGAAAGAAGTGAACGGCAGGAATTGCCGTCAGGTACAGCAATGTTGCGTAGTTGTTTGGATCCTCCAGCGGCCACATGGCCCGTTCCTGGAACACTAACAGTCGGAAAGTCGAGATCGACGCAAAAATGACCACCAGCCCCGCGAGCCCGGCAAAGAGCTTCCACCTGTTATCCGCAAGCGCACGCGCGACAATAAAACCCAAAGGCATAAGAGCGATAGCGAGGGTTGCAGCGAAACTGGATTGTCTGCTCCAGCCAAAAAAGTAGTTAAGAACGAGGAGCGTAAGAAGCATAAGCAGGCCAGCAGCTAGCCACCGATCCTCTGCCAGACCGATCAACAGACGTGACCAACCAAGAATCAAACCGGAACCTAGAAGGCAAACCAGCGCTACGAGAATAGCCAAGCCATCGGTGCTGCCGAGAGCTACTGACAAGAAGGAACAGAGGGCCAGAACGACCGCCAGATTCAGGCGTAGCGTGCTCTCTGAGACCAGTGATCTATTAGAGTGTGGCCAGTTAGGCATTGATCGATCACAAGTGGTGCCGGAACGCGGAATCGAACCGCGGACCTACTGATTACGAATCAGTCGCTCTACCAACTGAGCTATCCCGGCGCTCGAGAGGGCGCGAAGAATACTGAGTTTAGAACAACCATGCCAGCCGAGATTGACGGCCAGAAGCGCCCAGAAGGTCTATGGGCAACGATCTTTCTCAGGGAATTCGATACAGACAGACACACCCGTGGAATCGGTCGCCGTCACGCGGTAGCCCCCATCACCTGGATCAGTGATGACATAGGTAGCCCCGTTATCATCCTGGGGGTCCCACCCGGTCGCCGTGGTGATCGCTGCCAGGTTAGCTGCCGAGACAACAAAGGCGCCAGTTCTTAGTCGAACGTCATCCTGGAAAAGCTGAATCGACTGAATATTGTTGACCAGTACGCCTTCGCGAGAGGTCTCGATATAGCCGTTGTACATCGGCAATCCGATTGCAGCGACAATAGCGAGAATTGCCACAACGATCATCAATTCGATTAGCGTAAATCCTCGACTTTTCATATCCACACTCTCCAAATAAAGAAGGGCCGCCAAGCGACCCTTCTTCGGAATGTCACACTCACTAGGAGCATGAGAGGGAACCTAGATTTGGTTCCAGATTACCGTCTGCGATACCGCAGAAGTACCGGCCCATGCACCGTAGCCCGGGCGAGTAAACACGGCCTGCCAATCTGCCGCACCGTTGATTGCGCCAGTAACCGCAACGCCTACAACACCTTCGGCATCAACCGCCGCGGTTGCGTACGGAGTGGTACCACCGGGCGATTGACCACCCTGATCATTGAGTAGAGCCAGTACTGCAGCAGATGCCATGTTGGTATTTGCCGTGGCTAGGTCCGTGCGTCCAATCGCAACGTCCGCCTGGATCTTACGAAGCTCATTACGAACGAATCGAACGCCCTCTTCATAGTGCGAAGAAACCTTCGCCATGTTCGAGTTCTCGATGTAGTCCTGATAAGCAGGAAGGGCCACAGCGGCGAGAATGCCGATGATGGCTACGACGATCATCAATTCAATGAGGGTAAAACCCTTCTTGACCATTTTCATGCTATTTACTCCGTTTTCTGTAATAGCTAGTTAGTTAGCGCGGCAGCTTCTGTTTGCGTAACCGCGCCCAATGCTGTGCCCTGGATAATTTGCAAAGCTCGTGCCAAGCCTCAAAAAATACGTTCCAAGTTCCGCCAAAAAGCAGCTCTCCATCGCAAAACACTTTGGCATCAACTGCTTAGGCCAGAGTATAGGCTCAGATTGGAAAGCGTTTGGGTGATTGGCGTCCCATTTCGTACGTCATTCGCCAATCCAGAGCTCGCCGATCCTCGTCAGCACCTGACACAACGCGTCAGCCCAGCCGGCTCACAGGGCATATCGCGCCGGTAGCTGCCGCTGCGTGACACCCTCTGCGCTAGATGGCGCCAGATATCGCTAGCGGCTACCACCCAGCACTTCCCATGCCATCTCGGCAGCGAGATTGCGACATGACACCACTCCTCTCAACCGGAACTCCACTGAGCGCCATCTCGAGCTCTATCTAGAGCTCTATAAGGCTGCATGCGTCTATCTTCGGCAATATAGAATTGGGCTATAT
>CAYGQC010000101.1:11089-14496 GCA_964351875.1 uncultured Pseudomonadales bacterium
TATAGAACCTCAAAACCCGCCGCAGCGTGGATATCGCTCGACGAGCCGAGCAGATTGCTTAACAAAGACTGTGACCCTGTTATCGACGCAGTCGTGACGCAGGATTAGACTTGGGGGTTCCCAGCAACGTAACGTTCTGACTCCAGCACCAAGGACAGACGCGGCCACCATTATGGCTACGGAAACAATACCCCTCAGCGGCCTGGCAAGACGCCTGGTCGAGGACGGCATACTCGATATTGCCACCGCCACTCAGGCGAGCGAAGACGCCCGTAAAGACGGCGTACCGTTCGTGTCGTTCCTCGTGGGCGGTGATTTTGCATCGCCGCGGGCGATCGCCTGCTCGGCTGCCGAAGAATTCGGCGTTCCCATTATCGATCTCAGCGCGTTCGACCTCGATGTGGTGCCCAGGGACCTGGTCAAAGAAAAGCTCATTCGGCAGCACAACGCTCTGCCTCTGGTTCGACGCGGATCTCGGCTGTTCGTTGCCGTCTCCGACCCAACGAATCTCCAGGCACTGGACGAAATCAAATTCCACACCGGCGTCACCACCGAGCCGGTACTCGTGGAAGAGGACAAGTTGTCCGCCGTGATCACCGCATTCCTGGATGCCCAGGAAGACAATGGTCTGGGTGATCTGGATAGCGATGATCTCGAAGATCTGGACATGGAGGCGTTGGATGACTCGCCTGCCGAGGACGACGACGCCGCTAACGGCACCGACGACACGCCGATCGTTCGCTTCGTTAACAAGATGTTGCTCGACGCGATCAAAGGCGGCGCCTCAGATATTCACTTCGAGCCCTATGAGAAGTCCTATCGCGTTCGCTTGAGAACGGATGGCGTGTTGCACGAGGTCGCCAAGCCGCCGCAAAACCTGGCGCCCCGATTGGCAGCGCGACTAAAAGTGATGTCGGAGATGGATATCTCCGAACGGCGTGTGCCCCAGGACGGCCGGATCAAGATGAAGCTGTCGAAGACTCGGGCCATCGACTTTCGGGTGAACACGCTTCCCACCCTGTGGGGCGAGAAGATCGTATTGCGTATCCTGGATCCGTCGAGCGCCAAGATGGGTATCGACGCGCTGGGTTTCGAGCCATTTCAGAAAGACCTGTACATGGACGCTCTGCACAAGCCCCAGGGCATGATTCTGGTCACCGGCCCCACCGGCTCGGGTAAGACCGTTAGCCTGTATACGGGCCTGAACATCCTCAATACCAACGAGCGGAATATTGCGACCGCGGAAGATCCGGTTGAAATCAACCTGGAAGGCATCAACCAGGTTCACGTGAACCACAAGGTTGGCCTCGATTTCGCCACCGCCCTGCGTTCTTTCCTGCGCCAGGATCCGGACGTGGTGATGGTGGGTGAGATTCGGGACCTCGAGACCGCCGAGATCGCGATCAAAGCCTCCCAGACCGGCCACATGGTGCTCTCTACTCTGCACACAAACTCAGCCGCCGAGACGCTGACTCGTTTGCGCAATATGGGCGTCCCATCCTTCAACCTGGCAACCTCCGTCAGCTTGATCATCGCCCAGCGCCTCGCGCGCCGGCTGTGCCCGAACTGCAAGAAGTCCATCGACGTTCCCGAGGCTGCTCTGCGGGAAGAAGGCTTCACCGACGAGGACATCGCAGGCGGCCTGGAGATCTGCGAGGCCAACACCGATGGCTGCGATAAATGTAAAGAAGGTTACAAAGGCCGTGTCGGTATTTATGAAGTAGTTAAAATTACTGATGAGATCGGCCGTATTATCATGGCCGAAGGCAACAGCATTGAGCTGGCAGATCAGGCCAAAAAGCATGGCTTTGCTGATCTGCGGCGTAGCGGTCTGGTGAAAGTGACCCAGGGGCTGACGTCTCTGGCCGAGTGCAACCGGGTAACCACCGGCCACTAGCCAGCCGAAATGAGAACTGGCCACGGCGCACTTGAGTGCGACGTGGTTAAATCTATTGACGGGACAATTGAACGGAACACTGGCGGAACTGGCGAAAGCGTCAGCACCTGGGCGCTACAATCGCCATCTGCCAACCGCCGGACAAAGGGCAACACGACATGGCCGAAGCCGCGACATTCGTCTGGGAAGGCAAGGACAAGCAGGGTAAGAAGACCCGGGGAGAAATCTCTTCGGTGAACCCTGCTCTCGCGAAAGCGGAGCTGCGCCGCCAGGGCATCAGTACAACCAAGCTCAAGAAGAAAGCCAA
The DNA here is from genome assembly GCA_964351875.1 of uncultured Pseudomonadales bacterium. Taxonomy (GTDB): domain Bacteria; phylum Pseudomonadota; class Gammaproteobacteria; order Pseudomonadales; family Azotimanducaceae; genus JANSWO01. The sequence continues at coordinate 13,294 of CAYGQC010000101.1, forward strand.
AGGCTCAAGCTTCAGTATCGGCGGCGGTATCAAACCCCTCGACATCGCATTGTTCACCCGCCAGATGGCGACGATGATGCGCGCGGGCGTGCCGCTGGTTCAGGCATTCGAGATTGTTGCCGACGGCTCGGACAAGCCTAAGGTTTCCGCGTTGATTCGCGAGATTCGCAACGATGTCTCCGCTGGTAACTCGTTTGCCTCGTCCATCAGCAAACACCCGCTGTATTTTGACGAGCTGTTCTGCAACCTCGTGGACGCGGGTGAAAGCTCCGGCTCGTTGGAGACCATGCTGGATCGCATCGCGACGTACAAAGAAAAGACCGAGTCGCTGAAAGCCAAGATCAAGAAAGCGATGACCTACCCGATTGCAGTTGTTGTGGTTGCCCTCGTGGTGTCGGGCATTCTGCTGATCAAGGTTGTACCCCAATTCGAATCCGTCTTCCAAAGCTTCGGCGCTGAGTTGCCGGCTTTTACTCAGATGGTGATCAACCTGTCGGAGTTTGTGCAGGCGTACTGGCTGGTTATAGTTGCGGGTATCGCCGCAGCGATCATGGGCTTTTCAGCCATAAAGAAACGATCGCAGGGTGTGCGCGATACGCTCGATCGCATCGCGCTGAAGATGCCCGTGGCCGGCAACATCATCGAAAAGTCATCCATCGCCCGCTACTCCAGAACGCTCGCCACCACCTTTGCGGCCGGTGTGCCGCTGGTGGACGCCCTGAATTCCGTTGCCGGCTCGACCGGTAACGTGGTGTACAAGAACGCCGTACTGAAAGTCAGAGACGACGTCTCAACCGGCCAGCAGCTCAATTTCTCCATGAAAAGTACCGGCGTGTTTCCGAACATGGTGATTCAGATGGTCGCGATCGGTGAAGAAGCCGGCGCGCTGGATGACATGCTGGACAAATCCGCGAACTACTACGAAGAGCAGGTGGACAACGCGGTGGACAACCTAACCGCGCTGATGGAGCCGATGATCATGGCGGTCCTGGGCGTGCTCGTCGGCGGCTTGATCATTGCTATGTACCTGCCGATCTTCCAGTTGGGATCAGTCGTCGGCGGCGGTCACTAGAGCCTGGTTTGCGGCCAGCTCGGCTGGCCGTTCACTCTCGGTCTCGACCCATGCGCGAGCCCCCGCCCCTACTCGCGTCACCACTCATCTAACGAACGGCCAAGCGTGATCGAAAACCTACTGAGCTATGG
>CAYGQC010000102.1:0-14389 GCA_964351875.1 uncultured Pseudomonadales bacterium
AGCCGGAATGGGTTGGATGCCGGACTGCGCAATGCGTTAGCCCTCCACAACGGTGTTGCGGAGCACTCCAATCGGGTGAACGTCAATCTCGCAGATATCACCGGGACGCATGAATACCGGCGGCGTTCGCGCGGCACCAACGCCACCCGGCGTGCCGGTAACGATTACGTCTCCCGGGACCAGTTCCGTGAACACCGAACAATATTCGATGATCTCGGCGAAACCGTGCACGAGAAGATCGGACGTCGCATCCTGCATGACCTCGCCATTCAATCGGGTCGTGATTCTCATCGCGTCAAGGTCGCCAACCTCATCCGGCGTCATGAGCCAGGGCCCAAAGCCACCGGTGCCGACAAAGTTCTTGCCGGGTGTGAACTGGGAAGTCTGGCGCTGAAAATCCCGGACGCTGCCATCGTTGTAACAACTGAAGCCGGCAATGTGATCAAGAGCTGCATCGCGCGTGATGCGACGCCCAGGTTTGCCAATCACCAGGGCAATCTCGCCCTCGTAATCCAGAGCGTCCGATTCGAATGGCTTGATCATCGGTGCTTCGTGGCCCATCTGCGACGCCGCAAAGCGAGTGAAGACGGTTGGCACCCCTTCCCCACCACGGCCGGTTTCAGCCTGATGCTCCCGATAGTTGAGGCCAATACAGAGAATCTTGTCAGGCACAGGAATCGGCGGCAGCAGCTCAACTGACTCCAGCGCGACATCAACACTATCGCCCAGCTCAACGGCGAGCGATGCGAGCGCATCGTCCGCGATAGCGTCACGCAGGCTCGCGTAGTGACCGGAAGCGCTGACGATACCCGATCCATTCGCACTCACTTTGCCCCAGGAGGTGACTCCCGAGTGCAGATAACTAACCCAGCGCACCGCTAGTCGAACATGATCACGTTGCGAGCGATCGCGCCGCCTTCGAGCTGCTTGAACGCATCATTCACGTCCGACAGCGCGATGCGCGAGGAGATGAGGTCGTCCAGGTGCAACTTGCCCTGCAGATAGAAATCGACGAACCGCGGCATATCGATGCGGAACCGGTTGGATCCCATGAAGGAACCCTGGAGCTTCTTCTCGAAGAGAAAGTCCACGCCGTGCACAGCCACCATATCGCCTGGTGGAATCATGCCGATCACCGTCGCGGTGCCGCCGTTACGCAACATCTGGAATGCCTGTTCGGCCGTGGCTTTCAGACCGATCGCCTCGAACGAGTAGTGCACGCCGCCGCCGGTCATCTCGATCACCTCGCCGACCGCGTTGCCGTCGGCCGCGTTGACGACATCCGTCGCGCCGAACTTACGGGCCAGCTCGAGCTTTGACGGCACCATATCAACGGCGATGATTCGGCCGGCACCGGCTATCGCCGCGCCGTTGATTGCAGACAGGCCGATACCACCACAGCCGATAACAGCGACCGTTGAGCCAGGCTCAACCTTCGCTGTGTGAATGACGGCGCCCACGCCGGTCGTAACGCCACAGCCAATGAGAGACGCTCGATCAAGCGGCATATCCGGGCGAATCTTGGCGAGCGCGTGCTCGTGTACAAGTAACTGTTCCGCATATCCGCCGAGGTTAGCAAACTGAACGACGCTCTGGCCTTTATCAGACAACCGAGGCTCATCATTTTGACCGCGCTGGGTCTCAGGCGACTGGCAAAGCGACATGCGGCCACCCAGGCAGTATTCGCAATGTCCACAAAACACCGAGAGACAGGTGATGACATGATCGCCCGGTTTGACGTAGTGCACATCACTACCGACCTGCTCCACCACACCGGCGCACTCGTGCCCGAGCACAGCAGGCATCGGCGTTGGGTACGTGCCATTGGCAAAATGCAGGTCGCTATGACACACCCCGCATGCCACGGTGCGCACCAGCACCTCCCGTGGTCCGGGTTTGGAAACCTGGATGTCTTCGATTTCCATCGGCTTGTTCACTTCGCGCAGAACGGCAGCTTTCATATTTTGTATCCCCGGAGTGTGATGTTGGATGGCGCCGCAAAACGAGGCGCTCGTTACCCGCCTTACGTTACTCGATTCTGGTTTTATCGCAATCGGCGCTCGAGCAGCATTAGCGCCATCTCGATCGCGGCCAACATCGACGTCGGGTCCGCAGCTCCGCTACCAGCGATGTCGAACGCGGTGCCGTGATCCACAGACGTACGTATAAACGGCAGCCCCATTGTGGCAGTCGTGCTTTGGTGGAAGTCGTGCACCTTGATCGCGATGTGGCCCTGATCGTGATACAGAGCCAGAACGACATCAAATTCGCCATCGATGGCGCGATTAAACACCGAGTCGGCCGGCACCGGACCGTGGACATGCATACCCGCTGCTTGAGCTCGCGCCACCGCCGGCGCAATCTCATCGATCTCCTCCCGGCCGAGCAAGCCGCCTTCGCCGCCGTGCGGATTGAGCGCGGCCACTGCGATGCGTGGCTGTTCAATCCCCCACGCGATGAGCGTGTTGTTCAATAGCGTGAGTTTGTCGAAAACGACTGGCTCAGTTACATAGCGGGCCGCCTCGATGAGCGAGAGGTGCGTCGAGAGATGAGCAACCCGCAGACCCGGTGTCATGAGCATGGTCGCCGTCCAGCTACTGCCGGCGATCCGAGCGAGAATTTCCTGGTGTCCGATGTCGTTAACGTAGCCAGCGGCGTGAACGGATTCTTTGTTGATCGGCGCAGTAACCATCGCGCTGTATCGACCATCAAGCACGCCCCGCGCCGCAGCTTCCACAGACTGCACGGCGGCCTGACCACACGCGCTATCAACCCGGCCGAGCGCAAAATCCGAAGGCTTCTCAACAGCTACGTCGCGATGGCTGACCCATGCCTGAGCCAACACTTGCTCACTATCTACACCTGCGATCTGCGCACCAGACTTGAATGCCCACTCGGGCCCAATGAGCTCAATGAGGCAGCCTGGATCACCCGCAAGCAGCGCTTTGACCACAACTTCCGGACCGACGCCGGCCGGGTCGCCCAGCGTAACGGCCAGGGTCAATGGGCTGCCGCCTTTGCTCATGAAACTGACCTCACTGCGAAACTGACTACGATTGTGCTGTTACAGCGAATGACCCGAATACTGTATTTATGTACAGTATTCGGGTGCAAATACTGAAAGACCTTAAACATCGCTTCGAACTGTACGGCGTCTGCGTCCCGTGCGGGCGGATGCAGCGTCTGGATATGGCCAAGCTCATCGAACGCTTAGGCGAGCAGGCGGATACCGATGCTGTTCGACAGCGCATTCGCTGCCAGGCCTGTGGTGAACGTCGGCCGGACATACGCATCGTCTACAGCGGCACCTGCGGCAACGCAGCCAGGTTCGAATACCGATAAATGTGCGAGTCAGATGGCCTGGCAGCTGTGGGGGTTCGGGAAGCTTCAGCTACCGAGGATGACCGTGTCTTCCAGCGTCAAACCAAAGCCTTCGATACCGACATAGTCGACTTCGCGCCCGGCAATCAGCCGAATCGACGATACGTTGAGGTCGCGAAGAATTTGCGCACCAACGCCAATTTCGAGCCAGGCGTTACTCCGCTCTTCTTCCTTGGTGAAGTGATCGAGGCGAGCATTCGGCACGCCAACGAAGCCTGTTCGCAGGTAGATCAGTACGCCGCAACCCAGCTGCTCAATCTGGGATAGCGCTGCATCCAGCAAGCTCTCCGAGTGATTGCTCTGATTGCCAAACACATCCGCTACCAGGTGTTCACGGTGAATCCGTACCGGCACCGCGGAGCCCGGTTTGATCTCTCCAAACACGAGCGCCATGTGTTCAGCGTCTTCGAACTTGGTCCGATACGAAAACGCTTTCGCCGGGCCGATTCGCGTCGCGATGTCGAACTCGGCCGACCGCTCCACAAGTTTTTCCCGTTGTTGGCGATATTCGATGAGCGCATCGATCGAGATAATTTTGAGACCGTGCTCACGGGCGAAAGGCACCAGCTCCGGCAGGCGCATGACAGTGCCATCGTCATTGACTATCTCAGCCAACAGACCAACGGGTGGGCAACCCGCAAGCTCGGCAAGGTCGATGCCAGCTTCCGTATGTCCGGATCGCACGAGAACGCCGCCCGGGCGCGCGACCAGCGGAAAAATGTGTCCGGGCCGGACAAAGTCCCCCGCCGCTACGTTGTTACTCGCGAGCGCGACGACGGTGTTGGCCCGCTCTTCCGCTGAGATACCCGTGGTGAGGTTCTCCTTGTAGTCGATAGAGACCGTGAAGGCGGTACTCATCGGAGCGTCGTTTCGGGCCACCATCGGATCGAGGTGCAGACGCTTGGCGTGCTCTTCGAGGATGGGCGTGCACAGGATGCCGCTGGTGTGGCGAATCATGAACGCCACCTGTTCCGGACGGGCCTTGCTGGCCGCCATGATCAGGTCGCCTTCGTTCTCCCGGTCCTCATCATCCACCACAACTACCATTTCGCCTGCGGCAACGGCAGCGATGGCTTCTTCGACGGAGTCGAGCTTGATCGCACTCACGACGTTACTGGCGCCCTTCCCGGACACTGAGCCGGAATCTGAAGCGTTACTGGATTGTGAGGTCATGGCGAAAATCTCGAATCGTTGTGGGCTCGGCGGGCCTGTTGGACCACCGCAATACATCAGCTCTGGTTTGCCAGTCGGCGCGCCTCGCGCATCGTGGCTGCCCCGTAGCGTTGGAACCGGGCGCTAGATTACCACTGCACCAGCGCGCTGGCTTGCAACTCACTCATATCCGCCTTGCAGCGCTCTCTCCTGGCGACCGCCAGCGCAGCTCCGCACCGGGCTGAGGATGTCTTGGCACAAGCTGGGCGCAGACCAACGAGCAAACGGCGAAGCCAGCCCCCACGAGAAAGACCACCGGCGGTGACCACAGCCAGACGACACCCAGGCTCGCCGGCACAAGCACGGCGGCTATGTGGTTGATCGTAAACGCTACACCGGCGCTCCCTGCCATGTCCTGAGGGTCAGCGATCTTCTGAAAGTACGTCTTGATCGCGATCGCGAGAGCAAAGAACAGGTGATCCACGACATAAAGCCCGGCGGCCAGCGCGGCGTTATCGACCAACGCGTAACAGACGAACAGCACACCCAGGCCGACATACTCGAACGTCAGCGCCGCCCGCTCGCCGATACGATGGATCAACGCACCGATTCGCTCTGCAAACACCCAGTTGAACGCGTAGGTAATGAGGAACAGGGCCGCAATGTTCTGGGCGCTGAAACCAAATTTCTCGACCATGAGAAAAGCGGCAAAAACCACGAATATCTGCCGGCGCGCGCCTGAGAAAAACGTCAGCACGTAGTACAGCCAATAGCGCTTCTTAAGCACGATGCCAGGCGTCTGAGCCGCCGGACTCGGAAACAGGGGAAACGCCAGGTGCATGTAGGCGGCCAGCACCACAACCGCTAATCCGGAGATGCCAAACAGCAACCAGTACGGTGGTGCGGCGAACTCGAGCGCCAGCCATATCAGGCTATACATCACGAGGGATGTGCCGGAGCCTATCGCGAGCAGCCGGCCAAGCGCCTGCGGGGCTTCACTCTTGTCAAACCACTGCAGGGACAACGACTGTTTTATCGTTTCGAAGTAGTGGAAACCGACGGACATTAAAACCGTGCTGAAATAGATGCCGTACTCGAAGGGCAGCAGCCCAGTGAGCGCTGTACCCAATCCGAGAACCGTCAGAGAGATCAGAGCAAATCGCTGCTCGGTCATAACCAGCAAAACGTACGCTGCGGTAAAGGCGAGAAATCCAGGCACCTCGCGCAGGCTCTGCATGAGGCCTACTTCGCGACCGGTGAACGACGCCTGCTCGACAATATAATTGTTGATCAATACTGACCAGGTTGAGAACGCCAGCGGTAGCCCGATCGACATCAGCACGAGCAAACCCATGGGTGTCGCGCGAGCACGAAGGCTCGCAATCAGCCCGGAGGGTGATTCTCCAGGCGGCGGCGGAACACGTGTTGCAGGTGAGTGCGCCATCTATCCGGCCAACGCTTCGTGCAGATAAGAAATCACGTTGTCGAGCGCGACGCGTGTGGGATGCCCTGCCTCATCGACGAAGTCCAGCGTCAGTACCGAATGGCCACCCCCGGGAAGCGTGTCGAGAATGATGCGCTCACGACCGTCATTGAAGGTGCGCTCAAGCGCGTCAAACTTGGCAGCTTTACAAATTTTGTCTCCCTCGAAGCGAAAGGCACGCGCTGGGGGCAACTCATCCAGTCGCTCACGCACTCGAATGATCTCTTCGTCTGACATATGCAGTTCCGAGTGCCTGCCAAGCGGCATCGACGGCTGCGACGCGACACCGGCAAGAACGTTGTCGTCGGCCAGGAGCGATATCGCGAAGTTACCGGTCAGGCACATGCCAATGGTTCCCACTCCGGGCGCACCGGAACGCGCCCGCACATCGGCGCACAGTGCTCTCAGCCATTGCGTGATCGGACTGCTCTTGTTCTTCGCCAACAGGTGAAACTGCCGGCGCATGCAGAGCACCCGGAGAAAGTTGCCTACCAGAGAAGTCTCGCCGAGACGACCGAACAGATGTGGCAGAACCGCCTGAAAGCCAGCATCTCGCAACCGCTGTGCGAGCGCGATGGTTTGCGGCCCGATACCGGGAAGTTCCTGAATGACAACGACGGGCGGGCCTTCTCCCGCTTCGAACACCGGTCTCGAAAAATCCCTGCCGTCGATGGGAGCGGTGAACTCACGCTCACTGAATCCGTCGATCATGTGCTTACCTGTTCGCCTGGAATCGGCGCCTTAACTCGACAAGCGGCGCTAATCACTAAGGCGATTAACAAACTCAACTTCTTTGCCAAGGAAAATGCTGGAGCGCGAGAAATCGATGAAGTTAGCTTCATCCTCGGCCGCGCGTTTGCCTGCCAATTGACGTTCTGGTGTTGCGACCCCGAGATCCGTTCGCGCGAACCACAACTCCGCATGCCCCATAAACGGCTCGGCTGTCGTGCCCCGCGCGTCTCGCATTGCCGCCTCGAGCGGCGAAACCGTTCGGTGCACCTGGATGTAGCGCTGGATACCGGAGCCTGCTGCCTGACGACGAATCAGCGGTCCGTGTGTAGTCCGCCAGTAGGCCTGAGCCTCAGCTTCATCCTGGCCAGGCAGTGGGCGCAACGGGTAGTGCAATTTCACCAGGTTGCTGCGCCCTGTGGCCAACAGGTTTTCCGGCGTAGGGTTCACCTGCGGATAGTCGTGGGCGAGCCACAATGGCGACTCGGGCAGGTCGATAAATTTGGCTTCGTCGTCGAGCAACGCCTGCGCTGCCGCAGCACCGTCTTCGCTGCCTAACCTATCCGCAATCGCCTGCTCGCTGGCGAACCACAACTCGGCCACACCATCAAACGCCGGCTCCATGCCACCGCGAGACTCAGACATCGCTGCGGTGAACGGGTCATCCAGCGTATGTACTTGCACGTAACGCAAAATGCCGAGTGTTGATGCGAGGCCGGCAACAAGTGGGCCATGGGATTCCCGCCAATAGGCCTGAAAGGCCTCAAGGCTCAGGTGCGCTCGTCGGCGCAACGCAAATGTCAGTCTAATCACCTTTCAACCCCCATCGGCCTGTGCAAGCAGAAAGGTTATCAGGTTGCAGGCCGCGCGGCGGAGATACAGGCTCAGCTCAGGGCTGCTTCAGCCAGCGCGTGGCCTCCTCTTCGTCCGTAAAGAACGCCCAGTTACCATGCCAATCGCCGCTCTCGTAGAAGAGCTGCAGCAGCGTTCGTTCGGCCTCGCTGCCAAATACCATCGCGGTCTTTCGGGTTCGCGGTTGATCGTTCAACCAGTGACGAAAATCATCCGCCAAGCCGTGCAGCTCCTCTCGGACGCGTTGCCAGTTCGCGCCTCGAAAGTCCCACAGATCCAGGGTGTCAGCGCTGAAATCTGGGTGCGCGTGCATCTTCTGGATACCACCCGCAAGATCCTGCAGCGAAAACAGTCCGTCGATAACAACGCGGGCAAGCGACTGGTGAAAGTGAACGGAGATCTGAGGCATTTGTGCGGTCCATCACAAAATTGATGTGACCCAGTCTAGGTAGGCTCTGCTCAACACGCTGTTCGCAGGGCGTATTTATTTGTATAAATTGTTTTAAATATTAGACACTTCGGCGCATATTCATAGCAATCGCGTCAAGATTTCGACGATCACGGCAACCAACGTGTCCAGACGCCTGTGACACCACTCTAGCGCCGCAAGCTGCCCTGATTTGCCTGCTCTTCGGAGCTCAGCTTGCGCATTCGCTCCAGTCGATCCATATCCAAGTCACCGTTCTCGATCGCTTGCTGCACAGCGCAATCAGGCTCTGAACGGTGCTCACAATCGCGAAACCGGCACTGCGCCGCAAGCGATTCGATGTCCTCGAACACCTCGCCGACGCCATCGCTCACGTCCACCAGAGCAAGCTCTCGCATGCCCGGCGAGTCGATCACCAGCGCACCACCCGGGAGTCGGTGCAGGGAGCGCCCGGTCGTCGTGTGTCGCCCCTTTGAATCGCCCTCCCGAACACCAGCCGTCGCCTGGACGTCATCGCCGAGCAAGCTGTTCAGCAACGTGGATTTGCCGACCCCGGACGAGCCAACCAGCGCCAGCGTCTGACCAGGCACGAGCCACTGCGCGAGCGCCTCGTGCACGCTCATTGAACGCAGGTCCAGCGCGAGGACCGGCAACCGCGGTTTAAGTGCGCGGGCTGCCTCCACGAAGCTTGTCGCATCGTCCACCTGATCTGCCTTACTGAGCACGACAACCGGTGATGCACCCGCATCCAGAGCCAGAGTGAGGTAGCGTTCGACACGCGCCGGGTTGAATTCGGCAGAGCACGAACTGACAATCACGAGCGTATCGACGTTCGCAGCGATGAGCTGCACATCACCACCGCCAACGGCGAGGCGTTTGAAGACGCTCCGCCGATCGAGCAGGCGGACAACTGTCCCGTCGGCCCGAACGACAACCCAATCACCAATCGTTGGCCGGTCTTCACTGGAACCCCGATACCAGCGACCACCGAGAACACCTCGTCCGCGCTGCTCACCTTTGCCCTCCCGTGCGCCCAGCCAGAGTTCCAATTGGTTACGCTGCACCGACGCAACGCGCGCGACAACACAGCCGGCCGGCAAGCGGGAGACCTGTCGAGCGAAGAAGTCGCTGAAGCCGATTTCCCGCAATTGCGCAAGACTCATGCAACAGGCTCAAGCAGGACGGCAGCATAGTCATCCAGCGCTTTGCGATGCTCCGTCCAATCGGGCAGATACCGTTCCAACAACGCGTAGTACCGGCGGGAGTGGTTCAAGTGAACCAGGTGACAAAGCTCGTGCAAAACCACGTAGCGCACGAGCTCTCGCGGCAACTTCGCAAGGTGGGAGTTCAATGAGATTCGGCCACTCGCGCTACAGCTACCCCACTGCGAACGCATGAAGCGCTGCCGCCAGGGTGGCTGCGATCCTCGCAGCCAGGGTAAAAGCGCTGCATATTCCGCCATCAGTTTGTCGAACTCATCATGCGCTTGCTCCCGCCACCAGCGACACAGCGTGGCTGTCACGACGTCTGCCTGATCAGGTCTCGGCGAACGCAGGATGATAACGTCCCCAACATCTGTGACTGACGCCACACCGTTGGTTGCCTGACTGACCACCAGCATCCGTTGCCGCCCTTGGATGCTAATCAGATCTCCGCTCGACAGGCTGGAGGCAGCGCGGGCATCGGACGCCAGAGCTTTATCGATGTTGCGCAGGATCCAGCGCTCGTGGCTGCGCACAATCTCTTCGATTTCGCGCAGTGACGTTCGCGGCGGCGCATCGATGCGCACCTGCCCGTCAGGATCGAAACTGATGCCCACTCGCCGACGCCGACGCCGATTCCGTTGGATGATCAGCGGAACAGCGCGTCCGGCGAGTTCTAGCTGCATATCAAGACAACTGCTACATGTGGCGCGGAACTGGTATTCAAAATTCGTAGCCGGATCGGGTGATCGGCAGTCGCAGTTGCTGGTCCAGCGCTTCAATGAGATCCGCTGGCGCGACCAACTGTTCGCTATTCGCCAGCACACTTGCCGAGCGCACACCCATCCACAGGCGAGTGAACGCCCCGACGTTGCAGGCGAGTGTCGGCAAAGAATCGTCGCGTCCCGCAACGGCTGAGCTGGCTGGCCCGAGCTGGATCTGCCACTCCCCACCACAACCACGCCAGGACTCTTCCGGCGGCAAGCGTTCATCAAGGGGGTCCGTCAGCGAGAGATTGAAAGCCAGCGAGACATTTGGGAGGTGAGTTCGAGCCAGGCAGGCCGGCAAGTCGAGAATCCGCATCTGCCAGTACGCGAGCGCTGACTGACCGCCGGCATGGCTGCCGCCGCGGGTGAGAATACGGTGTCGAATTGGCTGATGAATGAGGTCCTGAAGCTGCAGCTCAGCCGGTTCTTCCATAACGACGGTGCGAACCTGCTCCCCTAGTGAGCGGATTAGCGCCATTAACTCCATAAGTTGAGCGGTGGTCTCGTACGCAAGCCATCTCACCGAGTACGGTCCGTGCTCGTCGCTGCCCTTTAGAACGACAAAATGGGTCAGCCGCTTGCCATCCCGATAACCGAGGCCAAACCAGTCATCGACGCCGGCCAGATCGGCATCGAAGGTTTCGGGCACCTCAATGCTGACCCCACCGTGGCCTCGTTGTCGGCGCAGAAGGGCCATGTGCATAGCGCCGCTGTCAGCGCGGGCCAGACGAACGGGTGGTCGGAACGGCGTGTCCACGCGCAGATCTGCCGGATCAAAGCGGAACAGCGATTCGTAGCCCATCGTGCCGAAGCCAAAACGGTCGTAGTAACCCTGTTCGAACATCCCCAGCACTGATACCGCATAACCTTTTTTCCCAGCGCGAGCCAGCGCTGCGGCGGTGAGCTCAGTCGCGAGGCCCTGTTTGCGGCCGACATGGCTGGTGGTAACGGCTGCTACGACAGCCGCCGACAAGCGCTCTTTCTGGTACGCAACGACGCCGGGAGAAACCACGACCGCGCATTCGACGCGCCCTTCAAGGTCCGCAACAAGCGTGTCGCCACCGACGTAATAGGAGGCCACATGCTCGGTGCGGGACGCATCCTCAAGCCAGCCGATCTCGCGCCAGATCTGTTCGATCGCGGGCATATCGGACTCGGTATCTATCTCACGCCAACGTTTCATCGGATCTCCCCAGTGCCGCCGCTGCAGGCGTCCGCGGCGCTGATACGCCCTGCGCCTTCCACCTCAGTCTTCTCGCGACCTACCCCCTCGGCGTCCGCCGCCGGCAAGCTGATCCACACTTCCGTACCACGACCCAGCTCGCTTTCGATACGAAGCTCACCACCAAGCTGTTTCGCAAATCCGTACACCATCGACAAGCCCAGACCGCCATGGCGAGATTCGTCCTTGGTCGAGAAAAAGGGCTCGATGGCCCGACCCGCCGCTTCCGGGCTCATGCCTCGACCGTCGTCGGCAACCATGAGAAACACCCGATCGTCCTGCGGTTGCAGCGAGATCAACACGTCGCCGGTGTGATCGATCGCGTCAGCAGCGTTCAGGCAGAGATTTAGCAGCGCCGTCGTTAACTGACTCGGATCGAGGCGCACGAAGACGTCCTCTCTCGGTAACTCGGCGCGTACGGTAATCTGGCTGCCAAGGCTGCGGCGCAACATCGGCAGCGCGTTACGAAGGAAGCTGACCATCTCAACGGGCTGAATGTCCATCGGCTCCTGCCGGGCGTAAGCGCGCAGAGAGCGGGTAATGCCCGCACCCGACTCAACCGCATCGAGAATGCTGCGGATCAGCGCAACGCTGTCGTCTTCAGACTCGCGAACCCGGCTCTGCAACAACTCTGCGTTGCCACTGATCACGGTGAGAAGGTTATTGAAATCATGGGCAACGCCGCCGGTCAGCTGGCCAAGCACTCGCAGCTTGTCATCTTCAGCGAGTCGAACCTCAAGGGCGCGCCGCTCAGCCTCGGCGCGATCTCGCTCTTCAATACGCTGTTCGAGATCGGCGGTTCGCTGCGCCACCTGAGACTCCAGTTCCACATTCGCCGCCCGCTCTACTCGTCGCTGGCGCTGCATGTGCAAGCGATTCGTTACGAGAAACATAAGCAGCGCGGATAACACGACAAGTGCCGCGAGCCCGTAACTCGACAACTGATCAAAACGCGCTTCGGCTTCAGCGGTCGCCTGTTGTTGGCGCAACAGCTTTAGCTCGGCCTCTTGCGCAGCGTAGTCGAAATCGGCGCGAAGCAACGCAAGCTGACTCTCGACCCGATCGTCGCGAAGGCCCCGCTCAGATTCTCTACGCTCATCCAACACGCCAGGTATCTCAGATGTGCGACCAAGCTCGACCAGCACCGTCACCTGCTCATCCAGCGCTCGTATCAACAGCTCGCGGCCGCCATCAGCTCGCAGCTGGGGAATAAGCGTACGCAACTCGGCAAGGGCCGCGTCAAGATCGCCCTTCAGGCGCAGAACGCGAGCGTAGTGAAGGCGAACGTGGCGCGCCTGGAACACCGAAGTCACCGACCTGGTGAGAAGGAAAGCGCGCTCATACGCGGCAAGCGCCTCTTCCTCTCGTCCCACGCGCATCAGAGCTTCGCCATAGACCCCGGTGGCATGACCGAACTGGCCGGCGTACTGCTCGTATTCGCTGGCGTCGATCACCGGCTCCAGCTCGGCCAACGCGGCAGCGGGGTTCCCAACGCGCAGTTCAAGCATCGCCCGATACGTTCGTACGGTCATCTCGAAGAGGAGGTACTCAATGTCCGTCGCCCAGGCCAAAGAGACGTCAAAATAGTCGCGCGCTCGATCGAACAGGCCAATGTCCATACTGGAGACGCCGACGTTGAATCGAACCACGCCGACCACTTCGTGTTCGATATCCCCTAAAACGTCGAGGCCCGCGCTAAATTGTTCCAGCGCCTGCCGGTGCAACCCCTGAGTCCGGAGTGTCAACCCGAGATTATTGAAACCGCCGGCATGTTGTACCGGCCAATTCAGGTCATCGAATATCATCAGCGCGCTCTTGATGACCCGCACGGCGTCCACATACCGTGCGCTTTGATAGTGCCACGCGCCGAGGCGAAGACTCATCCAACCTCGAAAAGCTTGGTCGTCGGAAGCATCGATAAGGCTAGGCATCGCCTCGCAGATCCGCTCGGAAACGGGATCTGAGAGTCGCAAAGCGAAGGGGCACTGGGCACCCGCATGCCATTGCGCGACAGAGGCGTGTCGCATGGCATCCGAATTGCCTACCTGTTCCAGCAAAGAACGGCTAACGACAGGATCTTCATTAACCAACCGAACCGCCCGGGCGATTCGCAACAACCCCACGCGCTCAGTGTCCCCTGAGTCGCGGGCAGCCTCTTCAAGCCTGAGTTGCTGCTCAGGCTTTAGATCCCAGAACTCGGTGACGTCGACCGCAGCGCTCGCCGGCGCCGCATGAGCGAGCGACAGCGCTAGTGCGAGTACCAGATATTGGCCGACAGACAGGCGCAGTAGCGGTCTGCTCACCACTGGCGAACAGTTCATTGCCACCTGCGCCCGAAAGGTCGTCTAAAAGACGAGGCGAAGAACGTTTTCAGCAACACAGGCAGGCTTATCGGAGCCCTGCACCTCAACCGTATGCTCGGTCATGACCTCCAGCATAGGGCCCTTGATTTCCGCCCGCTTCAGAATGCTGCGCGTACGGATCTTCGAGCCGATTGGCACGGGCGAAGGGAAACGAATGCGATCGTAGCCGTAGTTGATCCCCAGCGTGGAGCCCTCGAGTTTCGGCAAGCCGCCACCCTCGCCTGGCAGGAACATCATGATTGAGAGCGTAAACAGTCCATGCGCGATGGTCGTGCCGAACGGGCCGCTTTTGGCGCGCTCGGGATCGAGGTGAATCCACTGGTGATCCAGCGTGACATCGGCAAACTGATTGATGCGCTCCTGATCGATCTCGAACCAGTCCGTCAGATTGGTTTCTGTACCGACCAGCGCCTGCATGGTCTCCAAGCCTTTTTCCAGATTGCTCATGTGTTGTATCCCGGTTAGCAAAATTGACGGCTGATGGTAACGACCCCGGCTGTGCATTGCGAGATGCCCGATGACGCCGCGTGCACTCCCGCTACAATGAGGCTCGCCAGGGGCAACCGCACTCCAGCGCGCTTCGTTCTAATTCAGGGGTTGGGGAGACCACATGAGCAGCACAATCAACCGGGTATTGATCGCAAATCGGGCCGAGATAGCCATTCGCATCGCGCGCACGCTTCGCCGGCGCGGCCAGAGCAGCGTCGCGATCTTCAGCCTGGAAGACGTAGATAGCCGGCACGTCGCTCACAGTGATCAGCAGCAATCCCTGCCCGGCAGCGGCGCCGCTGCCGGGCAGGGATTGCTGCTG
>CAYGQC010000103.1:0-14334 GCA_964351875.1 uncultured Pseudomonadales bacterium
GCTGATGGCCTCTGAGGCGGAGTACAATAAAGTGAATCAAATATACGTTTCCGTCAGCGATGCCTGCTGATGGCCTCTGAGGCTAAACTACTGTGAGGTAACGCAAATGGCTACGGTTTCCGTCAGCGATGCCTGCTGATGGCCTCTGAGGCTCCCCTACTCTTAACCCACTGTCAATCATCGATTTTTCCATCCCGATTCCACAGGGATGGCGCGTAGGGTATGGTGTGTCTCACGCTATCGAATTTATCCATAAAAAATCGATAATAGACAATATGTTAGATGATCCACAGGGTAGATTCGAAGCAATTGCCTCGGAAAGGTCTTTGTTAAAAGCCTGGACCAAAGTCCGCGACAACGGTGGCGGCCCCGGCATAGATCGGATCACGATTGATGATTTCGCGAAAGACGCCGATGATCGACTTCATCTGCTCCATCAGGCTCTCACTGCGGGCGATTATCACCCCAAACCGTTCCGTAATGTTCGTATCCCCAAACCGTCAGGTGGTGAGCGCCAGTTGGCTATACCGAGTATCGCCGACCGTGTGGTTCAGACGGCTGCTGCAGCGGAGCTTAGTCCGGTGCTTGAGCCGTCATTTGAGACCAGCAGCTTTGCTTATCGACCCGGCTACGGCGTCGGGGCGGCAATCAGTCGAGTGAGCCACTACCGAGAGGCGGGCTATCGGTGGGTTGCCGAGGGCGATATCGAGGCGTACTACGATCATGTTCGACACAACCAGCTGCTTACTCGGCTAGAGCCTTATGTCGATAGCCGAACTTTGCGCCTGGTACACCAGTGGCTCTTTGAGTTCAGTCAAGACGGTGTAGGAATACCCCAAGGCTCGCCGATCGCGCCTCTGCTTTCGAACCTCTATCTCGACGATGTGGATGAGGCGATCGAAAATGAGAGCATCAAGCTCGTCCGCTTTGCGGATGACTTCGTTCTCCTAACCCGAGACAAGAAGCACGCTACTCAAGCGCTAAATCGCATGGCTCATCTTCTAGCTCAACACGGGTTACACATGAACCCGCGGAAAACGCATATCCGCGGCTTCGAAGAGTCGTTTCGGTTCCTCGGCAAAGTGTTCACTCGAGCCCTCGTCATAGATGCGCCCAATCGAGACGTTGCAGCAAAGGTTCAAGAACATCGGCGCACGCGCGCGCGCTGGAGCCCCGAAGATGAGGCAGGTATCGCCGCCAAGTTGGCGCCAGGTTTACGGCCGCTATTCGTGCTGCAGCCAGGCCGCACACTAAACGGTCATGGAGATGGATATTCGGTACATGAGGGTGAAACGGAACTCTTGGTCGTTCCAGCTGCGGACATCGGCCGTATCGAGGTAGGACCGTATGCCGAGGTTGATCGGCATGCATTGGAGGTGGCGGCAACCCATCGCACGCCCGTAGACCTGGTCGACGGTCATGGCAACATCCTCTCTTCAGTACAGCCCCCGAATCAAGACCACGCGGGCCTACATCTGCGCCAAGCTGAGCTTATTCTCGATGCCGAGCATCGCCTCGCGCAAGCCCGGGCATTCGTTGATGCCAAAGTGTGGAACCAGCGAGCCCTTCTAAAGCGCCTGAACCGACGTCCACAGGATGAATCGCGAGCCCATAAAGTGGAGCGAGCTTGCGAGCGCATTGATAGGGTTCGCAACCAGCTCGCGCAGTGTCAATCTGTGGATCAGTTGTCAGGCTTTGAAGGCGAAGCCGGGGCGATCTACTGGCCGGCGCTGGGTCTGCTACTGCGGCACGGTTGGCGATTGCATACTCGTCAGCGACCTGCTGCAGATGCTCCGAACGCCGTTCTCAATTGGACGGCATCGCTGCTTACCCGGGATGTTAGAGCGGCCATGTCGAGGGTTGGGTTACACCCCGGCTTTGCCGTACTGCATGGATCTCGAGACCGTCATGATGGTGGTGTATATGACTTGGTTGAGGCGTTCCGTGCGCCGCTCGCCGAGTCACTGAGCGTCTATTTGTTCAACAATCGAATGGTACGAGTAAGCGACTACGACGCCCAGTATCTGTCTCTGGGCCGAGAGGTAGGCACGCGATTGATTCGCGAGTATCAAAAGAAGCTCGAGCAAGTCGTTAAGGACCGTCACCATCGTCGCTGCACCTGGCGGCGTATGTTCCTGGTCGAGGCCTATGCGTATCGAGACGCGCTGCGTGCGGGGCACCCATACGAGCCCTATCGAATGAAGTTTTGAAGAGGCGTTGTTGTTAGCTCTGCGCGTTTACATCTACGACATTACCTCCGATCGGCGGCGATCTCGCGTAGCTGATGCGCTGATGACGCGCGCCACCCGTGTCCAGCTTTCTGTTTATGAGGCCCGCCTCACGAACGATAAAGCTCGAAGTTTGTTTGAAGAGGTGGAGGCTATGCTGGCTCCGGGTGATCGGTTGAGGATGTATACCATTCCTGACGGTGCGTTGCCGAAGTGCCATGAAGTGGGCGGCCCGCCTGTGCGTGACGGCGCGCGGTATTGGTTGCTCTAGACTGCAGCTCGGAGCTGGAAGCGACCGGCACCCAGTGCTGCACGCGGTCCTGTGAGTACGAGCAACGCAAGCTCGAGAAAGGGCCAAAGCGCATCAGTTATGCCCTCCAGGTCTACCTCACCGATAAAAGCCGTCCAGCGCACGTCTTTACGGGGCCAGACTACTAGGCGCATCCGGCTGTCATCGAGCACGGCGACTTGCTCGATCTCAGCGCGCAGCTCTCCGAAGTCAACATCCAGTTCGATACCTTCCCAGGGTGCGAGGTTCTTGGCGCGCTGGGCAGCGCAGAAGATGAGATCCTGCCACCGTTTCTGTACGAACAACGGCGTGCTGTACGACAAACGCGTCGTCCAATCGCGGTGACTCGATCTCACACCTTCACCGAAGATGACGGCCGATGACTCGATCGTCATTGGCGCACGAGATGTTTTTTGAGGATCGCAGCGTACGCCTCGCCTTAACCCTGTCTGAAAACTCTCAAACGCGGTTGTTGCTAAACGGCAGGCGATGCCGAATAGAGTTAAAGTCACGCGGAAGCCCCGATATGTGTCGAGCCTTGTGAAGGTGACAACGAACGGTTTGGCGAGCTGTGTGCCCCCCGCCCTAACGACGTTCAGCCGAAAGCAGAGGTCAAGGCAAGCTGTCGCATCCAAGTCACCCTCGCGCTCTCGTTTTAGTAAGGCGTTGCCCCAGGCGCTGCGCAATCGGTCAGGTACCCAGAAATCATCGCTAACGGGTGCTCGCCAGGTGACGTCGAGCTGGAGAGTTTGGTGCCGAAGCAGGCGACTAAACGCGTTGATGTCGCAATGGAGCGTCGGCGTTTCGACGCGTACTGGGATCATGCCTTGGGTGGTGTGCGGCGAGTGCGCGCGGACTCGCGAACTTCCGCAAGATCGGCGACAGCGTCCTGCGGAAAGGTGAAGCCCTCATCGGTTCGAACCGCCCAGCGTACGTAGGGAAACGAGCCGAATTGGCCATGCCACTCGGCGAGCAGCAACGCTGCAGCTGGGGCGAGGCCGGGCAGCACTATTTGGGCGCGCTCGCCTGTGAGAAGCGCTTCTCGAGCGTCAAGGCTCTGAAGTAGCGCCTGTATCTCGCGTTGCAGCGTAGCAGCGGTGGTCACATCTAGGTTGACTCCTACCAACGGCATTTCGGTAAAGCCCAGCATGGGGTCGATTGGATGTCCTGAAAAGTTAATCCGGATCATCCGAGGCTCGTGTTGCGGTCGTTTTGGATGTCGTACACGTTCACCACACCCTTACCGTCGACGTACTGAATGAGAATCCGCGAGGTTAGCGTCACGTTGCTGGCGGCGATACCGGCACTTTTGGGGCCGCTCGTGATGTCGATGACAATCTTGTCGTAGCTAACTGCGTTGTGGCTCTCGTCATTTTTTGCAACCGAGTTAACCAAACCCCGCAAACTAGTTTGATAGCCCTCGAAGTCGAAGAAATCGAATGCGCTGTCGCGCAGATTGTGGGGGACTGAGAAGTCCTCTCCGAATTGATTACTGACGTCCTCCCCTGTGTGTTTCGGGTGGCCGATGTAGATCTGGATACCCTCTGGCAGACACGCCTGAAGAAACGCCTTCAGCCGGCCGAGTTCGCGAAACGACCCGTCCGACTCTTTGGAGCCGATCAACCAGATCTGTTTGAGCGTTTCTTGGTGATGCATGATTGCGCGAAGATTTTGAAGCCACGTCCACTCAGCCAGTTCGTCGCCTCTCTCATTCTCCATCGACGCCAAGACTCGAGAGAGGCCCTGGCTTGTGTCCAGCAACTGATCGGCGAATCGCCATTGGTCTTCACCGAATGTTAGTTTCCTATTTGTGCGACTAGAGCTGATATTGGAATTGCTATTGTTGGTTTCTCGTGAAACCGGGAGCAGTAAGCAGTGTGGTTTGGCCTTATCCGCTGGCTGCATGGACCTGATGTGAGGCGCAACCTCTTCGATCAAATTTTCTCCGAAGTGGATGGCGAAGAAGAGCAACAGAACAACGAGCGCACTCAAGACTATGAGAATCCAAGGCGCACACCAGTCTGATGATAATGACACAGCTGCTTTCTGCAGGGCGATGGCAACGGTTGCTAGAGACAGTCCCGCACCTGCGAGCAGCCAAGGGAACCAATGATCGAGCCGCTCGTCTGATTTTCTTCGAGACTTGGTTAAGGCGTTGACCAAAATCGCGAGGATGAGCGCGGACGTAGCTGCGGCGATCCAGTAATTTCCAATGAGTCCTACCACCGCATATCCGGCCCAGTGCAGCAGCAGGGCGATGCCAGCGGTGATCATCGGTCTTCTGAGCGCGATGGTAGAGTCGTTGCCCTGTTGCTTGAGTTGGGTCGTCAAGATGCTTGGCCTAGTTGTCGGAGTCGGTTAGCCTATTTGCAGGGGTCTAGGGACACAAGGGCAATGCGACAAGGCGGTGCGCCAAACAACGGCCAGCAGGAGCGCGGGCTCGCGAAGTTGAGAGGCTGGATACAGTATCTCCTTAAGCACGAGTGGTCGTCGCTGCTTTGGCTAGGCTTGCTTATCGGCTTCCTTGCACTCTGGTGGTGGCCTCCCTCGGGAGTTTGGCATCTAGCAGTCGTTGCAGCCTGGAGCGATTTGCTAAGCCCTCTTTTTGGCGTCGCCACACTCCTGGCGGCGGGCGCGCTGTGGCTTTCTGGTCTCAAAGATCAACGTGTTGATTCTTACTCCAAGCGTGCGGATATCGAGTTTGTGTTACCCGATCGGTTAGGCTCATCCGCCCAACATCTCTTGATGGTCTGCCGATCCGCCCATTTTTCGGGTGAGAGTGATCTGCGCCCGCTGGCGCAACAAATCGGTTCACAGATGGCGTCACTAGCGGCCATTGGTAGCGTTAGTCAGCGGATCAATATCCAATTCCGAGCGCCACACATTCACTACTGGAACAATGGGGTTCATTGTGTGCCGGGTAGTTCGGGAACCGAAAGGGTGGTGCTCTATCATGTTCGGCTAACGTTGCTGGACGTACCCAAAGACTGGCCTAGGGATCTTCGCTGTCTGACTTGGGAGCCTCCTTTTAATGGTGACTCTTCCTCCCTAAAACTTGTGCGTGCCCAAAACGATTGGCTTGTTGAGTTGGGTTACCCCCAGGTGGAGACAGTGTGAGCGATCGCCGGATCTCAGATATTCATGGTGACGAATCGTTGGGTTCCGTATCTGATGCGGCAAGTCCGGAGCGCTGGACGATCTTGGTTGAACTCGTGACACCCATGTACTCGGGTGGCGCGAACGCTAAGAAACTTTCCGAGCGGCCGTTCAATGGCAAAGGTTTGCGAGGCAGCTTGCGACACTGGTGGCGCCGCGTGCGCGGGCCGCACTGGCAGGCGCTGGGGGAATCACAAGATGACCCAACTTATGTGATGGCTCTTGCCGAACGCGCGTTCTTCGGAAGCACTGATTCCAGCAGCCCCTTTGATGTCACCATAAATCTCGCCGGTGAGGCCCTCGAGGATGACCAAGATGCGCATGATTTAACCGCTATCGCTAACCTCAAGTACGACGCGCGCTATGCGCTTTACGGGATTCCTCGAGGCCAAAGACTGATTCGGGAAGGTACCCGGTACTGCGTAACCATTACTTGGTTAGTCAGTCCTGCAGCGCTCAAAGAACGTCATAACGTTGAACTCGACGCAAAGGTCGAACTACGAGCAGCGCTGTGGGGTTGGTTGACGTATGGAGGCTCTGGAGCACGTACTCGACGTGGGTTGGGCGCATTTCGATTGGTAGACACGTCCGACATCGATTTGAAAACGCTCTGCGCCAATCCAACGGCATACCCGATCAGCTGTACACATATCCTGGTGGCTAGTAAGTCGTTAAAGAGCGCAGGTGACGCTTGGTTGGAGGCCATTGGACTCTACAGGCGATTTCGGCAGGACCGCCCAGATGCAGCCCCAGAAAGAAAGAGCACGCGTCTCAGACGCAGGGGTGGGCAATGGGAGCTTAAGCCCGAGTCGCTGCCGGGTAGGAGTAGATGGCCAGAGGCTGATGCAATCCGGCTGTTTGATGGCTCTGCTCTTAAACGCGTTGACTACACCCTGGGAGGGGAGTCTTTCACAACAAACGAGCATAGCCCGAACGCTGTCAACGAGGGGCTCTTCCCAAGAGCCGGTCTCGGCCTGCCTATTCGGTTTCAGTTTGCCGATAGTCACCCGACTGGTGCAGTTACGGAACCCTCCAATGAAAAGGCGAACTGGGATCCCAGCACGATCATCCTAAAGCCGCGCATACGCAAGACCGATGGAGTGATCGTTGCGGCTGATCGGTTGGCTAGTCCCATCGTTATTCGCCCCGTTCTTCTTGATGGTGAGTGGCACGCTGCTTTTCTGATCTATGCGGGAAGGCAGCCGATCGAAGGTGTTGAGTTATCTCGGCAGAGTGCCGGTGATCGGAACCAAAGTAGAGAATTTGAACGCTCGTCGGTAGAGGGTGATAACCTCAAAAACCTCCCTCAGATGCGAGATATGGCAGATGTTCGTCTTACCTTGATTGATTGGCTTCTATGCGACGAACAAGGCTATCGGGAGCTTAAGGATCAGTAGCACGTATCTCTTTCGCGTCTCCGTTGGTCCGGTTCAAGGGCTCATCGGCGCCGCCCGCCGGACGCGCGACCTTTGGTCCGGCTCTATGTTTCTGTCCGAGTGCTCAAAAGCAATTGCGCGAGAAGCACTTAGAATTCGTTCGAGTACGGAAGAAGCGGATCGACTGATATTTCCAGCACCAAGCCCTAGTGAGGATTGGGCGGACCTCAAACCCTGGGCCTTTGACGACGACGGGCAAGCACCGAAAACCGATTTCACTTGCTCAAATGTATTGCTTATCCGGCTCAGCGTTGGTGACCCATCGCATACCGCGTCGATGCTTCGGGCAGCGGCTGTTGAGCGTTTGAGAACGCTCGTTCAGAGCGCACTCGATCAAACGTACAATGGGAATGCGTTAGCTGACGATCTAGTGCCGGAGATTCTTGACTATCAACGCACCCAGCTTGCGCATGCTTTGGAGATCTATGTCGCTTGGTGCGCTTTAGGTGAATCTTACGCAAATACCTACCGAACACTGAATAGGCTGTTTGACGGGCGTAAGCGGCTGCGTGAATTTAAGCCGTGGCAGGGAGCTGAAGTGCCCAAATCGTCCCTCGACGGGCTGCGCGAGTCAGTACTTAACCCCATACTCTCTGATCGTCGTTTTCCTATCTGGACTGCCAGTGGTGAAGAGCTCGATCTGCTGGGTCTTGCCAAACGGGTGCAATTTGGCTCCGACGCGATCCGATTTCCTTCGGTATCGCGGTTTGCCGTCGATCCCTGGCTACGCCTTATCCCCCGGGAGAAGCGTGAGGGTCTGATCACACTTGTGTCGAAGTTGGCGTCATCGGGCGTACTTCGCCAGCGCAGGGCGTTTGCTGATGCTAGGGAAGACGATCCGTTGAAGTTTCCTTGGTGGGACGATTTCCCTTTCGAAGGGACGGTTCTTCACGAAAGTCGACATCCAGCTATTCGAGAGGAAGCGCACACTACTACCGAGGACGACCACACTCTTGATTCCATTCGAAGTAGCGTCCGTGAGCTGTCTGATGATTATGGTGAGCCGGGTACCTACTACGCTTTGATTCGCGCCGATGGCGACCAGATTGGTCGCCGCATTCACGAAATGGCTAAGAAAAAGGGGCTAACGGAGCATCGCGAGTTTTCCCGCAAGCTGACGGAGTGGAACTTAGAGGTCCATCAACAAATCTGCGGGCGAGCGGCGTGCTCGATATATCGCGGAGCTACGATCTATGCGGGTGCCGATGATGTGCTGTGTTTTGCACCTGTAGATCAGTCGCTGGCGATCGCTCGGTGGCTCTATCGTTCCTTCAAGAGCTCTGTTGGCGGCACGCTGTCGGTTGGCGTCGCCGTCGCCCACGCACTTGAGCCGCTTGAGGATGTTTTGGGATGGGCCAAAGCCGCCGAGAATCATGCTAAGGAGCCTGAGCCGGATGAAGCCGCCTGGGGGCAGCAGTCGAGAGATGGTCTTGCGGTGCATGTGCATTCTCGTGGCGGCGCACCGCTTTCCGTGAGGCGGAATTGGGCGGGTTGTTTGGACGTTAGTCTGACCGAAATGATTGCCGTTGCCGAAGGGGGAAACGCGCCAAGTAGTGCGGCTTACGCATTGCGAGAGCTCGCCCTTCGCTACGACCCAGCTCGCGAAAGATGGGCCAATACTGACGATAGGCAACTGGCGATGCGTAATGAGGCGCTTCCGATAATGCGCAAAATGGGCGCAGCAGAAGCAAACCGAGATATAGCTCATCCCTCAGAGTTGCTGGACCTTGCTCATGAGTGGTTGATTGCCCAGGCGTTGTCTCGATTCTGTAACCAAAAGTTTGGGAAGTTGGATGTCGGAAGAGAAATCTGAACTGTGGTTGAGGCTGCGGCCGCGAGATCCACTGGTTGCACGAGATGCACGCTCGTTCGATCCAGGAATGCGGATGTCATCGCTTCCTTGGCTTTCTTGTACGGCAGTTGCGGGTGCATTTCGGTCGTTGATGGGCATCGAACTGAGTCGTCTGGACGGTCAGGGTATGCAAGCGGAACCCGGACAACCGCTACCGTTTCCAACGGATCGCCTCGACGAGCTTAAAGCCATTGAGGTGGCAGGGCCCATCCCCATGCTCCCGGGTGACCCAGGGAGGGTGTATGTGCCAAGGCCTTGTGATGCCGTCTTGGTGGAAAAGAACGCACGGCAAATAGTTTCAGCGGTGCGTCCGCTGGCGAGCGAAGCAGAGTTCCATTCGGGTTATCTTAGTGCAATCGAGGACGGTACTTTGACAAGCGATATGCGTCCGGCGGTTTCACCGGTCGATACCCTGCCGCTGAAGTTGAATGCGTTGCCTGATTGGTGGCCTTTGAATGAAGTCGGAGATTGGCTGATCGGAGGAGGGTGCCATGAGCGTGCTGAGGAGTACTTTGACGCGAGGCGATATCTTCATGCGCCCATCCGCGATCATCGAACTCACGCCAAGATCGATGCGGTGCGAGGTGCTGCGGAAGACAGCATGTTGTTCCGGACTACAGGTTTGATTCTGGATAGTTGGAATGTCTATCGGGTGAAAAAGAAGGCTCAATCGCAACGGATGGAGCTTCTGCTTCGGGTTCGTATCCCGAAGAGCCTGCTATCAGGTTTAGCCGAGTTAACGGATCAGAGTCCTTTGGATCGGCTGTTCCCGTGCCATCTGCCACTCGGCGGCGAGAACCGACTGATCGAATGGGATCGTATCGAGATCCCACATTCGAGGCTTGCCATGCCGGCGAATATTCTTCAAACCCTTCAGGATTTCGACCGCGATGGCAACGGCAATGATGAAGGCATACGAATGA
The DNA here is from genome assembly GCA_964351875.1 of uncultured Pseudomonadales bacterium. Classification (GTDB taxonomy): domain Bacteria; phylum Pseudomonadota; class Gammaproteobacteria; order Pseudomonadales; family Azotimanducaceae; genus JANSWO01. The sequence continues at coordinate 9,885 of CAYGQC010000103.1, forward strand.
CGCTGGTGTCACCGGCCTGGTTCAGCGCTGGGTGGCACCCCGGCTGGCTCAAGCGAACCCGCGATGGATTGGTCGGATCACCACCGAATGCGCATGGTGTGAATTTGAAGCTTGTGAGTGCAACCTGCGGTCGTTGGGAGCCATTGTCCGGCTGGTCGTTTGAGCATGGTCGGCCCAAAGCCCTACGAAGACTCGCGCCCGCAGGATCTACGTACTTTTTTACTGTTCACTCCGGCAACGCGGCCGAGTTGGCGAGAGCCTGGTTCGAGAGTGTTAGTGACGCGCCAAGCGAAAAACCAGGTGATGCCCCTGCTGAGCACGATGGCCTTGGGTTAGCGCTTTGGGGTACCTGGCATTCCGACGGCATAACCACTTCGGCAGGAGCCTGCGATGCAGCGTGAGAGGCCGTATTATGTTTATGCTCGCACTGCGCTCCACGTCGGCAGTGGCCGTGGTGTGGGTGTGATAGATCTACCGGTGGCCCGAGAGACCACCACCGAGTGGCCTTACATTCCTACCAGCGCGATCAAAGGTCTTCTATCAGAGTCACACGGTGAACCGGGCAAGCGTTCCGGAACTGCCAAGCTCGCCTTCGGTGCGAGTGGTACCAGTGATCGCAATAGAGGAGCATTGGTCCCGACGGATGCAAGGCTGTTGTGGTTTCCTGTGAAAAGCCACTTCGGGACGTTTGTTTGGGTGACTTCACCCATGGCTTTGCGGCGATACCACGACGATTTGCGAGCGTGCGCGCGAGCAATCGAAGTTTGTGGCGAAGTCCTGGCTCTACGTCCCAGTGCGGAATCTGCAATCGCCGCGAGTGATGTGCCCGTTTTGGATGGCATGATCTACCTCAGCGAATACGATCTAGAGGCCGTCGACGATGCAAAAACACTCGATCAGTGGCGGGGTTTCGTCACGCTGTTTGCTGACCGATTTTTCTCGGCCCAGGATGATGAGCCGTGGCGAGAGCTCTTTGTTGAACGCGCTGTACTCGTATCGGACGACTTGTTCTCTCAGTTAGCTCTGTTTGACACTCAAATCGATGCTGAAATCGCTATCAACCGCCTGCACGGAGTTACTCAGACAGGCTCATTGCGGTATATCGAAAGTGTCCCACCTGAGGCGATTTTTGTCGGGCGCATATCGGCGTCTCGGTTGGTCCAAGATGAAGACGCAGAACGTTTGTTCGATACTTATTGCCGGAACACAATTGATTCGCTTCAGTTGGGAGGGAAGCAATCCACTGGACGTGGTTTTGTGCAGTTGCGATTTGGTGATCAGGGGTTGATATCGCAGGCTCCGAGCCACGCTGATGAGCAGGAGGCGATGTGAACGATCGCCGTGACTATTCACAGAAAGCCTTCATGCGAGTAGAGGACCGCACCCAACGTAAAGAGTATGAAACTGCTGCTCGTCAGCTCCCTACGCTCGTGCGGCAGCTAAGTTTGGGGCAGATTCTCGGAATTGGGATGACTCGGGTGCAATTTGAACGTGTAGTCCAAGATATGCTGGATGTGTGCGGCTTCATAGGAACAGAGCAAGGCCCCTCACGGGATGCGCAATCCATCATCGAGAAAGAGCTCGATTTGGTCCTCGGGCTATCGACCATCAAGCAACAGATGTTTCGTAAACGACGTTATCTGGCGGCTGCCGAGCAACTCAAACGGCACTTGCCGCCTATTTCCGCTTCCGATGACTAAGTTTGTACCTGACCGTGTTAGTGGCGCACTCAATCTGGGTGGTGAGCGCTCGGCGGCTCTTGACAATGGGTTGCTTGCCCACCGAAACCTGCTCGAGAGTAATGACGAGGGCAATCGATTAAGACACCTGAAGCATGTCGCTGATGCTGTGCGTCGTGGTGCTCGTTCCAAGCTCTACGAAACTGCTATGCAGCGACGCTGCGATGAGTTTGGTTGTGGTGTTCTGGTTATGACTCCGCCCGGCCAGCTCGTTGCCCCGGGGTTGGGAAATCAAAGCGCCGCACACTTGGGGCTTTCACTTCATCATCTCTTCGGCGTGCCTGTGTTGCCGGGCAGCTCGCTCAAGGGGATTGCCGCACATTACAGCCATGAGGTTTTCGGCTCCAATAATCCGGATTACGCAGAGAAGGGTAATATCTATCGCCTCCTATTTGGTGACAAAGATAGCCGAGGATTTATTCGCTTCAAATCAGCCTGGGCGACGCCGGAGTCTATGCTAAACGAACAGCGCGGACTCCGGCTCGATGTAATGACTCCTGAACACACGGATTACAATACCCAGAAACTATACACCGGGCAGCATCCACGTAAAGGTAAGCCGATTGCGCCTGAAGATACTGACAACCCAGTTCCGATTGCGTTTCTGTCAGTGGATGCTGACTTTCGTGTTTGGCTTGATTGTGAAGACCTAACTTCACAGGGCCAAGAACTCACAGCTATCGCGCGGCAGATACTTTTTGGGGCCCTTGCTGAGCGCGGCATCGGCGGTAAGACATCTAGCGGTTATGGGCGGTTGCTACAAACGCCTGATCAATCGTGATACGAGTCGATTCTCTGACGCCCAGATGTAGGGTTTGAGAGGGCCTACTTCAGAATGGACTTCGAACCTGTTGTGGAATGTCGGATAGTCGTGCTTTGCTCCAAGAAGCATGTCGTCAATTGGTGCCCATGGTAAGCAAAACTGAGCTACTGATCGTCAGGTAAGGGTTTGCTATGGCACTTCCGACGAAACCAGCGATCCTCCGACGGTGTCGACGAGCCGAATTGACAGGGCCAAATTGTCAGCACGCTCGACAATGAAGCTGCCAAGCTGCACGCGCTCAATGATTGGCGGTCGTTGCGCCGGTGAGTCGGAAGATCTGATTTCTCGGTTTGAATTTCCCAACGCCCTGGCACGCTCATGAAGTTTCTCAACGGGCTGGGCAGTAGTTGGAACATCACCATGTTCCATTGCCGAAATTGTAATGCTGCGTATGGGCGAACGCTGGTTGGGTTTACCTCAGTTAACGGCGGTGATGAAAGAAAGCTGAAAGCGTTTCTGAAGAAGATCGGTTATCGGTTCTGGGAAGAGAGTCATAACCCAGCGTATGAGATGTTTTTGGATTAGGATTATTGGGGGCAGAGGATTGTTGGGGTCAGCACCAAGTGCCAGCTCCAATTAGTTCTGCAGTTGGTTCTTGCACTTGGTCCAGTTCGCTTGGTTTGAAAGCAATCTCTGTCGATCACAATGCGATAGCGGGACGTCCTCGGCTGCTCTTTGAGACGCTTTCTATTCGTTTGTGGAAATGGATCGATCACGTTGACCCTTTTCCCCTTCAACTTCCGCCTATCTCTTTAGCCGTTTTGCTATCGGCAAAATCTTGACCACCTCAAGACCATAACGATTGCGCCGTTGATGCCCTGTGCACTCATCACGCACGTTAGTCGATGGCGTTGATTGGAGAAGCTAGTGTGAAAAATTTGTTTGTCTCTGTGGTGTGCTTGTTTTTGCTGTCCGCATGTAGTGACTCTAGTAGCTGTGATTTGTGTGGAACCTGGCAACTGCATGAGGAGCGGACGCTCGCGGATTTTTACGAGAATAATGGCAAGAGACTTCTTGAAGAGCAGAGCTATTCGGTGGATGAATGGGTGAATGACCATTCTGTCTGTGAGTACAGACCCAAAGTAGTGAGATGTTTCGATAGCTCGAAGATGGCGCCTGAGGAAGTGGAGTGGTCGCCCTATGAGCTCAGCGGCGTCGGAACTGATCAAGCGACTATCCAATATCACTTGGTGGGAGCCCCTAACATCCTCCCGATGCCGATCCGATTCTATGAAGACTGTTATGCAACTGGGAATGACGAGGCGTTTCACAGCCACTTTTGTAGGCTAGACGAGTGAGGCCCAGGCCGGACAATCGGGGTCAGGACCAAGTGCCAGGTCCAGTTAGTTCAGGCACTTGGTCCTGTCCACGGGCTTAGTGTGCGCTTTGAGCGGGGTAGGGAAAATCGAGAAACTAACGTTTGAATGCCAATGCGGCACAACATCCTACTCAGTATCGAGAATCAGGTTCCGCATGTTGTGCCATTGCACAGTCTGCCAGCGGTTCAATTCTGCTGAGTTTGGCGACACGTTGGTGTTGCGGCTAAAGGACTTGGTGGGGCCCGTTCCCGAGTCGGTTAGTTTCGATACGTATCGGCCACCGCCGAACATTCAGCGTGGAGTCTGCAAGGGCTGCAAACAACCCGCATTTGAGCTGTTTCGCTCTCCCATACTTCCAGACATCGCGATGATCCCTCTGGCGATGCACCGCGACGTAGAGTCAGTTCCCGAGCCGGTATCTCATCTGTTCTACGAACATCGATGCCGGGAGTTCGATGACAACGTTCCGAAATACCAAGGGTATTTGCGCAGCCAACTGGCTTTTGGGAAGAGTCTGTTGGGCTCTTTCGGATCATAGAGGTCAGGACCAGTCGGTTGTGGCGTTTGAC
>CAYGQC010000104.1:0-14232 GCA_964351875.1 uncultured Pseudomonadales bacterium
CAACTTCCGTGACATAGGCGGTTACCCCGCGATGGATGGCTCCAGCGTACGCTGGGGGCGCTACTTTCGAGCCGGTCGTCAGGACCGCATGACGGCTGCTGACCTTGAGCAACTGAAGCGCCTCGGCGTGAAGACTCAGATCGACCTTCGCAAGCCGGATGAGGCTGCGGAGCAAAGCCGTGGACCGTTGCCTGGCATGGGTGCTCGATACCTCAACATCCCGGTCATTCCCGAGGGCGGCAGCGACCAACTGAGCAAGCTCGTTGGTGACACCGGCATCTCCGGCAAGCGCTATCTGGGTTACCTCGAATTCGGAACCGAGACCTGGCATCGGTTGTTCGAGGTTTTTGCAAGCGCCGACGATCATCCGATCGTGCTGCACTGTACGGCAGGAAAAGATCGCACCGGCGTATCCACCGCGTTTCTGCTGGCAACGCTGGGCGTTGATCGTGCCTGGATCGAAGCCGACTACATCCTCACCAATCGGGACGTACCTCGACAGGTGGATTTTGTTGAGGAACACGTTGGCCTGCCGGATGGCATGGATCGGGACGCGCTCAGCATTGCCGCCGGTGTACCGGAAAACGCCATGGCGGACTTTCTCGACGGGCTCGAAGCGCGCTGGGGCGGCACCATGGAGTACCTGCGCGAGATCGGCATCAAGGAAGAGACCTTCGAACGCGTTCGCCACGCCTTTCTGGATCGCTAGCCGTGTGCGTCAGCCACGACGTTACCGACAACAGCGCATCACCCGATCCGCGCGGCGGTTATCGCCTTGCTGACAACTGGCCACGCTATCCCGAGGGTATGCAATTCGAGATGGGCTCTGGCGTCGCCGTCGATGGCAACGACATCATCTACCTGTTCACGCGAGACGTAGAACATTGGGCTGCCCATCCACTCGCGATGAGCGCGAAGATGGGGAAAAGCAGCATCTCGATGTTCAAGCGGGATGGCAGCTATCTCGGCAAATGGGGCAAATCCGATGAACCCGGATTCGCGCTCGGTGGGCACACGCTCTATATCGAAAAGGATGGCACGTTCTGGACGACGGACCGTGACGGCCATGTTGTCCGTCAATACACGCCTGACGGAGAACTGATACTCGAGCTTGGCACTTTTGCCGAATGGGGCTGCGATGAAAACCATTTCAATGGCCCCACCGCTGTTGCCGTACAGAACGATGGCCTGATCGTCATCGCCGATGGCTACTGGAACTCCAGGCTCGTGTGGTTCACGCCGGACGGTGAGTTTGTTCGATCCGTCGGCCACTGGGGTCGCGGACCGGGGGAATTCAATACGCCTCACGCACTGACTATCGACAGCAAAGGCCGCCTGCTCGTTGCCGATCTGTGCGGCGGTAACTTCCATGCTTACATGACCGTCGATGGGCAGATTCCTGAGTATCGCAATCACGTTACTGAGAACTGCCAGCACCGCATTCAACGATTCACACCAGAGGGTGAATACATCGACGAATGGACTCATCTGATGCCACTCAGCCTGCTGAGCCACAACGGCCAGATCTTTGCGAGCGATCGCATGAGTAACCTCGCCATACTCGATGAAGACTCGGGCGAAGTCGTCAGGCGAATCGACGATCTCGCGATTTACATCCACCAGCTTGCGATTGATAGCCACGGCGATCTGTACACCGCCTGCGTTTATCCGGAACACGCAGGGCAGCCTCGTGGGCCGTCAGGCCCCTCTCACCATCGCTGGACACAACAGCGCTAGCGCCTAACGCTTAGGCATAGATAGTAGATAAGGAAGAACATCATGATCATCGTCGTTGCCGCCCTGGGCTTTGCCAATCAGGCTGATCGAGACAAAGCTGTTGAGATCACCAAAGACGTCCAGATGGCGACGCGCGTCGAGGAAGCAGGTTGCCGAGACTACTGCTTCGCCCCCGACCCTGCCGTGCCGACCCGAGTCCAGGTGTACGAGCTGTGGGATGACAGCGATTCGCTGGCGGCACACTTCCAGCATCCCAACTACCTCGCAATGGTTGAGCTTCTCGCGAATGCCAACATCGTCAGCAGCGACAATCAGGCATACCTGGTGGAACGCGGTGAGCCGGTCTACGGCCCCAATGGCGAGAAGAAAACTGAGTTCTTTGCCGACTGAAACCTGATCCAGGCGCTAGCCACGCCGGGGAGAAACCGCTGATGACGAACCAATCTCGAGCGCCAAGCGCTGCCACAAACATCGTGAACGCGCGCATCTTCGACGCTGTGGACATGGACGTAATCGAAGACGGCGCCGTGTGTTTCGACAACGGCACGCTTACCTATGTCGGCCCAATGACGGGCATGCCCGAGCAGAAACCCAATACTGCTGTGATCGACGCTGCCGGCAAGTTCGTCATGCCCGGCATGACCGAGACTCACGCGCATCTTTCCTTTGCCGATGCCAGCCCGTTCGCGATCGGCGATGTCGGCGTAGAAACATCAACGATCACCGCGGTACGCAACGCCGAGTTGATGCTACGCGCCGGCTTCACATCAGCCATCAGCTTCGGCTCGACGTACAAGATTGACGTTGCGCTGCGCAACGCAATCAATGCTGGCCAGATTCTCGGCCCTCGCCTGCTCGCCGCCGGCCGCGATCTCGGAGCGACGGCGAGTAACGTGGATTCCCCCGGCGGGCTGAGCCAGATCGCTGATGGACCCTGGGCACTCCGACAGGCGGTACGTCAGCAGCGACGCGACCAGGTCGATGTCGTCAAGATCTTCATCGACGGAGAAGCAATCAATCCGGTCAACCCACCCGGCGAGCTATCGTTCTGTGATGAAGAGGTGTTTGCCGTTGTAGATGAAGCACACCGCCGCAAGCTGCGTGTCGCATGCCATGCCCGCTCGGCCGCCGCCGTGAAACAGGCTGTTCGAGCAGGCGTCGACTATGTCGGCCACGCCAACTATCTCGACAGCGAAGCGATTGATCTACTCGCCGCCCGCGATGGCGATATCTTTGTCGGTCCTGCAATCGCCTGGGAAGTGCAGTACCTGGCTCAGTGTGAAACGCTCGGAATCAGCAAAGCGACAGTGATAGCTCAAGGTTACGAGCGCGAGATTGAGGAAACCGTTCGCAGCGTTGAGCTGATGCGCACCGCCGGTATCAAACTGGTTGTTGGCGGCGACTACGGCATCTCCATCGCGCCCCACGGCACCTATGCAAAGGACCTCGAGTATTTTGTCGATTTGTTCGGCATGTCCCCAGCCGAGGCGCTGATTTGCGCTTGCCGCAGCGGCGGCGAGGCGTTCGACCACTCCGGCAGGTCAGGCACTCTTGTCGCAGGCAATCATGCCGACCTCATCATCGTCGATGGCGATCCCATGAGCGATATCCGCGTGTTGCAGGATCACTCACGACTGACGGTCGTCAAGTACGGACAGCGCGCAAGCTAACTCAGGCGCTGACCGCTCGCTACTCAACCGGCATGTCTCTCGGGCGACGCCGCCTTCGCAGCCGCCCCACCTCCTCCTCCTCGCGGCCACTTGGGGAGCGGCTATAACGCTCGTACTGATCCGACAGGGATCGGGAAAGACCCCAGTCGTCTTCAGTCTCCTGATAACTTTGCTGCCTGTTACGTTTCATCTGAACCCGCTTCCTGTGCAAACCAGATACAGACGCTGCACACCGATTAAGAATCGCCGCGCGCAGTACGTCAGGTGTTTTTGTAGTGGCTAATCCAGGGAAAATAAAACAATATTTAGTAGCCCTCTCGATCAGAATTGATAATGGACCTTGAGCTGTTGCGCACCTTTGTAGAGGTCGACAAGACCCGGCACTTCGCGCGCGCGGCGGAAAACCTGCATGTGTCACAGGCCGCTGTCAGTGCGCGAATAGCTCAGCTCGAAGAGCTGATCGGGCAGCCTATCTTCACTCGCTCTCGAAACAACATTCAACTGACCAGCACCGGCCAGCAATTGCTGCCCTACGCAAGATCCATGTTGCTGAGTTGGTCACAAGCGCTGATGGAAACGCATCAGCCCGGGACTTCGGGACCGCTCCAACGCATCGTCTGTTTGCCGAGCCTGCGCGAGATCTACCTCGAAGCGTGGGTATCCGGCATCCTGTCGGCACCAGGAGATTGGCTACTGCACGTCCATTGTGGAAGCTCCCGGGAAATTGTCGATCAGCTGCGTCAGAACACGGCCGAGGTTGGACTGCTCTACGAACCGCCACAAGCGGCGGACTTATGGGTCACCGAGCTCACGAGCTTCGATTTGATTCTAGTGAGCACGTTGAAGCAGCAAGGCGTGGCTGGACTGAACGACTACATCGACGTTGACTGGGGATCGGCTCTCAGCTCCAAGCGACAGGACGGGCTCTCAAACTTACCCGCAGCCAGGCTCAAAGTGGATTCGCCAACGCTGGCGCTAAAGATGCTCCAGCAGCGCGGCGGTAGCGCCTATCTCGCAGAGCCGATGGTCGACCAGGGGATCAGGAAAAAGAAATTGCACCGGGTTGCTGACGCTCCCGCGATCCGGCGCCGCGTATTCGCAATCGGGCGTAACAGTGATGACGCCGACGGCTCGACAGCGGAGCTGCTGGACGCCTTGAGAACCTTCGCACAACGGCCCGGATAGGCTTGACGTCCGGGACGCTTCAGTCCGGCGATGAGTCTCGCTTCGTCGGGGCGCGACCAACTATGTCGTACAACAGCCCTGCCACCGGGCGAATCCGTGTCACGCGAAAAATAACACCGCCCATGGACATTCGTCTGACCCGCCGCACTTCACGCAGGCGAGGCAGAAAAATCAGCGCGATTACCACCCGCAACAGACACGAGAACAGAAATACGGCATACAGGGGCGTAAACAGAGTCACCGTGGTTGCGCCGATATCGAACTGAGTCGGTAAGGCGGTCGCGAGATAGGCGCCGAGGCCTGCCCCGGCAAAAGTACCGATCGCCGCGAGGATATTGTGCAATGCGAACAGACCCGGTCGATGCGCACTCGGCGTTAAATCAAAGACGTAGGCCGTGGCGCTGAGCGTAAAGCCAGCCCAACTCAGACCACTTAGCGCTTGCACGCACAGAATCCACAGGAAACTGGTGGATACCAGCCAAAGCGCAGGGATCACGGTAATCAAACAACCGCAAACCAGCAGCATAAGTCGATTGCCAAAGAGATCGGACAGGCGGCCCCACCGGTTCAAGGTGAGAAACTGCACCAGCACCGAACTCACTGTGACGACCATAAACGCCAGATAGCTCAGATCGAGATCCCGCAGCATGTAAAGCGTGAAATAGGGTCCCGACACTCCGACTGCAAACTGCATGCTGGCGTAAAACAGCGAAAACTTGCCCAACTCCGAATCACGCACTCGACGCCACAGAGAAGCTTCCTGCGGCACCTCCATGGTCGCGATACGCCTGGTCGGCTCGTGCATTTGCGCAAGGTGATACGCCGACATGAAGCGCGCAATCGACGCCAGCGAGAACACCATCAGAAATCCCCAGTAGGCATTACCCAGCCGATCACTGGCATCCAGTGTCAGCCCGGCAATGATCATGGCGCTCAGCGAAGCAACGCTCGACAGACGCGTACGCCGCGCGAAGAAGCGGCCTCGATGCCCATCGTCCAACAGGTCGCCCACCAGGGAATTCCATTGCGGTGCGCCAAGGTTCGGACCGCACAGATAGAAAAAGACGATCGGGATCAGCAGGGCGAGCGCATGATCTCCTGCGATCAGCGGCAGCAATGCCAGGGGAATCAGACAAAGCGCCTGGAAGATTGCACCGGCAACGATGATGCGCCGCCGAGAGTGGAGAACCCGGCCCAGCCAGACAGAGACAACCTGCATGGCGGAGGCGAGCAACGGCGGCAACGTCGCCAGCAAGCCAACCATCGCTGTGCTTGCCTGCAGAAAGATAGCATAGGCTGAGAGGTAGCTTTCGGCGCTACCCGTCATCAGGGCAAAGTAGACACCGTCCTTCACCGAATGGTTCAAGGAGCGCTCGACTAGCGGATCGTCCTTCGCCTTAGACTCTGATCCCGGCTTCGATTCACTCATGCGCGGTTAGTCTCACTCGCGGGTGTCAGCTCCGGAAAGACAGATTCCCGCCGGCGTAGCCAGGTCGTGATGCTGTAGCGCGTGCTCGCCACTGGCAGCACTTCGTGAGGAAACTGATCACTGAGGAACAGCACGAGTGTGCCAAATTCAGGTGTCACGCACCGAATCAACTCGCCTTGCCGTGAATAGAGTTGCAACTCGCCACCATCCCCGTCCTGCCAGTATCGATTCAGGTAAGTAACGACGCTGACTACTCGCGCATTCGAACGCGCCGTGGCATCGAAGTGACGACGGTATCTGTCACCCGGCAGATAGCGAGCGAAATGGCTTTCAACGCCCTGCACACCCATGAAGAGTGACCGATTCAGTGAAGCGCGCAAATTTTCGCACCAGTGAAGCCACTCGGCCTGTGCGTCCGAGCGGCAATCGATCCAGGCAGTATGATCCGAGCGCACCAGGGCACGGCGCTGCGCCCGCGTTCCAGCCGCGATTTTGGCGGGATGATAGGGCTGCCGTTCCGCTTCCTGCGCAAGCCGATGAGGTGACAGCGCGTCCGCAATAACACACCAGCCTTGCGTAGCAAGGTCGTCAGCGATTCGCGCGAACAGCGCCTCACAAATAGGCAGTTCCAAGCCTTTTCGCTCCATCGGCGTAGGAAAAGAAGAGTATTCGAGAGGGCTTTATTTTGATCGAGGGCTTTTGGCCGAGCCAACACCTCCGCGGACGATCAACGCCAGTCTTTGGCCTCATCGAGGTAGTCAATATCATCACGCATAGCGCGTGCGTCGCGCCAATCTTCGATGCGGCGGCGGGCTTGGAGTAGTTGGAAACGTATCTGCGCAGCAGTGGCCGCCGGCTCAGCCAATCTGTCCAGCTCGGCTGTTAACTGATCATCGTCCTCAGCCAGGTCATCGTCGAAATCATCCATTTCAGGTTCATCATGCTCCGGTAGTGACTGACATAGCGAATGCCTGAGTTACGTCGGCCCCACAACTGCGGCCCCGACTCGGGCAGCGGCGTTTTTTTAGCGTCGAAGCGAGCCGTTGGAAAGCAAAATATTCTGATCAAAACGATCAGCGATAGAAGACCTGGAGCACACCAAACGCATCGGGCCATGCTGATAGATCGCCGCGTTGCTGCTTCGCAATGCTTCGCGATAACGGTGAGAGTCTGTTCGACGGACCAAAAAAAAACCCGCAGCGTTCGCTGCGGGTTTTTCGCATCTAACGATTAGCTTCGTTCAGATCAGTCGCAAAACGCCTCGGCGTTCAGCTCGCAGAGCTCTTCGAACAGCTCTTCAGGCAACTCGATGCCGCATTCGGCTGAATAGATGATATCGAGCGAGTCGCCGTAGCAAACCAGCTCTTCGCGCTCACCCGTCAACTCACCGTCTTCGAGACTGAGAGCGACAACAAAACCCACACCGGACAGGTAGTACTTATACTCAGTGGATTCCGGATCGAGGGGCGCTGAGTCCAGCGTCTTCAGGCAGCCGCCGGCGTCGGCGCAGGACAGGGCAGGGTTTTCGCCGCCTTCATCTTCACCCGGCGCAGTAGACAACTCGAGAATCTCAACGATGTCCTCAGCTTCGTTTAATGCGAACTCGGTACGATAGACGTGGCCAACCGTAGGGTTTGCTGAGATCAGCAAGCCTGCTTTAGCGAAGTCCTTGCCCGCTTCGAACGCACCGTCAATTGCGCTGATCACGCCGTCTTCGAAGTCTCGTACGCTTTCACCGCAGTAGTAGATGTCCCCATCGGTGGTCTGGGCGAACCAGTCGTCGGTCACTTCGACAGGTTCGTATTCCAGACCGTCTTCATCCTCAGAGATCTCCAGAACCACATCCGCCACGACTCGGCAGTCTACGCCCTGAATCTCACGAACGTCATCTGTCACGTGTATGACCACAATCTCCTCGAAATCCTCACCACCGCGCAGCACCAGAGTTCTGCCTGCGACAACTGATACATAGGGGTTCGGCGCGTAGGTGCTACCCACTTCCGCCGGATCAACGAACTCGAGGTTCGGATCGCTCAGCGGATCAACGTCATAGCGAAACTCGCCAAGCGCAGAACAGGCTTCAACACGAGCTTCAAGCTGTGCGCCGCAGCCCTCCCGCTCTTCGGGTAGCGCGGCATTAGCCTCATCGACGCACTCGCGACGATCCGCGGAGGAGCCAAGCTGTCGACAGTTAGCAATGGTTGTTTTCTTTTCCTCAAGCGCGTCTATATGACAAGCCTGGAACAGATCGGACGCGCTGCGTGTACAGGGCGTCGCGCGACTGTTGGCGTTGCCGGCAAAAGCTGGCGTTGCGAACGCAGCCAGCACCGCCAGCAACGACGTCATCACGACTAGTTGTTGCGAAGTTTTCATGGGTTAGTCTCCCGGATTGCAGATTCATAGGTCGCAGGCAAACGCTGCGATCACTGCGTAGGACGGGAGACGACCCGCGAATCAATCGCTAGCGTGACGACCGTTACGAGTAGCTGCCCGGGAAGGCGCGCAAAGACATAAGTGACAACGTTGTCTCTTCATCACCCTTTACTGTTTCGCCTTCTGACAGACCGCGGCAGCGGCTCACAAAGCGTTTAGCGCCTCATCTTCGCTCGAGAGCTCGCGCGGTAGCCCCAACACTGGAAAGATCGGCGCTCGGGCGATCACCTCAAAGCTCAACGATTGTCTTGCCGAAATTGGCGCCTGCAAAAAGGTCACAGAACGCACGGCCAACACTGTCGATGCCTTGCAGGCGATGCTCGTGCACTACCAGCTTGCCGCCGGCGATCCAGCCGGCAAGCTCGGCTCGGGCCTCGTCGTAGCGCGCAAGGTTCAGATGGGTCATAAAGCCGTGCATATGGGCATGCTTTGTCGTTAGCTGAAACAGGTTGCTTGGGCCGGGGACTTTGTCTTTCGCGTTGTACGTGGCTACGGAGCCACACAGCAGAATGCGGGCATCTTCGTTGATGTGATTGAGCACGCTCTCCAGCAGCGGCCCACCGACGTTATCAAAATACACGTCAATGCCATCCGGGCAGGCGTCGCTGAACGCGCCATCCAGGTCCACTGCATTGCGATCAATTGCCGCGTCATAGCCCAGTTCCGTCACCAGGCGCCGACATTTCTCCGCGCCGCTGCTAATGCCTACCGTGCGTGCACCCATGAGCTTCGCGATCTGCCCAGCGATGCTGCCAACCGCACCTGCAGCGGCGCTGACCAGAACGGTTTCGCCCGGCTGTATGCGACCAAAGTCGGTCAGTCCAAAGTAGCCGGATAACCCGGTATCACCCAGCACGCCCAGGTAGTAGTTCAGCGGATACTCGACATTGCGAATAGGCGAGATGAAGTCTCCTGCGTCGGTAACGGTGTACTCCTCCCAGGCAAAGCGCGCCATCAGGATGTCACCCACGGAGAAGTCCGGATGCCGACTCTTCTCAACGCGACTCATGGTAAGGCCCATCACGGGCTCACCCAGCGGCATCGCCGGCAGAACGTTGTCACCGCTGCCCTCATCCATCCAGTTGCGAAAACCCGCATCGAGGGAGATATAGAGATTCCGGCACAGAATCTGGCCGTCCCCAACATCAGCCAGCGGGCGCACCTCGACACGAAAATCACTTTCTCTGGGGGCGCCATCAGGCCTGGCCGCGAGCACTACACAGCGGTTATCCGGCATCTGAATTTCCTCGATCTGGCGGTGGAACGAAAACCGGCGGCTGAAGCGCCGCCGGTTGTCAGGCCGAAAGTGTAACGGGGCTAGCCGCGAATAACCCGTCCTGGGCGCGCGCCCGTGTCGGTGTCGTTCTCACGGGTCATCACCCCGGCCACAAACGTGTTTCGATAGCCGCTTGCGGATTGCAGGATGCGGCTGCCACCGGCTGGCAGATCGTTGTGAACCTCCAGCTCGCCCAACGACAGCTTGTCGAGATCGAACACGTTCAGATCCGCTCGCTTGCCTACCGCGATGCTGCCTCGATCGTTGAGACCAAACAGTTCAGCGTTACGCAAAGTCTGCTTGTGCACGATCAGCTCGATCGGCAAGCGATCACCGGTGCTGCGATCACGAACCCAATGAGTGAGTTGATAGGTTGGCCCAACCGCATCGAAGATCAGATTCACATGCGCGCCAGCATCCGACAAACCAATCGTCGTGTCCGGATGCCGGATCATCTTCGAGATCACTTCAAACGTTTCGGTGCTGTAGTTCGCCCCGAGAACAATGGCAAACGCATCGCCATTTCCCGCCGTGAGATAGTCGTACGTAAAGCTGTGGATCTCCTGCCCTTTCGCGGCCGCCATCGCGCCAAGGGTCTGCCCCGGCGTGGGTTCGTAGTTGATCGGCATCTCGATGGGGTACATCTCGGAAGCGATCATCGCGAACAGGCCACAGACGGCGTCCATCGTGCCGGGCTGCTCGGGTGGTATGTCTTTGTCCGCGAGAATCGCAGCCTTCACCTCGGGTTTGCGCAGCTCAGCCAGCATTTCTTCGAATGGCAGATGTGCGAGTTTGAGATACGTCTCACGCCGTTGGAACATGTGGTACGTGCGTAGGCTTGAGACCAGGCCAATCGGACGGCTGGGCACCTGTGGTCGCAGGGTAAGTCCCTCAGCGTTCGCAGCGGCCACCTGCTCAAGGCAGGCACCCCACTCGTCAGGGCGATCTCCAGCAGGAACCAGCGTAAACGTGCACGCACGGCCACTGGCACGTGCGACATCAGCAAAGAGCGCGATCTCCTCCTGGATCGATGCTTTCTCTGGGCCCGCTATCTCGCCGACCGCCCCGGCCGGGATTGCCTGAAAGACGCCTTTCCCTGCGCTTTTCATGGCTTTCGCGATCGCCATCAGTTCGTCGCGCTCAGCAAACGTGCCGGGAATCGGCACGCCGGTTACCGAGCGATGGCCAACCGTGCGCGACGTCGAGAAACCCAGTGCTCCTGCGCGCAGCGCTTCCTCGACAATCTTCTCCATTGCTGCAAGATCTTCAGCGGTCGCATCTTCGTGCCGCAAGCCGCGCTCGCCCATGACGTAGTTTCGCAGAGCCGAGTGAGGGATCTGCGTGCCGATGTCCATCGTGTACTCGCGGGTTCCGATGTAGTCGATGTACTCGGGGAACGTCTCCCACTTACCCCACTCGATGCCTTCATACAAAGCCGTGCCGGGTATGTCTTCCACGCCCTCCATGAGCTCGATCATGCCGCGCTCGCCACCTGGCGGACACGGTGCGAAACCGACACCGCAGTTGCCCATGACCACGCTGGTGACGCCATGGCTGAACGAGGGATTCAGTTCGTCATCCCAACTGACCTGACCATCGTAGTGCGTATGCACATCTACCCAACCGGGCGCGGCGTAGGCGCCCTGCGCATCGATCACCTGCTTCGCCGAACCACTCACCTCGCCCACCGCGGCAATCTTGCCGTCCGCAAAAGCGATGTCGCCTGTGAACGGGGCGCTGCCCGTACCATCAACAATGGTGGCATTCTTAATCAGCGTGTCATACATAACTGCAACCTCTTCGAATTCACAAATGGCTAGGGGTCTAGGGCATCTTCGGCATGACGTTCTCACCAAACTCGCTTAGCCTGTCCAACCCACCGGGTCCGGCAAAAAAGAACGCGGGAATCATAATTCGACCAACACCCAGCTCCGCAAGCTGCTCGGCCCCCGCGACCGGATCGGCCATCTGCACGCCGAACATCGCGTTGATTTCGATCGAGGCGGGATCGCGCCCCTCCTTCTCCGCCGCCGCACGCAGCCGAGTGATCAAGCCGGCCAAACGATCGACATCTCCCTCGCCGGGGAAATAACCATCGGCAATACGGGCCGCGCGAGAAATCGCAGCGTTCGAATCGCCGCCCACCAGTATCGGAATCGTCGGCTGAACCGGGCGCGGGCTGCAGGTCGAAGGCTCGAAGTCGACAAAGTCGCCATGAAACTCGGCGTGCGGCCCGGACCACAGCGCGCGCATGGCCTCGATGTATTCATCGTTGCGCGCACCACGCCGCTCCCAGGGAACGCCCAGCGCGTCGAACTCTTCTTTCATCCAGCCAACACCGAGGCCCAGCTCCACGCGACCGTTGGAGAGCTGATCAAGGGTTGCCAGCTCTTTGGCGAGAATGAGCGGGTTGCGCTGGGGAACGATGAGAATGCAAGTTCCCAACCGAAGTGTAGGTGCCGCGGCGGCGGCAAAGGCCAGCCAGATCAGCGGATCCGGAATCGGCGTGTCAGGTTCGGCGGGAATCTTGCCATCCGGTGTGTAGGGGTATTTCGAGGCAATCGAATCGGGCAGCACAACGTGCTCACCACCCCATACGGATTCAAATCCTGCTGTCTCCGCGCGACGACAAACGTCCAACGCACTCGCGCCGTCAATTCCAACACTGCTGGCAAAGGCCAAACCGACTTTCATAAAACACTCACTGTGACAGTTGAATTTAAGGTTGAAACGAAAAACGCAGCAGCCGACGGATCGACTGCTGCGTTCCTGGATGGCAAGCGTTAAAACTCCTTGGTGAGTTCCAAGCCCCAGGTTCTGCCGGGCGCTACGGCGCCAAACCAGAACACACCAACGTCGACAGAAGTTGCCAGGTAGTTGTCATCATGGAACGCATCCTTGACGAACGCAGCCGCTGTAAACCAGGGAGACTCCCAAGTAAGCGCAAAGTCTGCCTCGCCGCGAGCGTCAAACTCGTTGCGACCCAGACCCGCCGGATCCGGCTGACCGAAGTTTCCCGTCGTTCCATCGGCCCACGCGTAGTTACCCGCGAAAACCAGAACACCCATGTCACCGACGGGCCGCAGCACATCGAAACCAAGGCTGTAGTTCCACTCCGGCGCGAAGCCAAATTCGAAAAGATCCGAAATATCCTCACGCATGCCCGTCAGTCGATTGATTCCGATGTACTTGTCGTATTCGCCATCGGTCCAGCCAACCGATGCCCGCAACTGTACGGTCGGTATCGGCACGAAGCGAGCTTCGAGCTCGAGCCCTTGGATCGTCGCTTCAGCAGCGTTCTCGACAATAGTTTCCGTGGCCGCGCCAAACGCGAAGATCGTGCTTTCATGCTTGTCAGTGTATTCCGCGCGAAACACCGTTGCGTTGAAGGTCAAGCGATCTTCTAGCAGGGTTGAGCGCAGACCGAGTTCCAGACTGTCGACCGTTTCGGGGTCATAGGGGCCGATAGACGAGGGTGTCGTCGCGCGTCCGTTCCAGCCGCCTGAGCGGAAGCCTCTGGACCAGGAGATATAGCCCATCAGGTCATCGGAGAACTGATAGTCCAGCGAGATCCGAGGCGTAAACTCCGTCCAGGTTTCTTCTCCATCGTTGTCATTGCAGGTCAGCGCAGCTGTTCTGGCATCGGCTGTCGCCTGGTCAGGTGCAGCGGCAATATGAGCCGCCGCCGCGGCGTCTGCCGCTGCCTGCTGGCTACCCGACAGATTGCCGCAACCCCACACGCCTGGCAGCAGACCACTGGCATCGCCGGATACGCGCTGGAATATCCAGAAGTCTTTAGTTTCACGGGTAAGGCGCCCGCCTACGGTCAGTCGCGCTGCATCGCTTAGCTGCCAATAGGCCTCGCCGAAGAGAGCCATGGCCTGAATTTCCTGGCCCGCATCGCCATCAGGACTGGGGGGCGTCGTTTCCGCAGGACCGAACACGTGAAGAGACTGGGTAATCTCATACTCAGATTGCACGTAGTAGATGCCAGCCTGAAAGTTGAACGCTCCGTCATAGTCCGACGTCAGCCGAAGCTCTGTTGAAAACTGATCCGATTCCTGCGGCCGTATGGGATTGAATATAAACACCGGCGAGCCCAGGTTGTCCTGATCAAGTATCTCCTCGGACGATTTGTAGCCTGTAACCGATGTCAGGCTGTAGTTATCAAGCTCCCAATTCAGTTCCAGGGAGGCCCCTTTCTGCTCAACTTCGTTGATAAAGGGCTGCGCGGAATAGGAGTATTTGTATCCGTTGCGCTCGCCGATTTCGTACCCCTGTGAAGCGCATCCAACGTCCGTCACCCAGCCATTGAGTGGGGCAAACACTGCACCGTAGACGTCACAAAAATTGCCACCGGAACCCAGGGTACCGCCAATCGCCCCGCCGATTGCCGCGCCAGGAGGGACGCCCATACCAAGCTGGGCAAACATATTCCCCGTGATGCCCGCCCACGCAGCCTCGACGTTCGGTATCGTCAGGTTAGTCGGCGTCGCTAGAGT
>CAYGQC010000105.1:0-14226 GCA_964351875.1 uncultured Pseudomonadales bacterium
AAAAGGGTGTGATCAACGCACTCACGCCGGATAGTGCCAATGAGCCGTTCGATAAAAGGGCGCGACATTGGGGCGTAAGGAATCGACTTGATTTCGTTCACATCCAGTATTCTCAAATTGGCCTGCCAGCGGTGACCTGTGAATAACGGATCATTGTCGGCCACTCCTCGCGCATGACTTGTGGCAGCCCTCATCAGCCGGAGCCGCCATCCAGCGTCTTCAGCATCCGGCGCATGACCTTGCCGGTGCTCGTCTTCGGGACGTCGTCGACGAACTGGACGAGTCGCGGCACCTTGTAAGCCGCGAGCGTTCCGCGGCAGAACTCGATGATCTCGTCCTCGGTTGCGCTGGCGCCACTCTTCAGGACGACGTAGGCCTTGGCGAGTTCGCCCTTCAGCTCGTCATCGACACTGCCAACGGCCACCAGGGCGACGGCAGGATGCCCGGCCACCACGCGTTCGATCTCAGCGGGGTACACGTTGTACCCGGCGGTGAGGATCATGTCCTTCTTGCGATCGACGATGAACACGCAGCCATCACCATCCATCCGGCCGAGGTCGCCGGTGTGCAGCCAGCCATCGGGTTCGATCGTCTCACTGGTCTTTTCTTCATTGCCGAAATAGCCCTGCATCACGATCGGACCGCGCACCATCAGCTCCCCCACCTCGTCAGGCGGCATGGTCTTAGCGGCATCGTCCACGTGAGCGATGCGACACTCCGTGTAGGGAATCGCAATGCCGATCGAACCGTGCTTGCGCGGCGCGTACGCCGGGAACGTGGTGCCGAGGCCGCCGATCTCGGTCATTCCCCACAACTCGATCAACGGGCACCCGAAGCGCTCTTCGACCTCGCGCATCTTCGGTTCGGGCATCGTCTGGCCACCGACCGCGCACAGCCGCAGCGACGACAGGTCGAAATTGTCGAATTTCGGGTCGGCGAGCATCACCATGTACATCGTCGGAACGCCGTCGAAGATCGTGGCTTGGTATCGCTCGATGAGCCCCATGGTGTCGAGCGGATCGAAGCCGTCGTTCAGCACCAGCGTGCCGCCGAGAAAGAAGGTGCCGTTCATGACGACGTTGCCGTACACGTGGGCACAAGGCAGAGCGGTGTAGCAGACGTCGTCGCCCGTGCGGGCATGCATGTTGGCGGTCATGGCGCTGTTGAGCACAATTCCTCGGTGGGTCAGCATTGCACCTTTGGGGTGCCCGGTCGTGCCACTCGTGTAGCCGATCGTAGAGGTCGACGACGGATCGATGTCGACGTCGCCGAAGTCCGATCCAGCGTGAGCGATCAGCTCATTGAAGGACGTCGCGCCGCCGGGGATGTTGTCGCCGAAGAGCACGATATGCTCGAGCGGCGTCTCGCTGCGGCGATCGATGATCGGTGCGCCCTTGTCGAGCGAAGCGAGCAGGGCTTTGGCGCCGCAGTCGCGAGTGACGTAGACGACCTCGTCGGGTGTCAACATCACATTGATGGGATTGACGACGGCGCCGAGTCGCAGCACCGCGTAGTAGCTGACGATCCACTCCCAGCGATTCTGCGAATAGAGCGTGACGCGGTCACCGGACCCGATTCCCAGGCCGGCGAGTGCGTTCGCCAGTCGAGCTGATAACTCGTCGAGTCGACGGTACGTGAACTCCTCGTCGTGGAACACCAGCGCCACACGATCGCCGTACTCCTCTGCTCCACGCGCCATAACCTGGCCGAGATGCTCGTACATGATGTCTCCCTCTTTCGCGCGTCGCTCTTAGGATCGAACCCGTGCGACCGAAGCAACATTTAGACTTGTCGGTCATACTGTATAACAATTCACTTCCGGGGCAACGCCGATGGGGTAGCTGCCTTGCGAAACGGGGAACCATATGAGCAGTCTGTTCGGACCGATCAAGCAAAACGGCATCATCGTGTCATCGCTCGACGAAGCACTCGAATACTGGACGCAGACGCTCCGGATCGGACCGTTCTTCCGGATGGACCACGTCGCGATGGAGAGCTTTCGCTATCGCGGTGAGCTGTCCGACGTGGACGTGAGTCTCGCAATGGCCAACTCCGGCGACATGCAGATCGAGCTCATTGAGCAGCACAACGATGCGCCGTCGCCGTATCTCGACTTCTTCAACCAGCGCGGCCCGGGACTGCAGCACGTCTCGGTGTGGAGCGAGAATTTCGACACCGACATGCGGCGATTCGCCGACGACGGCGCAATGTTGCTGGCCGAAGGAGTGTTGGCAAACGGCGGCACGCGCTTCTCGTACTTCGAGGGCGGCCACGACGGCCAACCGGTTATGGAAGTCGCGGACCTGACTCCCGACTTGAAACAGACTTTCGCGATGATCCGCGACGCGGCGTTCGGCTGGGACGGAAGCGACCCGGTGCGATAACCGCCGATACTGCGCCATCCACACTGCGACGATTCACTCCACAACGATTCACACCACAATTCACCGCACCAGGAGAAACACGATGAAGGCCGACATCCGACTGCTGACGCTCGCTGCAGACACGCTGCTCGAGACGACCACCAACTCGCGGCACCGACGCATCCTGGAGAACTACCGCCTCCACGCGATGCTCGAAGTCAGCGGACGCTACCACGAGATCTTCGTGCCGGAGATGACCGTGGAGCAGCCGTTCTACCGGCAGGCCACGGTAGAGGGCACGATCGAGCTCGACGGAGAGGACGCCGTCAAGGGCTTCTACCAGAGCTTGTCCGATAGCGGGACAACGGTGATGCTTCTCGAACACGAGAGTCTATCGGTGTCGGACTGGGGTTTCGGTTCCGAGGCGCTCTACAACGTCTACATGACAGGCGCCACCGCAGCCACCCACGGACACGAGGTCAGCAGCCCGGATGCGAAGTGCATCGAATCCCTGTGGCTCTGCATGATGTGGCCGTACGACGAGCAGGGCCGGATGATGGGAGAGCGCGTGTATGGCGCTCCGACATCGACCATCCGCGAGATCCCGGAGGACGAGTTCATCAGCCTCGAAGACGCGCGAGCGGCTTTCGATCCGTTGATCGCATCGGCCACGTTGACTGAACTCTAGTTGCAAGCCTCCTGATCGACATCGTTTGATCGGGTTGCATCGTCTGCGTCGTGTCTGCACCTGGATGACGGCGCAGTCATTCGCTGTTAAGAAGGGTCGCCGAAGGTGACGATCCTTAACCTAGAACCCCTAGCCCACCAAGGATGTCCGCGTTTCCAGCATGTGAAGGTTGGGCGCGCAGATGGCGAAGATCGAGGGATAAGCGACGCCGGGCTGGTGGTGTCGCCTGTGTAGAAGACCAGGTCTTCGCGGAAGGAGGTCTGCAGTGCCGTGTTCTTTAGCTGGTGCAGCGCGTCCACGTCACTACCCGCTGCGCTGGCTAGCGACGTGGGCATGCCTACCTAACGGGATAACACTTCTTCGAGCTTAATGAGCGCCTGCGCACGACGGGCAGGCCTCATATTCCTAACGTTGCGGCGTTTCCACTGCACTGCCGGCAGATCACATGCGAGCTCAGACGAATCCAAGCAATCCTCGTCCCTTGATATCAACTGTTTCGCTTGAAAGTCCCATTGCCGCGGTCTGTTTCGAATGCCCGTGTCCGCGTGACCACAAATTCGCCACCCACAGCCACAACCTCGTTGAGAATAGGAACTGTCTGATCAATCTATACACCCTCATCCATCTCCGCAGTGTGCCTTGAGAAAGTCACTCGCGTGTTCTGCAAACGCTATTCGATTCGCGCCACGAGACAAGTAGTGATCACCGTCCGCAAGCTCTAGATAGGTGACATCGCTCGCGCCCTGCTTGCGTACCCGCAGCGCCCTATGCATCTTTCGCGATTGACCCACGCTGACCACCCGATCGTTCTCCCCATGCACAAGCAACACCGGCACATGGATCTCGCTCGCGCGCCGCGCCGGTGAATTTTCTGCCAACGACTTGCGATCCTTCCACAGCTGGCCAATAAAACGGGTGCTGTAGCGACCAGCCAGATAGCGATTTTGCAAGCGCAGCAAGTCCGGCAGATCAGCAACGCCATTCAAACTGATCGCGGCTCTATACAGTTCGGGTTCTTTTACGGCACCCATTAGCGCCGCGTAGCCGCCATAGGAGGCACCAACGATGCAGAGTTTCTCCGGGTCAGCGAGGCCTTGCTCCACCAACCAGTGCGTGCCATCGGTAACGTCGTCTTGCATCGACTTACCCCAATTGCCTTTGCCTGCCATCATGAATTCCCGACCATAGCCCGTAGAACCGCGAAAATTCATTTGCAACACACCAAACCCCTGACTCGCAATCGTCTGCACTAACCAGTCGAAGCGCAGGAAGTCGCGCGCATGTGGACCACCATGCGGCAGCACAACAAACGGCAGTTTTGGTGCGTCGACGTCCTTAAAAGCGGTCTCGCTGTCAGTATCAGTAGGTAGCGTGATGTAGGCCGGAATAGTGAGACCGTCACGGGCCTCGTAGCTCATAAGGTGGGTCTTGGCGAGCTCGCGTTGATCCAGACCGAGATATTCAGAGGCCAGAAAGTCTGCTCGCTTCTCAGCGGCGTTATACAAGAAGTAGTGCGGATCAACATCACTGGCAGAGGCGCGTACCAACGCCCATTGGCGATCATCAGAGGCAGATACCAACGCATTGCTCGTTTCAGTGAGCTGGCGATCCAGACTCGCAGTAAGTTCACTATAGAGTTCGTCGACGAAGCGATTAGGCACCAACTCATTGCTGAAGTAGATAACCTCAATGCTGGCGCCATCTGGCCCCATCGATAGGCCAGAAATCTCGGACGTATCCTCTTGCGCGAGAAGCGTACCAAAAGTGCCTTTATCCACGTCAAACTCATATAGAGCGCCCAGCGGAAATTCGTGATCCGAGACAACGTACGCCAAGCCTGCTTTATCAACCGGCAAACCCACAACGGAAAAAGAATGTTCGTTGACGAACGAAGAGTAGTCCTGCCATTTTCCTGCGCTGTCTTTCAGCCGCAATAGCGCCGATTGTTGATCGTCGCTAACCCCATAGCCCGCGCGCACGACACCCGCCCGATCCGCTTGCCATTGCAAGATGTTGCGTTGCCCTTTCTGGGCATGCCGCCGCGATAAGCGGCCAGTATCTACAGACGCGTAGCGCACGCCATCGGGTCGCCCAGGGCTCGGGTTCATCTGTACCAGAATGAACTCTGGTTCGTCCGGTAGCGTACTTACCACTCGATCTTGAATCTGGAAATTTCCCTGTTGCGTGTCGCGCTCGAACATCACTCGCACGTCGCGTTTGATTGGGTCGATTACAACCAACCGTGTCACAACAACCGGTACGCCCTGAATGGCGCGCGGAACACCGATACTTAGCAACAGACGGTTGTCACTCAGCCAGTCAAACCAATTGAGCGTCCAATTCTCACCCTGGGCCACAAACGGTTTGGTTTGATTGTCACCCATCCGTTTCACAACCAGAGCACGGTGGTTATTGGCGCGACCAAACCAGGCGAGCCACTCGCCGTCGTGGGACAGTTCTGGGTCATCAAACACCGGCAAACCGGCGACCTCGTTTACGGTCGGCGGCTGCTTTTGGGTCGCTGAGACTTCGGCCTCTGCCGCCGCGCTGGTCGCACTAAGCGCCATGCAGCCAGTCACAAGCAGCCCCGCAAGCAATCTAGATACTAAGTCGTGCACGCGCTTCATCCCTACTCTCCCGCAAGGGCCAAACTGACCCGGCTCTCCCTAGGATCGCTACTTTAGCCTGGTGTCTGGGCGCTAATCATCGGGACAGGACCAAGTGCCATGTCCAACCGGACCTGACACTTGGTCCTATACCCAAAATTACTCAAAGATGTAGGGCGCCAGCGTCTCCTGCGCGTCTTTGCGATAGCGAAACCACTGTCGGCCGCCGTAGTAGGCAAGCGAGCCGGGTTCGGCTTCGCCATGGCCGTTGTAGTAAGTGACGCAGTCGCGCAGCGGCGCGGTCATGACATCCGCTGCCCGACAATGATCGGCGAACTCGATCTCACTCTCTTCGGTAACATCGACAACGCTCGCTCCGCGCTCACGCATCTCCTTCAACATCCACACGACGTAATCCACGTGCGACTCGATGACGTCCGTGAAGTTGAAGCTGGCGCCGCCGCCCTGAGGTCCGGACATGATGAGCAAGTTCGGGAAACCCGCGCTCTGCATGCCGAGGAACGTGCGCGTGCCGTGCTCGTCCCACTTGTCTTTCAGCGACTGGCCGTCTCGGCCGGTGATCATGTTGAAAGTCGACGTCGCCATCCACAGAAATCCGGTGGCATAGATGAGCACATCCAGCGGGTACTCCACACCATCGTGAATAACACCTCGCTCGTTGATCGCCTGCACGCCCCGTGGCGCGGTATCGACCAGCGTGACGTGGGGAAGGTTAAACGTGGGCAGAAAATCATCGTGGAACGTTGGCCGTTTACAGCCATAGGGATAATAGGGTTTCAGAGCGGCAGCCGTTTTCGGGTCTTCCACGATCTCATCCACTCGCGCGCGGATCTGCTCCATGATGCGAAAGTTGCTATCGAGCTGTTTCTGTACACGCTCCTCGGGGCTCAGCTCGCGCTCATACGTCTTACGCTCTTTGAAGTCGGCAACCTTGCCTGAGAGGTAATCGTCATTCGCATGCATCGCGGTTCGGCCCGCCGATATCTTGGCGAAACGCTTTCTGCGCTCACGGGACCAGTTGGGTTCGTTCTTCCACTGCTCGATCTCCTCATCCGTGGTCTCTCGCTGGTCACGGATATCGATCGATGATGGCGTGCGCTGAAAGACATCCAGCGAATCGACCACTTTGGCGATCTCCGGGATCACCTGCACGGCAGTCGCACCGGTTCCGATGATGCCAACGCGCTTGCCCGCGAGATCGATGTTGTAGTCCCAGCGCGAGGTGTGAAAAGACTCGCCCTTGAAGGTTTCCATTCCTTCGATGCGAGCCAGCTTAGGTGTGGTTAGGACGCCATTGGCGAGCACGACAATGCGCGCTCGCATGGCATCACCCCGATCGGTCGTAACCGTCCAACGCTTGGATTCTTCGTCCCACGTCGTGCTTTCGACGGTGGTATGAAACAGAGCGCGATCGTAGAAGCCGAAGCGCTCCGCGATGCTTTGGCAGTACTCGAGGATCTCAAAGCCACTCGCGAACTTCATGCTCGGTACGTAGCCCATTTCCTCGAGCAGCGGCAGGTAGCTGTAGGCTTCTACATCGCAGGCGACGCCTGGATAGCGATTCCAATACCAGGTGCCACCAACGTCGCCGCCCTTCTCACAAAAACGCACGTCGCTGAATCCCGCCTCGCGCAGCCGATGCCAGAGTAGCAAGCCCGCAAAACCTGCGCCGATGATGAGCACTTCGCACTCATCGTCCAGCGACTCGCGAGGAACCGGCTCAGCAGAGTAGACGTCTTCTAAGTAGCGGGAGAACTCGCCCTCCATGAGCATGTAATCCGCAGCTCCTTCCCGGGCCAGCTTGTTGTCTCGGTAGCGGGCCTGTTCCTCGGCGTTGAATACCGCGCCCACCGGCGACGGTGGCAGGGTCTTGAGCCGCTCATCGCTCTGAATTCCATAGCCTTGGCCAGCAATGCGCTCGTTCGCTAGCGCGGCGCGGGTGTGAAACTTCTTTAGACCGGTAACGGGATCGATGGCTATTGCGTCTTGCATCACTGTTTAGCTCCGGAGGTTCAGACTAGAGCCTAGCCAGCCGAGCGGCTCAGGACAACACAAGCGCGACAGGCGACGCTGTCCGCGGTCGAGAGCAGCACGATCTACCGAGCAAGAAGAATCGTTTGTCGCGCGCTAGCAACTACCCTTGCTGCCGCGCCTTCTACCTACAATCTCCGGCACAATGCTCGACAGGCGGTAGTGATGCAGCCTCCTCACCTTCGCGTCACGCCTCGCAAATCGCACTCCAAGGAGCCTCGCCACGCTATGTCCGGTACCACAGCAGTCACCGACGCTCTGAAGCAGATGCTTCGCAATGCCAACATCACCTACGCCCAGGCCGCGGCGGCGCTGGATCTCTCCGAAGCCAGTATCAAACGCCTGTTTGCCGACGAGGGCTTCACCCTCAAGCGCCTGGAGACACTGGCGCAGCTGGCGGGCGCTGAACTGACTGACCTGATCCGTCAGTCCGATGACAACGCGGAACAGGTTGAAGCGCTATCGGCTGAGGTGGAGGACGAGCTCGCGAACGATCCACTGCTGCTGCTCAGCGCGATTTGTGTGATCAACCGATACCGTTTCAGCGAGATTCTCGAGTTGTACACGTTTGACGAGCACACACTGCAGCGCCTATTCGTGCGGCTCGATCGCCTAAACATCATCGAGTTGCTGGCAAACAACCGGTATCGCATGCGCTTGTCGCGCGGTTTTCAGTGGCGCAAAGGCGGGCCTATCGAGCGCTACTTCGTGAACAGCGTGTTCAAAAGCTTCTTCGACAAGCAGCTGATTCGAGACGAGCAGCAGTTCAGGTTCGCCTGGGGCACGGTGACGCCCGAAACTGCCCAGCACTTCCTGGAGCGTCTGCGGGTTCTCAATGATGAATTCAACGCCGCCGCCGATCGCGACTCCCGCCTACCCATCCAGCAGCGGCACGGCAGCGCCCTCATGCTGGCGCTGCGCACCGACTGGGAACCGGAGGAGTTCTCAAAGATGCGGCTGTGACGGCAAGTTGGCGATGAACTGGAAAAGGTAGCGTCCAGCGCTACCAACAGCCGCGCCGGCCGCGACTTGGCTCAGATTTATTGGCTGCCAACGCCGACGAATCCATCGTGCGCTCCGTACCTAAACGACGGAGCACAACGCAATGACAACCGAGATTTCTCTGCACCAACGGCTAAGGCGCTCATGCCTCACGGTCGCGTTCGCCGCCCTTGGCACTCTAGGTCTGGCAAGCATCAGCGAGCCTGCGCAAGCCGCGGGGCTTCTCACCCCTGCCGGCCAGTCCAGCAGTCTCAAGATCGCCTCCCACGATGTGGACGTGACGATCGAAGACGGCTATGCGATCACCCGAGTCGAGCAAACCTTCCGCAACCCCGGCGCTCGCGATGTGGATGCGATCTACAGTTTCCCAGTGCCTGAGGAGGCCGCCGTTTCAGGCTTCACGGTCTGGATAGACGGCAAACCGATGTTGGGAGAAGTGTTCGAGAAGGAAGACGCACGCCAGATCCACGAAGAAGAAAAGCAGAAAGGCCGAGATACCGGGCTCGCGGAGAAAAAGGGTTACAAGACGTTCGAGCTGAGCGTGAGCCCTGTACGCGCGAACAGCACAACCCGACTCGCTCTTACGTACATGCAGCCAGTTCGCCTGGATGCCGGTGTTGGCCGCTACGTCTACCCGCTCGAGGATGGCGGCGTGGATGAGGAACAGGCCCGTTTCTGGGAGACGAACGATGAAGTGGAACAATTCTCGTTCGATATGAACATTCGCTCTGCCGTACCAATTGACGCCGTTCGCATGCCGAATCGGCAGGCGCTGATCACGAACCAAAGCTCCGCTGAGTGGGAAGTCTCGCTAGCCTCGCGCACACCGTCGGCGGCCGGCACGGCTGCCGGTGATGGCGCTGAAGAACTGGAGAGTGCTCTCTCGAAAAACCTGGTGCACGCAGCGGACTTGCGCGAGCAGGGCGCAGGCAATCAGCACGGTCACGCAGTAACCGGAGCGCGGTTAGACGAAGACCTAGTCGTGTACTGGCGTCTCGCACCAAACCTGCCAGCGTCCGTGAACATGATGACGTTCAAACCGGATGCGCAGGGCCGCGGTACTTTCATGATGGTGCTCACACCCGGTGACGAACTGAAACCGATCGCTCGCGGCAAAGACTGGACGTTTGTTGTGGACATGTCCGGCTCTATGGTTGGCAAGTTCGAGACCATCATGCAAGGTTTGCAGCGGGCCTTCGACAAGCTGCAGCCGGATGATCGCCTGCGCTTGATCGGCTTTAACGATCGAGCTTGGGATGTCAGCGGTGGTTACGTCAACGCGACCCCTGGTGCGATGCAGCAGCTCATTGCTGAGCTGAGAACACGCGGACCTAACGGCGGCACCAATCTGTTCGCTGGCTTAACCGAGGCGACGAAAGACGCCGATCCGGACAGAACAAGCAGCATCGTGCTGGTTTCCGATGGTGTTGCCAATGTGGGTACCACCGCCAAAGCCTCTTTTCTCAAGCTGGTCGAAGATCAGGACATGCGCTTGTTCACCATGATCATGGGCAACAGTGCCAATCGACCGCTACTGCACGATTTGACCGACGCTTCCGGCGGTTTTGCGATCAGCGTATCGAACGCTGACGACGTTGTCGGCCAACTGCTGCGCGCCGTTGGCAAAGTGTCGCACGAGGCTATGCACGACATTCAGATCAACCATTCCGGTGTGCAGATGTCGGAGATCGTGCGCTCACGCGACAGCAGCCTGTACCACGGCGACCAACTCATACTGCTGGGCCACTACTGGGGTGATGGGCCCGCTGAGCTCACTTTCGATGCGCGAGTATCGGGCCAGAAGCGCACCTGGTCCACGCAGTTCGAGATGCCAGCCGTTGCGACCGACAACCCTGAGATAGAACGTCTCTGGGCATTCAGCTCGGTCCAGCAGATCCAGCGCGACATCGACTCGCAAGGCGAGTCTGACGATCTCAAAGAAGCCATCGTCGACATCGCCACGAACTACTCCATCGTGACCGATTACACGTCGATGCTGGTGTTGTCCGAACAAGCCCTGGCTGAACGCGGTATCGAGCGACGCAATGCGGCGCGCACGCAAACCGAGGACGCTGCGCAGCAGCAACGCGCCACACGTCCGGCTCAAAACCGTCGCATCGACCAGGCCAAGCCGACCTTCCAGGGCGAACGACGAACCACCGGTTCAGGCGGCGGTTCTGGTGGCGGTAGCGCTAACCTTCTGTGGCTGCTCTTGCTCGCGGTACCGCTGGTGCTCGACGGCAAGCAACGCCTAAACGCGCGGCACAAAGCCCACTAATGCGACAGACAACCACACTGCTACTGGCGATCGCCGGCGTCACGGCCCTCACGGGCTGGGCACCGGCTTCGCTCATCACAGCCCCGGAGTTCGGCCTCAGCGTCGAACCCTGGCGGCTGCTCACCGGCCACTTCGTCCACGCCGACGCTAACCACTGGATAATGAACAGCGCTGGTTTGCTCGCATGCGGGCTACTGTTCGAACGCGAGTGTCGCGCTCACTTCGTGGGGCTTCTCGTCACGGGCATAGCCTTCGTCAGCATCTGGCTGGTGGGCTTGTCATCACTATCGGCGTACTGCGGGCTATCAGGCGCGCTAAACGCGGTATTCGTCGGCGGCTGCCTGATGCGCTTCAGCCAGGGCAATACCTGGTCAGCCAAACCTACTCTGCACTACCTGTGGCTCGCGCTGCCGTTGCTTGACCTCGCAAAGATTGGCCTGGAAGCCAGCACCGGCAACGCGCTGTTCAGCGATAGCAGCTGGGCACCGGCGCCGCTGGCTCATTTAGCGGGCTGGTTGGCGGGCGTCTGCTATGTCGGTGTGAAAGGTCTGGTGGCTACCTTGCCAAGTGCGCTTCGATGTCGAATTCAACCTGTGTGAGTTTGCCGGGAACTGACGTCGACCCGCTGCCACAGCGATATCAGGAACCAATCACGGCTCGTGGTAAATTGGCGGTCAGATGCATCAACACGGAACGTTGAGATCATGCTCGCAATGAATCGCCATTCCAAAGTACTGCTGGCCGCCAGCCTGCTGTGCTGCACTCTGTCGCCGATCCCTGCGCATGGCGCGGAAGTTCCGCAGACTCACACGTCTGACGCAGCCGGGATACGCCAGGAACAAAACCCCGAGGGATACGCAGCGCTTCAGCGGTTTACGACGGCGCATCGACAGCTGCACGGAGACGAACCGGCCTACCGTATACGGCCCAATGACTACAGTGTGGCTTGCGGGTCATCGATAAGCCCCGCATGCCTGGACTACCTGCTCTCCGATGCCGCTTCGAGCACGTCACCTGTTTCTAAGCTGCCGGAACTCACAGGAACGAGAGATTATTGGAACAGCTACCGGCGTTACTTTAAAACGTCGCCGATAGGCGAGCCCATCAGTAGAGACGGGCAATTCTACGGCGATGCCAGCGCAGAGCGCGGGTACCTGATCGAAGCAGCCATCGCCTGGCCGAAGGCACAGATCGCCTCCTCCAAACGCATCAATGTGCCCGAAGCGGCAACGGATTTTCTGCATATCAGGGATCTGGCGCGCCGGAGTTCTACCCTGATGGATCGGATGACCTTTGTAGCGCTAATGGGCATTCAAATGAGAACGATCAATTTGGCCGCGGCCCAGGCCGCTAACGAAAACGATCAAGTGGCCATTCAGGCCGTGAAGCTAGCGATAAAACCACTGAGTGCACTCGAGTTATCCATGCGAAATTCGCTCTCTGGCGAAGGCAACTACTCGGGGCTTCTCACAAATACGATGGGACTAAACGCTGCCGACCCACTGGAACTCTTTCAATTCCAGCTCGACCACAACCGCAAGCTATTCGAAGAGCATGGCATTGAAATGAAAGAGCCGCAGCTCCTATCGCAACCCGAGTTCGATGAGAGGCGATCAAGATTTCGCGGAGCGCGACAAGCTTTCCGCAATACCAATGTGATCGCTATACAGTTGAGCGAAGAAACGAGCGCGACCTTCTGGGGAGAAAGCCCTCATTGGTTAGACTTACGCGGCGTGGAGAGCGAGCACAGCTGGGCACTGCCAATGTACGTCGACTATCTGTATTCCAATCGCACGCTCGAGATTCAACTCGCGGTGATTAGAGCATTGGCAGACCACTATTTCTCCAATGTGCCACTACGCGTTCCGGACGATCCACCACCGCCACATTTCGATTGGGCGTGGCGCGAAGATACGAGGGAGCTGTGCTTGATACCTGTCTCCGTCAACTCAGTAATCGCAGCCAACGTCGCGCCCGCATGTCAGCCCGCGTGGGCGTTGGCAACCAACTCGCTCAATGAATCAACACAATAGGAGAGGTCACTATGCCAATGTCCAAAATCTTCGTGCTGTTCTACGTTCTGGCCAGCCCGCTATCCACCATCAACGCCAGCGAATTCCAGAGAATCGAACAGCAAACTGGCGATTCCGATATCAGCGTCGTGAGTAACGAAGCACTCGAAGGCTCCCTTAGGGAGTACTTTAACCCTGAAGGCTACGAAGCCTTGCAGCGCTTCACTGCTGTCCCGGCGCGCCTCGATGGCAAGCCTGTTAGTTATGTTCTTGGAATGTCTGGGACCTGCGAGAACGGGTTAACCCCGACATGCGCTCAGTACGCGCTGGCCAACAAAGAATCCGTTGCAGACTCTATTGCTGACAACCCGGATTACTGGGCGTCCTTCGCGGCGTATCTGGCAACCAGCCCGGCCGTGACCAGGGTCGGTGAAGAAATCAGCGCCGGCCTTACGGACGAAACTATCAATCAGTCACGCATCATCGAAGCGCTGCACAGCTGGCCGGTCGCACAACTACTAACCACCCGAAGTATCGACGGCTTAGCCGTCGCACAACAACTCGCTCATCTGCGGCGCTGGCAAATCGAGAAGACTGTCCTGCTCGATCGCATGGTGGCAATCGCGTCGCTCGGCATTCAAATCGGCACGGCTAATGCTGCGCTTGCGATCACTGCCCGGAACCAGGACAGGAAGGGAGTTGCTGCTCTTACCGCTGCGATCACTCCACTGACCATCGAAGAGATGTCGCTGGCGACAGCGCTCGCCGGAGAGATTGCGTATGCGAACTATCTGCGCAACTTTGACCAGAAGAAACTCAGTCAGCAGACACCTCTCGCTATGTATGAGGAAGCCTTAAAGCAACACGAGTTTATGCGCGAGACATACGGCCACGACTATCCCGAACCGCAACTGCTGACGCAGCTGGAATTCGATGAGCTGCAGCGCGAGGTTATGGAGCAATGGCAGCTGAGCCAATCGCACTGGCAGCTTCAGATGGCGCTGAGCGATGCCTCCCACGACGATTTCTGGGGTGATTCCGCCGAATGGGAAGCACTGGTTGCCGCGCCGGAGGCTATTGCTCAGTGGGCTTACGTCGACTATTCACACAACGCACGCCTTCTCGGTCTTCATATGCAGGTCCTGCGCGCGTTGCGGGATCACTATGTCGACGACCACCCCATCGCCTACCCCACAGAACCAGCACCCAAGCACTTCGCCTGGGA
>CAYGQC010000106.1:0-6009 GCA_964351875.1 uncultured Pseudomonadales bacterium
CGTCCGTGTACGCGTTGTTACCTCGATTGGTTGAACGTGCAGGGAATTTCCCCGAGAGCGGAGGCTCGGTCACCGCAATATTCACGGTACTCACCGAAGAGGATGATCTGCAGGACCCGGTTGTGGACGCCGCTCGAGCGATCCTCGATGGCCATATCGTTCTACGTCGTTCGATTGCAGATTCCGGGCTTTATCCCGCGATAGACGTGCATGCATCACTCAGCCGAACCATGGACAGCGTTGTGGGTGATGAGCAGATTGATCTCGCTCGCCAGTTCCGACGCCTTTGGGCGAGATATGCCGAACAGGAAGACCTGATCAGTGTTGGAGCGTATCGGCGTGGTGAGGACCCCCTCACGGACCGAGCGATTTCGCTGCGAGAGACAATGAATAGCTACGTCTCACAACCCATGAATGAGCGTGTCGGTCTAGAGGAATCTGTCGGCCATCTCAGGTCACTGCTAACACCATCGGCCATCGATGGAGAGCCTTCAACGTCGGCTCTGCCTGCCAGAATCGGAGGCTAGAGTGGCCGCCAATCGCCTGGATCGAATTGCCAGGATGGCTGAGAGAACTCGGCAAATGTATGCCGGGCGACTGAGTGAGGCGCGTCGCGAGGCAGAGCATGATCGTGCCCAGGTATCGTCCCTGGAGACGATAGCGGCCGAATATGGTGATCATGAAGGCCAGGGCCCTGCCAACAGTCTGCTGCTAAGAGGTCGTTTTCGCTTGAAGCTCTGGGCACTTGCCAGACAGCAGTCTGAGAAAGCCGAGCTTTCCGAACAGCAGGTAAAGATTGCCGAGCAGCAGTTCCTGGACGCCTATCGCCAGCACAAATCGATCGTCGAGGTATCGGAACGTCGTCAGCAGAAGGCGGTAATTGAGGAAAAAAAGCGAGAACGACGGGAAGCGAAAATTTCATCGTCGTCTATTCTCAAGGAGTAACGTACGCGCGCAAGCGCCAGGAGGAATCGGTGGCTGTACACGCAGAGCTTGAGAACGATGGATCAGCGGTTCGAATCGTGGTTGAAGGCCGCTTTGATTTCAGCGCCCATAAGGATTTTCGCGAGTCCTACGAGAAGATTGAAACACCCGTAGCAGGCTATACCGTCGACATGCAGAACGCCACGTACCTGGACAGCTCTGCCCTTGGCATGCTGCTGCTTCTTCGAGACTTCGCTGGCGGCGATAGCGCGGAAGTCGAGATAGTCAACTGCAACACCGATGTTCGGAAAATACTGTCGATCTCGAACTTCGAACAGCTCTTCCGTATTCATTGAGACAATGAGAAGCCAATGACTTCTCGCACAGTCCTGATTGCCGACGACAACCGTATGGACCGAATGGTCCTGACCAAGATCCTGCGCAAGGAAGGCTATGAGGTGCTGGCTGCGGTAGACGGTGTCGAAGCGCTTGAGCTCTATGCTACGTGCGAGCCTGAAATTGTCCTGCTCGATGCGCTTATGCCCAGAATGGATGGTGTGGAAGTCGCACGCTCCATAAAGGAGCAGTGCGGTGATCAGTTTGTACCGATCGTCTTCCTGACATCACTCACAGACGCAGGCGAGCTTGCCCGTTGTCTGGATGCTGGTGGCGACGACTTCCTCAACAAGCCATACAACCAGGTGATACTGAAGGCAAAGCTCTCAGCGCTGGAGCGAATGCGGCAGCTTAACGTGACCGTTATCGAACAGCGTGACCAGATCGCGCAGCACAACAATCACCTGATGCATGAGCAGGAAGCGGCCAAAGCGGTCTTCGACAGCGTTGCCCATACGGGTTGTCTCAGTGCGGCCAATATTCGCTCCCATATTTCGCCGCTCGCCGTTTTCAACGGTGATGTGCTACTGGCTGCGAGAAGCCCGTCGGGCAACATGCATGTGCTAATCGGTGATTTCACGGGCCATGGTCTGACTGCTGCAATAGGTGCCATGCCGCTGGCAGAGATCTTCTATGGGATGACCCAGAAGGGCTTTCAGGTCGGTGAGATACTGCGCGAAATCAACCACAAGCTTAAGCAGATTCTCCCGCCGGGCTATTTCTGTTGCGCAGCCATGTTCGAATTCAATTTTCACAAGAGAGTGCTGGAATTCTGGAACGGTGGGCTGCCGCCGCCGTTTCTGTATCGACACGAAACAGGCGATGTCGAGATTATCCCATCGACGCATCTACCGCTTGGCGTCGTTGATGGATCGAGGTTCTCAGAGCGGACCCAGATCACGGATATGGCTGCCGGAGACCGGCTGTTCCTATGGACTGACGGCATTCTTGAATCGCGCTCGCAGACCGGCGAGATGTTTGGCGAGGACAGACTGAGATCCGTGTTCTCCGATTCAGTAGGATCCCAAGGCCTGTTTGACCGCATTATCGATGCGGTCAACAGTCATGTTGGCGAGCAGGAGCTGGACGACGACATTACGATCGCCGCGATTACGATGGTTGAAGAACACGAAGTCTCCGCCCGAGTCGCCACTTTCGAAGCCAATGGTCAGGTTGGTCCCGAAGATTGGCACCTTGCTTTCGAACTCGGACCGACCTCTCTACGAGTCTTCAATCCGCTACCGTTGCTGCAACACATACTCATGGAAGTTCCGCAACTTCGGCCCCAGGGTGGCAAACTTTTCACGGTGCTTTCTGAGCTGTATTCCAATGGCCTCGAGCATGGTGTGCTCGGTCTTGACTCGACGCTCAAGCGAAGCGCAGAAGGATTTTCGGAATACTACGAGAAGCGTGCAGAGGCTCTGGCTACCACCCAGGGATTTGTTCGCTTCGAGTTTGATTGTCGAACGACTGCGACTCTGGGTGAACTGTCGATACGAGTCATCGATAGCGGTGACGGGTTTGATTATGAGGCGCGAACGCAATCGCCCGACAACGACAACGTTGGCTATCACGGAAGAGGGCTGTCTCTTCTGAGCTCACTCTGTCGCTCGATCGAGTATCAGGGTCGCGGTAACGAGGTTCTCGTCAAGATGGATTGGCTATTAGCGGCCCCGGAAGAGTCGGACGACGCATCCGATTCCGCGGTCGTTCACTGACTTCGGATTTCAACCATGACTACACACCTTGATGACCAGTTAATCGGCGAACTACGCGAGCTGATGGAAGACGACTTCACGGTTTTGCTGGATGCCTATCTCGCGGAAGCGCCCGTTCAGAGGGCGGCGATAGAGGCAGCCTTCGAAGATCGCAATGCTGAGGAGTTGCGGCGCACGGCCCACAGTCTGAAAGGCAGCTCCG
Organism: uncultured Pseudomonadales bacterium; assembly: GCA_964351875.1. GTDB lineage: Bacteria > Pseudomonadota > Gammaproteobacteria > Pseudomonadales > Azotimanducaceae > JANSWO01. The sequence goes on from CAYGQC010000106.1 coordinate 3,241, forward strand.
CCAATATCGGCGCTACACTTCTCGCCGATGTATGCCACCGAATTGAACAGAGTGCGAATCAAGGCGAGGCAGAACAGTTGGAGATTCTGATCAAGGGTCTTGCGAGAGAATTCGATCTTGTCAGCGAGGCTGTGAAAGGTCTTTACGCTCCCTAGCGTTTCCTGTTCGAGGTTTCACAAACGACCGGTTGCGATTGTGCTCGAGACTCCGTGTGAGGGCTTGAGATCGTGCCGCGCCCCAAAAACTGCCTCACTTCCAGGACGCCTCGGCTTCCGGCGAATACCCGCTTTTCCGTGTCGGCGCTCGGCCCCGATCTTGCACTCGCGTTACGCTGGATTGGCAAGGCATTTGCAATCTCATCGGAAAGAGACAACAGACTGAGGCACTGCCAGGTCGGCTGGTTGCTCGATCCCTGGGCTGCCTGATCGGATGCAGACAATTTTCTGACGCTGGAGATGAATAGCCTTGCAAAGTTTTGACGAATTGTTGGGAATGGCTGCGCCATCGCGAGTGGTGAATGCGCAAACTGCAGCAAAGTCAGGCCAACAACCGGTTACGGCGACCTCCGATCCCAGGGGAAGCTTTTCGGACATCTTGCGAAGTACCAGTGCAAGTGGCTCGGAATTGCCGAGTGACGGCAAGATGCTGCCGCAGCATATGGGCGAGGGGTTAGAGCGGAGTCTTTCGACACCTTCCGAATTCGGACCCAAAGGCGATGCTGCCGGCGAAGTAGCGATAGCGCCGATGTCATCGGAACCGCGCAGCAACGAGTTGGTGCTGCAGGGTGTTGCTCGGGATTCCGTGAGCGTTACTGTCGAACCCACCGAAAACGTTCCGCTGCGTTCGCTCGTGTCATTGACGACAAGCAATAGCTCGGCGTCTCTCCGTGTTTCGTTTGCGCCTGCGATAGGCGAGTCACAGAACTCCTCGCTGGAAGACAACGAGCTCAAGGCTGAGAGTGGCAGAGCGAATTCGGTTGGCCTGACTACCCCTAGTACTACGGAGTCCGGTGCCGAGCATACACTGGCCTTGAGCGCTTTAGAGTCTGGGGCGGTTGTCCATGGGGCGATGAGTGCCAGTGCTGCTGGAACTGCAAACACTAGTGAAAAGGAGGTTTCGGCTGGTACGGCTGCAGGAGCCGAAACGACAGAGTCCGATCGCGCTACCGCTCCGCCCATGCTTTCGCTCGATGCGAGCGATATCGAAGCGGCGCAACTTGGGGTGGAGCCCTTGTATGGCTACTTGACTCCTCCTGCTGAGCCGCCGGCAGAAACGTTGACGGTTACCGATTTGGCTCGCGATATGTCGAGCTGGGCGCTTGAACCGACCTTGCCGAACTCACGGCCGCTGGCTGAGGCCGTAGCCCTGGCGATGAAGGTGCGCTCAGTATCTGGCGATTCGCCTATTGCGATGAGTTTGTCACCGCAAACCGATCTGAAGGTGACGGGCGATCCGATAACCCACACAGCGTTGGCAACCGTGCGAGAGTCGACGACGATCTCGCCGGTAACTGCTGCGCAGGCAGCGGTATTGCCCCTGACGGTTAGTGCCGTGAGGACCAGCGAGGGGGTGCCTGCGCCAATCGCTGAGCGACTCGGTGCCCCACCGAATCCCAGCGTATCAGTGTTAGATAACGGGCCGAGCGCCGAGTCTAGAGTTAGTACAATCAACGGCAATGGAAACTCCGCGAACAGTTACACAAGTGCTTCCCCTGGCTTGGAGAATCACAACGGCGCGTTCCGGCTGGACGAATCAGCAGCATCGCGTTTGAGAGCAGGTGGTACCACTGCGCGCAGCATCAACGATCCGACTGCTCAACCGAGTTCAACGCAATCGGCGGAGGTGATTCAATCATCGATTCGATCCGTTTCTGATCCGTCGAGCGCTTACATCGTCAGAGCCTACGCACCTGCTGTGAGCGCAACGCCGGGTTCTCCCGTCGCGCAGAGGTTGGATAACCGTTTGGTGTCCAGCACTGCGATAGCCTCGACATCCACTTTTGATACCGATGGCAGCCGCCAGACAACGTCTGGTGTCATCGACCTGACGTTCGGGTCACCGTTGCAGGGAGCCGCCGAGGAATCGGTCTCTGATCGTGCGAGCGGCGCAAGTTTTTCGCCGTCGAGCCAACAGACCATCGGATCTGCTTCACTCACGGTTACTGGTCAGCAGGCTCCATCGGCCGGCCCTCTCAGCGAGGCTCAACTTCCTGTGGGGTTGCTGCAGCGACTCGCTCAAGCAGCCGCCCAGGGCCAGAAGAGTTTCCGAGTCGCACTCAGCCCGGCAACGTTGGGGAATCTGGATGTGAGTATCGAAATTCGCAATGAACAAACGACAGTTGTTGCCGTTGCCTCTTCACCGGCAGCTAAGGAGGCGTTGGAGGCCTCCATGCCTCGATTGCGGCAACTGCTGGAAGGATCTGACCTTCAACTTGAATCGTTCACGGTGGCCGAAGAGTCTGGTCAGAATAGCCGCGGGTATGACAGTCGCGAGGGTGGATCGCAGGAGGTAGTGCCCGGCGGCAGGGTTGTCGACACCGAGCAAGCGAATCCTGATCACCGTATTGAGGTGTCCGTAGACCTCGACGGGGTTGATCTGTTTGCTTAGGTCTTGAGGCCCTCTGGAGAGTAGCCGTGGGCTATCTGTGGAGAAGCTGAAGGCTCACTACTAAGAAGCTGAAGGCTCTTTACCAAGAAGCTGAAGGCTCTTTACCCAGGAGCTGAAGGCTCTTTCCCAAGGAGCTGAAGGCTCTTTCCCAAGGAGCTGAAG
>CAYGQC010000106.1:6109-10477 GCA_964351875.1 uncultured Pseudomonadales bacterium
GGGGATCAGGTACCCGTGGCTATCAATAGCCTGTGCCGGTTCTGCGACGCACTCTACGGTGGAGCGCGGCACCTTTCTGACGCGATTTCTTCAATCGGCTCGCTGTTTCCGAAATCCTTTCTACACTTCCCGTGAGCGTCAGAAAACAGGCGCAGATTTCTACAAAGTAGCGACGGGAAGCTGACATGGCTGAAGCGGAAGAGACAGAAGAGCAGTCGGGCGGTAAAGGGAAAGTCATCCTGTTTGCAGTGGTGCTGCTGGTTGCGATTGCTGGCTCCGTTGCCGGCACCTGGTTCTTTCTGGGGGGTGGCGAGGACGAAGCGGCTGAGTCGGAAGAGCCCGTCGAAGACGCGCCTCAAACGGCGCTCTACTACAACCTGCGGCCAAATTTTGTCGTCAATTTTCTTGCTGGCAACAAGCCGCGCTACCTGCAAACCGAGTTGACGGTCATGGCGCGTCGTGAAGAAGTCATCGACTCGATCATTGCTCACAGCCCTCTGATACGCGCTCAGATCGTGGACCACCTGACCAACGTCGACTTTGCGAGTATCCAGACGAACGAAGGCAAAGAGCTTTTGCGCGAAGAGCTGCGCGAGCTCATTGATGTTGAGCTTGAAGCGCAGCAAGGCGCACCGGGCGTGACTGAAATCCTGATTACCAATTTTGTGTTGCAGTAACCGCTGTGACCGACAAAGACCTCCTTACACAGGAAGAGATTGACGCGCTGCTGACGGGTGTTGGCAAAGGCGAAGTCTCCACCGATGACGTTGACGAGCCGTTGGATGAGGCCGTTCGGGACTACGATCTGGCCAGTCAGGATCGGATTGTCCGCGCACATCTACCCACGCTTGAAGTCATCAATGAAAAATTTGCGCGCCTCTTCCGTGGGGCTCTGAATCGGCTGCTTCGATTCTCTGTAGACGTTGGCGTTGGCGGCGTGCGCATCATCAAATACAGCGAATACGTCCAGACGCTTTACGTGCCGACGAGTATCAACCTCGTTCGCCTCGCGCCCATGCTTGGCCAGGCGATGTTCGTGTTTGATGCGAAGCTCATCTACAAGCTGGTCGATCAGTATTTCGGCGGCGCAGGCAAGGGAAGCCAGGTCGAGGGTCGGGACTTCTCGCCTACAGAGACGCGTGTGGTTGACCGTTTGCTAAAGGCAATGCTCGAAGACTTTGGTGAAGCGTGGAAAGAACTCTTCCCGCTGCAGATCAGCCAGATCAGCCGGGAAGTTAACCCATCGCTGGTCAGCGCAATCGGTGCTGGCGAGATCATTGTTGTCAGTACGTTTCGGCTGGAGATCGAGAGTGGTGGTGGGGGAGGCGAAATCCATATCGCTCTGCCCTACAGCATGCTCGAGCCCTATCGAAAGCAACTCGACGCCATTGGCCAGCAGCGCTCGAGAAAGCCTGACGAGCGATGGCTGTTCAAGATGGAACATCGCCTGCTTGAAGCTCCAATTCCCGTGAACTGCACGATTATCGAAAAACAGATTCGACTTCGGGAACTGGTCAATTTCTCGGTCGGAGATGTCATTCCGGTTGATATGCCGGACGTCCATATCGTTGCCGCCGATGGCAGCCCCCTTTTCCAGGCCAAGTTGGGTGATTCGAAAGGCAATCTGGCCCTCGAATATGTTGATCCGGTTTGAATCTATGAGTGAGTGTTGAACATGTCTGAAGAGCAAACAAGCGAAGCCGGGTTGGATGACGCGGCTCTCGATAGTGACGAGCAGAATAATGCGGTTGACCCGGCCAGCGTTGAAGACTCGCCCTTTGCCCTGGGCGCGAGTGACGCTGGAAATCTCGATGTCGTCCTCGACATTCCCGTTCGGCTGTCGATGGAGGTAGGTAGTACTAGCGTGAGCATCAGACGACTCTTGCAGCTAAACCGCGGTAGCGTCGTTGAGCTGGATCGCCTTGCTGGCGAGCCGTTGGACGTTCTCGTTAACGGCACTCTGGTCGCGCATGGTGAAGTCGTTGTGCTGAATGACAAATTTGGCATCCGCCTGACGGATGTCATCTCGCCCGAACAACGTATCCGAACGCTGCGCTGATATGGAACCCGCTTCCTACCTGATGGAGATCGCCGTCGCTTTAGCCGCCACGCTGGCGGTTGTGTTCGTGTGCGCCTTTCTGCTCAAGCGCTTCGGCGCGCCTGTGGGATCGAGTAGCGGTGGTATGGCCGTGATCGCCAGCCTGTCTCTAAGCGCGAAGGAGCGTCTGATCGTTGTCGACGTATCCGGTGAGCAGGTCCTGCTGGGTGTAACCCCGGGGCAGATCCGAATGCTGACCTCGCTTGCCAATCCTATCCAGCAAGAAGAGGTAGAGACGCCGGTTTTTGCCAGTGTTCTGAAGGGGCTTCGCGGTGACCGCTAGAGGGGCAATTCTTCTTCTGACGCCGTTCGTGATTCTGCTGGCGCCAGGTGCGTTCGCAGATCTGCCGATCATGACCGTGACCGAGTCCGGGGGCGAGCAGAAAGTCAGCGTAACGCTGCAGATCCTGGTTCTCATGACGGTGCTGACGCTGCTTCCGTCGTTCGCCATCATGATGACCGCGTTCACACGGATCATTGTCGTGTTCGCCATTCTGCGGCAGGCAATTGGCTTGCAGCAGACGCCGTCGAACCAGATCCTCGTCGGTCTTGCTTTGTTTCTGACGATTTTCGTGATGCTTCCGGTGTTCGAAGAGGTCAATGCGCTGGCGATCGAGCCTTACATGGCCGAGGAGATGGCGCCGGCCGATGCACTGAAGGCAGCCTCTGAGCCGATTCGACAGTTCATGCTTGCTCAGACGCGTGAGTCGGACCTTGACATGTTTGTCCGGATTTCAGGATCGGATGCAGTGACTTCTCCTGAAGAGGTGGGGTTCTTCGTGCTGGTGCCCGCCTTCATGACGAGCGAGTTAAAGACCGCATTCCAGATTGGCTTTATGTTGTTTGTGCCGTTTCTGGTCATCGACATGGTGGTGGCCAGTGTGCTGATGTCCATGGGCATGATGATGCTGTCGCCGCTCATCATCTCGCTACCGTTCAAGATAATGCTGTTCGTCCTGGTGGATGGCTGGGTAATGATCATGGGCACGCTTGCCAGCAGCTTTGGCACGCTGCTGTGAATATGGCAGATGTCCTGCATCTCTTCGGGGATGCGCTTTTCCTGGTGGTACTGATCGTCGCCACCGTTGTGCTGCCGAGCTTGCTCGTTGGTCTCATCGTCTCCGTGTTCCAGGCGGCCACACAGATAAACGAGCAGACGCTCTCCTTCCTGCCAAGGCTCCTTGCAACGCTTATCGCGATCATGATCGCCGGCCCCTGGATCGTTACCGAGCTCATGGATTTCTTCATGCGTGTGATGGCGCTTGCGCTTGAGAGCGTTTCCTGATGACGGTCGATATCAATACGCTGGTTGAGTGGCTCAGTAGCCTGGTGTGGGCGCTGATTCGCATCACGGGCTTCGTGATGACGGTACCTATATTTGGTAACAAGCTCGTCAGCTCGCGCATCAAGCTAGGTTTGTCACTGGCGATTGCCGTAGTCATCGCGCCGTTTCTCGAAGATGTACCGAGCCTGCTCACACTCAACTTTTCCATGCTGACATCGGTGTTTTCCCAGCTTCTGGCCGGAATCGGTCTGGGCTTCGCCACGATGGTCTTTTTCCAGCTTTTCGTCGTCGCAGGCCAGTTTATTGGCATGCAGATGGGTCTGGGATTCGCCGCGATGGTGGACCCGGGTAACGGGCTGTCGGTGACTGTCTGGAGCCAGTTTTTCCTTATGCTGGCGACGCTGACGTTTCTTATGTTAGGCGGTCACCTTGTGCTTCTTGAGGTGTTGCTGGAGGGCTTCAAAAGCTATCCGGCAGGTACAGCCATCAGCACAGAGAATTTCCTGTGGGAGATTATCTCCCTCGGCCACTGGATGTTTCTCGGAGGCGCGTTGGTAGCGCTGCCAGCGGTGATAGCTCTGTTGATCGTTAATCTCGCGTTTGGCGTCATGAGCCGAAGCGCGCCGCAGCTCAACATCTTTTCCCTGGGTTTCCCTTTTTCGTTGCTGTTCGGTCTGGTCGCCGTTTGGGTTCTTATCAGCGGTTGGTCAGCGCGCTTTGAAACTCTGGCTACCGATTTCTTTGTCATCACCCGTTTCTGGACCGGCTGATGGCTGAAGAAAGTAAAGGTCAGGAAAAGACAGAAGAGGCAACTCCGCGAAAGCTGCAGAAGGCCCGAGAGGACGGCCAGCTAGCGCGTAGCCGAGAGCTGAACACCGTCGCGGTTGTGTTTGTCGGTGCGCTGGCCCTGATGGCTATCGGTCCCATGGTGAGCACTCAGATCATGGCGTTTGCGACGGCCAGCTTTGAACAGGCTGCCAGCGGT
>CAYGQC010000106.1:10487-13945 GCA_964351875.1 uncultured Pseudomonadales bacterium
TCCGAGTACCTCGCGCGAGCCACGAGTACGCTGCTGATCGCCATTTTGCCGTTCTGCCTCTTTCTCGCGATCGCCGCTATTGCCAGCAGCGTTGTTGTCGGCGGCTTTGTCTTCTCAACCAAAGCGCTGGCGTTTAAGGGTGATCGCATATCTCCCCTGAAGGGTATGAAGCGCATCTTTTCTAGAAAGTCGTTTGTCGAACTGCTCAAGGCGATCGGCAAGTTTTTGCTCATATCCTCTGTTGCCTCTTCAGCTCTCTACATGGTGACGGATCAGCTTCTGGTCCTAGGTGATAAAGACATTCTAGTCGGAGTGGGAGAGGGCTTAGCGGTCGTTTTGTGGTGCCTGTTGGCCATGGGTTTCGTGCTGTTTCTCATCGCAGCGATTGACGTGCCTTTCCAGATCAGCGATTTCCAGCGTCAGATGAAGATGACCAAGCAGGAAGTCAAAGACGAGATGAAAGACAGCGAGGGCAAACCGGAGGTAAAGGGCCGGATTCGCCAGATGCAACAACAGATCAGTCAGCGACGCATGCTCAGCGATGTCCCGGATGCCGATGTCGTGATTACCAACCCTGAGCACTACGCCGTGGCGCTCAAATACGACGAGGGTTCCGGGCGGCCACCAATTGTTCTGGCGAAAGGTGCGGATTTGATGGCCATGCAAATTCGCAACATCGCGGCTGCGCATGACGTGCCGCAAATCGCCGCGCCGCCGCTTACTCGAGCGATTTTCTATGCCGTTGAGATCGGCGGTGAGATACCGGGCGCGTTGTATGTCGCGGTCGCCCAGGTTCTGGCCTACGTGTTCCAGCTGGACGCCTGGCATCGTGGCCAGGGCGCGCAGCCGACCCCACTGGGTGACATGCCCATACCTGATGAGTTGAGGCGCGATAGCTGATGAGCACGATGACGTTTAAGCAAATAGGTGTCGCTACACGGAGCAATCTGGGTGTGCCGGTGTTGCTCCTGGCGCTGCTCGCCATGATGACGCTACGGCTGCCCACATTTCTGCTGGATGTGCTCTTCACCTTCAATATCGCGCTCGCTGTGGTCGTATTGCTAGTGAGCGTCTACGCGCTCAGGCCGCTCGAGTTTGCTGCGTTCCCGACTGTTCTGTTGATCGCGACCCTCCTTCGTCTCGGGCTGAACGTGGCTTCCACACGGGTGGTGCTTCTCGACGGTCACGCTGGCGGCGACGCGGCGGGTAAGGTGATCGAGTCATTTGGTGAAGTTGTTGTTGGCGGTAACTACGTCGTCGGCCTGGTGGTGTTCATCATTCTGGTGATCATCAACTTTGTGGTGGTCACTAAAGGTGCTGGCCGGATATCAGAAGTCAGTGCTCGCTTCACGCTGGACGCCATGCCGGGTAAGCAGATGGCCATTGATGCCGATCTCAACGCTGGTCTCATCGACTCAGATCAGGCCAGGCTTCGGCGCGAAGAGGTCTCCCAGGAGGCGGACTTTTACGGTTCCATGGACGGAGCAAGCAAATTTGTTCGTGGCGATGCGGTCGCCGGCATTCTCATCCTGCTGATCAATATCATTGGCGGCCTAGGTATCGGCATGGCTCAGCATGATCTGAGCTTTACCAGCGCGCTTGAGAACTACACCTTGCTGACTATCGGTGACGGCCTGGTGGCGCAGATTCCCTCGCTGTTGTTGTCCACGTCTGCCGCCATCATGGTGACGCGAGTCAGCAGTTCCGAGGATATGGGAACCCAGGTCAACAACCAGCTATTCGATGATCCCAGAGCGCTTTATGTGACCGCGCTCGTGCTGTTCATTCTCGGCGTGATACCGGGAATGCCGCACCTGGTGTTTGTGTCGCTGGCCGTTGGCATCGCGGGTTTTGCCTGGTGGCGCGGTGAACACCGAAGCAAAGACGATGCCGAGACAGTTGCGGAATCGACTGCCGTGGAAGTTACGGAACCCAGGAATGCGGAAGTCAGTTGGGACGACGTCTCTCCGGTGGATTCCTTGGGTCTCGAAGTCGGTTACCGACTGATCCCGCTTGTCGACAAGGGTCAGGGTGGTGAGCTTCTTGGAAGGATTCGGGGCGTCCGCAAGAAGCTGTCCCAGGAACTGGGCTTCCTGATTCCAAGTGTGCACATACGGGACAATCTGGAGCTTGCGCCGAACGATTACCGCATTTCGGTCATGGGTGTGACTGTGGCTGATGCGCAGGTATATCCGGACAAATGGTTGGCGATTGATCCCGGTGAAGTCTTCGGAAAAATTGAAGGGCTGGCAACAGTCGATCCTGCCTTCGGCCTGCCGGCCGTCTGGATTGAGGCTGAGGATAAAGAGAATGCTGAGACGCTGGGCTACACCGTGGTAGATGCCAGCACCGTGATCGCGACGCACCTCAACCAGCTCATGCAGGCACAGGCGGCCTCGTTGTTTGGCCATGACGAAGCCGAGGCACTCGTGGCGCGCCTCGCGGAGTCTTCGCCGAAGCTTGCCGAGCAGTTGACGCCGACCGCCGTTTCGATGCCGGTATTGCTAAAAGTGCTCCGAGGCCTGCTGGTTGAGCGCGTGCCCGTACGCGACATCAAGACCATATCACTGGCGTTGATCGAAGCGAGTGCGCGCAATGCCGATCCCGACTACCTACTGGCGATGGCGCGGGTCGCATTAGGGCCGGTCATCGTGCAGGGCATTTTTGGCAACGATGCCGAAATGCAGGTGGTGACGTTGGATCCTGAACTCGAATCGTTGCTCGTTCAGGCGCAGAACCAGGGTTCGGCCGAGGCTCCGGTATTGGAACCCGGGATGGCAGAGCGGTTGCAGCAGAGCATTGTCGATGTTGCCGATGAGCAGGAAGTTGCTGGCAAGCCGACGGTTTTGCTGGTTACCCAACCGATTCGGTCGCTGCTGGCGCGGTTCGCCAGGTTTACCCAACGTTCGATCTTCGTGATGTGTTTTGACGAAATTCCTGAAAACAAACAGATAACAATTGTCCGAGCGATCGGGCGGGGTGGTGAAGCATGAGAAAGACGATATCCGGCTCGAATATGCGTGACGTCATCGAACAGGTACGCCTGCGGTTTGGCAACGACGCACTCATCGTGAGTCAGCACTCAAAAGGGGGCCGCGCCGAGATCGTTGTTGAGGATGGTGTTGAACAGCCGACGCAGCAGGATCCGGTTCTGAGCGCGAGTGGGGCGGCTGAGCAAGCGGTCTCATACACAGCTCCAGTCGCCGCGCGCCGTAGTTCCGCGGGCCTGGCGCCAGGGTTGGTGGCAAAAGCGACCGCGCTGGGTTTTTCAGAGAAGTTTGTATCCGGGTTGGACGTATCGATCGCCAGTGAGGCGGAGTTGCAGAGCCACATACTGGCGCGTGTTCCCCTATTGACTGTAACGCAGCCAATGACAGGTGTCTGTCGGCTGCTTGGGTCTTCCTGAGTAGGCAAAACGTCGGCTGCGATCAAACTTCTGGCCGCGAGGGTGCTGCGCT
>CAYGQC010000107.1:0-13879 GCA_964351875.1 uncultured Pseudomonadales bacterium
GTATTCACCGATGAAGAATTTGATCCGGATGTGCCCGCCTACTATTACACCCGCGCCGTTGAGAACCCGGTGGCGCGCTGGTCGGTGCATGACTGTCTGTCACTGCCGGAAGCGGAGCGGCCCGCGGTCTGCTCGGACGGCAGCTATCCCAGCGTGATTCAGGAAATGGCCTGGACGTCGCCTGTCTGGTACGCACCGAACGAGTAGGGGTTGGCTCGATGATTGACCTGCACACGGTCGCTACACCGAACGGCCACAAAGTCAGCATCATGCTGGAAGAGATCGGTGCCGAATATCGGGTGATCGAAGTGAACATGGGTGCGGGCGAACAGCTCACGCCCGAGTTTCTCGCCCTGAATCCGAATAACAAAGCGCCCGTCCTCGTGGACAACGACCCATCGCTGGCTGAGCCGATCACAGTCTTTGAAACCGGGGCAATCCTGATCTACCTCGCGGAGAAAGCCGGTCGGTTTCTGCCGGCTAGCGGTGCTGCACGGTATCGCGTTCTCCAGTGGCTCATGTTTCAGAAGGCCGCGGTCGGCCCGTTTCAAGGTCAGGCACATCACTTTGTGCGCTACGCACCGGTCGAGCAGGACTATGCCCAGGAGCGTTTTCTCAACGAAACGAAGCGGCAACTCTCGGTTCTGGAGCGTGAGTTTGGACAGCGCGACTTTCTGGCTGATGACTACAGCATTGCCGATATGGCGCTCTGGCCCTGGATACGCTGCCTTAGCCTGATCGATATCCATCCGGCGCAAAGCTACCCGAAGCTGCAGGCCTGGTTCGAGCGTGTTGGTGTTCGAGAGGGCGTTCAGCGTGGCAAGGACGTCATCAACGGTGGCGTCTACGAGCTGCCGCCGAACTTCAAAATACCCCTGCCGGAAGAGGTCTGGTCGGTGAATTTCGGCGACAGACAGTTCAATCGCGACTGACGCAGAAGAGCTGGCCGCCAAGCAAGGGATGCGAGATCCTGGGCTTCTCAGCCGCAGTCACTTGCTATTCAGCCCAGCGCCCCTATGCTGCCGCGCCATGCGCACATTCAAACTCCCAAATCTGTCCTGCTGTATTCTCATGCTGGTGTTGTCGCTCGGTTCGGCGACGGCTATCGGAGTGGAGCTGGATAACCCTGAACGACGCGGCACGTGGAACCTGATTGTCGAAAACGACAGCTTTACGGGTGACGATCGCAACTACACCTCTGGAGTTCAACTGTCCTACCTGTCTCGCGCCGAGCGGGTCCCGAACTGGCTGCGTCGAGCTGCCGTGCTGTTTCCTGATGTGAACGATCGCTCCAAGCTGCGAGCCGGTTTTAGTCTGGGTCACAGCATATTCACGCCAACCGAGATCACCCAGCCGTTACTCATTGAAGATGATCGCCCCTACGCGAGTTATCTGTACGGCGGGATTGCAGTCGTCGTAGAGACCGAAGAGCGCCTGGACACCTGGTTGCTCAATTTTGGCATTGTTGGTCCCTCGGCGCGGGGCGAAGAAATTCAGAACGGGCTGCACGAAAAGATTGGCTCGCCTCAAGCAGAGGGTTGGGCTAATCAGCTAACAGATCAGCTGGTTGGTGATTTGGTTTCCGAGCGGCGCTGGCGCAACCTGTTTCAAGACGATGTTTATCGGCTTGGCATTGATATCAATCCGCACGTTGGCTTTTCCGTGGGTAACTCCAACACCTATATCAATGGTGGGCTGACGCTGCGTGTCGGCAACGATCTCGCGAACGATTTCGGACCACCGAGAATTCGTCCGAGTCTGCCGGGTTCGAGCTACTTTGAAACCCAGGATGACTTCGCGTGGTATTTTTTCGCGGGCATCGATGTGCGTTACGTCGCCTACAACGGATTCCTTGAGCGCGATCCCGATGGTGCGGAGAACATGATCGATCCGAAGACGTGGGTTGGTGACGCCCAAGCTGGATTAGTCCTCATGTGGCGAAGGCTGCGCCTTAGCTACACCTATGTGCATCGCACTGAAGAATTTGAGCAACAGCTTCGTCCGGATGAGTTCGGTTCGCTTGCGCTATCGGTAAAGCTCTAGGGAACCTCTGATTAACTCGTGCGTGCTCAGCGCAAGTTTACGGGATCTTGGACAAGGCGCGCTTCGCCGGCAATGTAGGCCACCTTGCCAAGAAGCGTAACGCCGACCAATACCCCGTAAAATACGCCCTTCGGGAGCGTCTGGCGTCTTCCCTGTCGTTGTCGCGTGCCTTGCTAAGGTGATCTACATTACCTGCGGCCCGCTTCTAGACAACAAAGAAGCCAGACGCTCTGAGCATGCAGGAGTTAATCAGAGGTTCCCTAGGTATCAGCGGCCATCAATGCGGTGTTGCCACCAGCAGCGGTGGTGTCGGTACTGACATGGCGTTCGATGTAGTAGCCGATCACGTCCAGTGGATCGGCGATCCAGCGGATGATCACACCCTCTCGCGCCGCGAGCGCCCGGCGCATTGAACGCGCGTCTTCAGCTCGGCTGTAGCAGGCGACGGCGCCGAACTCCGGCAGCGTTCTCAGCGCTAGATCAACGGGACGTCCGATCAGTCGAGCGACCGGCGCGCCGACTGCAGCCAGCCGCGCGACAAGGTCGATCGTTCTATGATCCTCGGTTGAGCAGACCAGTACGCTGCAGCCGGCCCGAAGAGCACTGAGAGCCTGGGATTTCAGGTCGTTGTACCCGGGGCCGAGACACAACACTTTGCCTCGAGGTACCAGTCGAAGGATGTTGTCCTCGCCTGTTGGGCCCGGCATCGCCTGGCTCGCTGGCGGCTCCTGAGGCAGTTCACTGATGTCAAAGCCCGAACGCTCAAGAACCTCAGCCCGCTGTGGATTCGCAGCCCAACCCTGGTGATCAAGCAGGGCGAAACTTGCAGCGATTGAAGCCAGCGATAGCTCGGAAAGAGTCGCCAGATCGATGGTCTCGGCGGGCGTGAGAGCAGGCGCTGTGAATCGCGACAGATAGTTCGGACCACCTGCTTTAGGTCCGGTGCCAGACAATCCCTCGCCGCCAAACGGCTGGGCTTCGACGACAGCTCCTATCTGGTTGCGATTGACGTAGAGGTTGCCAACTCGGAGTCGATCCACCACATGCTGTACCCGATCATCCAGCCTGCTGTGCAAGCCGGCGGTGAGGCCAAAGCGGCGTTCGTTGATCGCGTCGATAACGCTGTCCAGCTCGCTGGCCTCGAAGCGGGCAACATGCAGCACCGGGCCGAACACTTCGAAGGGTAGGTCAGCGATGCCGTCTACCTCAACGAGGGTTGGCGCGATGAAATTGCCGTCGGGGCAGTGTGCCGTGCTATCGCTCGATTTGCGCTTGTCGAGATACTGGCGAATCGTGGCGCAGGCCTCGGCATCGATGATTGGGCCGACGTCGGTGTTGAACTGCCAGGGGTCGCCAATGGTGAGTTCGTCCATAGCGCCTTTCAGCATCACCAGGAAGGCATCGGCGATATCGTTTTGCAGATACAACATGCGCAGTGCCGAACAGCGTTGTCCGGCGCTTTGGAAAGCTGATCGAACGATATCGCGCACCGCTTGTTCGGCAAGCCCGGTGCTGTCGACAATCATGGTGTTGAGGCCGCCGGTTTCCGCGATAAATGCGGCGTCGATAGGCAGATGTTTCGCGATGCTCGCGTTGATAAGGCGGGCCGTGTCCAGGCTGCCGGTAAAGCACACGCCATTGACGGACGGGTTTGACGTGAGAGCAGCGCCGATTTGCCCGTCACCCTGGGCGAGCTGTAAGACCTGGGGGTCGATGCCGGCTTCATGGAGCAGTTCTACGGCGCGTGCGGCGATCAATGGCGTTTGCTCAGCCGGTTTCGCCACGACGGAATTTCCGGTTGCCAGCGCCGCTGCGATTTGCCCGGTGAAAATCGCGAGCGGAAAATTCCAGGGTGATATGCACGCGAAGACGCCGCGAGCAGGTGCGAGTTGACGGCTTGTTGCCTGGCTTGCGTAGTAGCGTAGAAAATCGACCGCCTCCCGGACTTCGTCGATGCAATCGGTGATGGTTTTACCCGCTTCGCGACACAGCAGCGCACATAGCTCGGGAGTGTGGCGCTCGAACAAAGCTGCCGCCTCGCAAAGAATCTCTGCGCGCCGATCAGCGCCTAAACACGCCCAGCGCTGCTGGCCGCTAGCGGCTACGTTCACAAGATCGTTGATCGTCTCAGCAGAGGTCAGCTCTACGGAACCAACGATCTCATCAGCTCGCGAGGGATTGTTGATCGCCACGGAAGCATCGCGCTTGTCTGCCGCCGCGAACCAGCAAGTCTCGGCGAATGCCTGGCGGTGCTGCCACAGCAATTCGCGGCTGTGCTGGCGATAGAGATTCCAGCCGTCTGAGTTCTGCCGGCCTGGGAAAAGCTCGCCGGGCTTCGGTAGGCTGCTGCCTGGCTTGCTGAGCAGGTCGACAGGATCTGCGGCGATCGTTGACGGGCTGACATCCTCATCGGTTAGTTGGTTTACGAAAGAGCTGTTGGCGCCGTTTTCCAGCAGGCGCCGAACGAGGTAGGCGAGCAGGTCGCGGTGGGCACCAACCGGTGCATAGATTCGGCAGCGTCCCCCGTGATCAGCCTTGTGCAATTCGTGCAGCGCTTCGCCCATTCCGTGCAGCCGCTGGAACTCGAAATCCTTCGGCCGCATTCCGGCTCGAACGGCGAAGTGGCTAACGGCACAGACGGTGTGGGCGTTGTGCGTCGCAAACTGCGGATACAACCAGTGCCGATGGGTCATAAGCCTTGCTGCGCAGGCGAGGTAGGAGACGTCGGTCGCGGCTTTGCGCGTGAACACTGGGTAGTCGTCATAACCCTGTTGCTGAGCGTGTTTGATCTCGGTATCCCAGTAAGCGCCTTTCACTAGCCTGACCATAAGCCGCCGGTCCAGGCGCTGGGCGGTTGCGGCTACCCAATCGATAACCTGGAGCGCGCGACGGTTGTAGGCTTGCACGACGACACCGAATCCCTGCCACTTTGCCAGGGCTGGCTCGGCCAGTACCGCCTCGATGACCGCAAGGGAGACTTCCAGTCGCTCGTCTTCTTCGGCGTCGACGTTCAAGCCGATGTTGCAGCCGGCAGCGAGTACCGCTAACGAGCGCAGGCGAGCGATCAGCGTTGGCAGCATGTCCGCTGCCTTCAGGGCGTCATAGCGAGGATGCAGCGCCGAGAGTTTGACAGAGATGCCCGGGTTGTCCGCGATGCTACTGGTGGCATGTGGCGCAATTTCGGTGATCGCATCGGCATAGGCAAGGTGGTAGCGCCGGGCGTCAGAGTCGGTACGAGCTCCTTCGCCGAGCATATCGAAAGAGTACGTGTAGCCGGAGCGAACCTGGTGTGCGCCGATCTCCAGCGCGTCTTCGATGCTCTGGCCAAGCACAAACTGCTTACCCATTTCTCGCATCGCCCGGGATACAGCTCGGCGGACCAACGGTTCTCCCATACGTCGGACGACGCCGCGAAGACCGCTGATCATGCCGCTCTCCTGCGGCGGCGTCAGTACTCGGCCGGTAAGCATTAATGCCCAAGTTGATGCGTTGACCAGCACCGAGGAGGCTCCGCCGGCGTGCGCGTCCCAATCGGATGCTGTGACTTTGTCAACAATCAGGTCGTCGATGGTATCGGCGTCTGGAACTCGCAGCAGCGCCTCGGCGAGGCACATCAGCGCAACACCCTCGTCGGTGGACAGTCCGTACTCCGATAGGAACGCTTCCATCAGGCTCGGCTCGCTATGCCTGCGGATACGCTCGATCAGGTTAGCCGCATCACGAGTGATGATGCGGCGGTCTGCATCAATCAGGTCCAGGCTTGCGATCAATGCAGCGAGACTGTCGTTCTCGCTTTCTGGACGAGAGGGTGGCAGGGAGGTTGGTGCTGCCATGCGCTCAATGCTCGACTGCTTGGGTAGGCGGTCCAGTCTACTTCAGCAACGGATCGAGCGGTCTAATCCACGGAGTCAATCCAGAGAGTGAGGCCGGCAGGTGTTCGGCTGCAGCGAGCGCCTCCAAACGATCCGAGTAGCTGCCGGTGAACAAGACGTAGTGGTTCTCGCCGTTGCGTTCAACTTGCTTGGCCATGAGCCCCGATACGCCGCTGGCGATAACAAAATCTTCCAGAGCCTGTCGGTCGGGCAATGCCAGCAGTTGAATGGTGTAACGACCATCGACCAGAGACTCAACTAGCGGAGCGCGGTCTGCCGTGAAGTCGTCGGCGTTCGTGGCGCTGGTCTGTAAGAAACCGACAAGGAGCAATGTCAGCGCAAAGCAACGTTTGACTGGACGACTGCGCGAGACGTTCATCAACGGACCAATTGGCTGCGACGTCGGCGACTGAAGGCCAGCGCGATAAGCCCAATCGAGAACAGAGCGATGGATGCAGGTTCCGGTACGGACAGCGGGGTGACCAGCAGGCTGACGCCGCCGACGATGTTGACGTCGGGATGCTGACTCGAACCATAGCTACCCGGAATCAGGGAGCTGAACGCCAAGCCGCTGACGAGTGAGCTGCCCTGAATGTTGTAGTCGATCTGCGTTGGCACAAACGCAGACAACGCAAAACGCAGATCATCGAAATCGGGGTCTGGGTTGTAATCGATATGAATGCGCTCAAGATTGAAACCGTCCGCGAACTGGACCGGATTTGCCAGATCGAACCAGGCGTTGTCTGGCCCGGTATCCAGCACAAAGTCGCCGATCTCGTGCGCATCCAGATTGAATTCGAACGCACCGACTGTCGTCCCGCTGCCGGAGAAGTTTGCCTGGGTGCCGCCGTCGTGGCGCTCGGCTAACTCGATAATCAACGCGGCGCTGGCGTTACTACCGAGTACGCATACAGCGCCAAGTACTAATAGACCGCGACGCAGCGCCTTGGATAGCGGCGATGCCTTCGGGATAGATTTCGTTTGGACGTCATTGCGCTTCATGTCGCTTGCTCTAACGGTTGGCGCCGAATTACTGGCGCGATTACCTATGGACTGCGCCATGTTATCGACACTCGCGGCATTGCATCCGCCTCGGTTTGTAATGATGTGCGCTGCGTCACGCTATTGGCCCGTTTCAATTGCTGCCGTGGCGTTAGCGAGCAATTGAGCCCCGTCAGAACACTGAGTGCCGGAAGCGCCGGAAATGCTGAGAGCTTCCGGATTCAGTTCTCCGTCGGCCAGCCAGTACAGTTTGAGGGTGGCGGCTGCTGGCGAACACACGGGATCGGGCGTGGAATCCTGATTAGGAGAAGTAGGTCCAACCGCGATTCGATTTTCTTTCTGACTCTGGCCTGCCGCTTGGGGCATCCGAGTAACTGCGGTTTGCGCAACAGTCGAGCTTGGTGCTCCTGCGGCTGTCGGACTCATAGGTAGCCGGTTACGCGGATCGGCAGCCACGGCATTGAAATCCAATGTGGGCGCAGACGGTGTGCTGGCGATTTGTTCGATGCCATCCAGGGAAGCAGGTTTGTCCTGGTCGAGTTGTTTTCGATCAGAATTTGTCTCTGCTCCGAACAAGCGCTTTAGCCAGTCCGGCGGCCAGCCGCGGCCGCTGATCTCAGTCCGGGCGAAGAGGGTGGGGTAGGCCTCGTGCTCCGGTTCGAATTCGATGCGCGCCATCGGTGCGCGCTTGTTCTGGTCGAAACGATCTTCAAACTCCGGAGGTAACTCTGCGGTCACCGGATAGATTTTCGCGACGTGCCCGGCGTAACGATCGAAGCCGAGGCGCACGGTTACCCGGTCACCGGGTTCCAGGCTGTACAGTGCGCCTTCGGGAATGGAGGCGAGCACATACGGCTTTCCATGAAACACCTCGAGTAGTGGCTCACCCGCTCGTACGACGCTTCCCGGGCTCACGTGCAGATAGCCAACAACTCCGTCAGTAGGCGCCTGTAGCTCGCCGTCGGCGTAGGTCTCAGCCAAGCGCTGCAAAGCGCTGTCCGCTCGTTTGACCGCCGCTTCGATAGTGGGCAAGTCGTTCGCAATGGCGCGCCGCTCCGCGGCGATCTGCGCTTTCGTCTGAACGCTTGAGAGTTCCTGTTCGAACAAGCGGGCACGATCAGCGACGGTGAACATCGACCGGGTTCGGCTGGCCTCTGCGTTCGCTCGGTTGGACTGAGCGGCGCTCAAGTTCTTGTCGACCACCGGTTCGATTGCCTCAATGACCGATGCGCGAACTCGCATATCCGCCGAGCGAGTCATCAGTTGCGCGAGGTCTGATGATAGCTCCGCCAGGTTTTCTTCAACGGACTGGGAGCGCAGTTGAATGACGACGTCGCCATTGATCAACTCATCGCCCTCAGCAACCTCGACGGCCTCAACCGATGCGGGAAACTGCGTTGCGACGACAACCCGGTCGCGCACGACGAGACCATCGGCCTTGAAATAC
Source organism: uncultured Pseudomonadales bacterium (assembly GCA_964351875.1). GTDB lineage: Bacteria > Pseudomonadota > Gammaproteobacteria > Pseudomonadales > Azotimanducaceae > JANSWO01. The sequence continues at coordinate 8,365 of CAYGQC010000107.1, forward strand.
AGCAGATCGCCCGCGAACAGATCGCCCAGCCACAGAACGAAGAACGTTATCGCGCCCAGGTAGAGCCAACGCCCAAAGGAACCTTTGCGTGCGCGTATCTCGTTGTCGAGGGCATCGAGCCTTGGCCGTTTCTTCAGGCGCATTAGAACTTCTCAGCCGCATCGAGGACGCGGCTCGGCACGTAGCTGTCTTTGTACGATTTGCGCAGAAACCATTCGTCCAGATAGGAGTAGACGCTCACCGCGCGCAGGAAGAACGCATTGAATAGCGAATAGCCCGGCACGTAGATCAGCAGCTTCCAATCTGCATACGCCGGATTCAGGGCGAGCGCCGCGATGAACGCCAGCATGGTCGTTACGATGTAGGCCCCTGAAACAATCGCGAGTATTCCCAGCGCCTGGGAGCCATACATGGCGAACAGCGTCAGCACATAGAAATAGAAGCTGATTGGCAGCACGCCCTGGAAGAAGAGGATGTCCAAATGGCCGATCGCGTTGCTTAACGAAAAGTTTGGCCGCAGCGGGTTGAACAGGGGGAAGAACTTTCGGAGGCGCACGCGAACGAGCGAACGGTTCCAACGCAACCGCTGCCGAGCGAGTGACAGCGCGTCGACGGGTACGTCCGTTAGCGCCCAGGCGTCCGGCGCGAATCGAATCTGCCAGCCGCACTGACGCAGTTTTACAGTGATGTCGGCGTCCTCACCCGGGCCGACTTCCCAGCCGCCGATACCCTGAAGCGCTTCTCGTCGAAAAGCCGCGAACGCGCCCGATGCGATGTACAGCAGACCCACCATGGAGGAGAAACGACGGCCGAGTGAGATGCTCAGCAGGTACTGAATTGACTGATAGCGCGTAACGGCGGATTCGGCGGGATTGCGTACGGCCAGGTTTCCTGACACGGCACCGACTTCCGGATCGACGAAAGGCTTGATCACGGTTTCGATCGCGTCAATGTCAAAGCTGGTATCAATGTCGGCGATCATGACGAGATCGCCGGTACAGTAGTTGAGACCGAAATTGGCGGCTGCGCTTTTGCCGCCGCGCAGGCCTGTCGACAGGAACGTATCTATCTGCCCCTGTGAAAGGAGTTTCTGCCCGACCGAGGCCATGTCGTCGGTTGAGCCATCGTCAATCACGATGATCTCGATGTTCTTGTACGTTTGCTCTTTGAGCCCGAGCACCGCTGTGGTCAGGCACGCGCCTTCGTTGTGCCCCGCAAGCAGGAGACTCACTTTCATGGGTGGCGCACCTGGTTCGGGATCTCGATACGGTCGGGTAACGCTGCCAGGCTTCAGCACCTCAGCGGTCGCTACGGCCAGCGTGGCGAACACAAATCTCGGCAGCTCGAAAATGACCGCGTACCAGAACATGAATAGAAATTCGGAAGGCTCAGTCGGCAGGAAACGAAGAATCGCATCTATCATGTCAGCGATTCCAGGAGACTCGATATCTCCTCGCCTTCGATATAGCTGATCTGCGCCTCTACTTCGTCACTGACGTTGGCTTCTATGCTCGCCTGTAAACGTTCCACCAGAACCAGGGCGTCCGCGCGGGATGTTTCCGGCAAGCACGCAATCACTATATCGCCGTGGCGGGTTACAAGATCTCCCCGGCGCACAGCCTCGCATGTCAGTCGCGCGAGGAAGTCGGCGAAGCGATCGCGCCGATCCGGCATGAGCATTGAGTCGTCGCTGGCTTCGCAGTAGAGGGTGACAAGGGTTAAGGGCCTATCGCAGCGAGCGGCGATGTCGACATGATGGCTTCCGATCGCCACGAAATCAGCGAGCTCGATCAGAGTGCTGGTTCCGGCTTTGCTTTGTCGGTTAGGCAGGCAGGCTGCGGCAGCCGCGCGTGCGCCGTCAGCGGTAAGCGAGAAGCTGTGCCACGTCTGAGTTGGGGAATCATCTCCCCTCGTTTCGTGTTCGCAGTCGCCGCAAACGAAGCTGACGTCTGGCTCCGACATAGTTTTCTGACACCCGTTGCACGAGACAATCTGGCCGGGTTTGTCATAGTCGACGCCGTAGTGGCGCAACGCTTTTTTGCACTTGGGACAAGCCAGCCCGTTGTCGGCAGCGAAGAGGTTCTCAGGACCCTGGAACGCGCATGCGTAGTGATGCACAAGGGGTGCTTCCTCGAGGTCGCTGCAACCGCAACCGAGACACACTTCCCGCGCAAACACCCGGGCAGACGCGCAATGGCCACACTGGTGTAGCCGTTCGAAGAAATGTCGTTGCAGAAGACCGTCGTCAGCGAGTTTTTCGAGCAGGACGCGTGCATCGGGTGTCGAGGAGATAAGGGGGTAGCCTATCGGCTCTCCGCCGTTCGCCTGCCATTTGGCCTTGATCTGTAGTTGTCGAGTGTGGGCCTTGACCAGCGCGAGGACAGCATCCCGAGAGGCATCAGTCCCCAGAAGTGGAATACGTCTGAGTCGGCTGATGGTGTCGAGATAGGGCTGCAGCGGTTCCCACAATGCGAGTAGCTCGCCGGAGGTCAGCTGAAGATCTGGATGCACGCCAACGGCGGGCTGATCGACGATCACCAGCGCGCCAGGGCTCGCACTCTGCATCAGGTAGTCTCGGTAGCGACGCGCGGTAAGTTGGCCTCGAAAGACCACGGCATCGTGACTGTCCGCGGGATTGCCAAGCAATAGCAGGCCAGGCTGATCACCTAGCAGCCGTGGGTCCTGGCCTTGCACGACCACGCGTAGCTCGCCCATATCCAGCCATGTGGCTGAATCGGAAAAGCTTTGCTGCCCCGGCGGCGCCTGGGCGCGTGGGGTCGTTGAACTGCTTGCGCTCCGTTGCATAGCTGTTCGCGCGAGAGCCATCGTGGCTCCCTTACGGTCCTTTGAAGTCGGGTTTCACACGTGGCCGATTGTAGGCATGCGGCCCTTGATGCCGAGAGGTTGAGGTGAGAAGTGTGATTCAGCGCTCACAAATAGCGTCAATGAGCCAGCGCGAATCGGCCAAATCGCTGCCGAGCTTCCGGCGCGGCCGATGTGCGATGCCCTTTCGAAGTTGGCCGCCAGGGCTTTAGCGTCGTAACGTTGACGTTATAGCGCAGCCATCTATTCTGGCGTTGTCAGAAATCCCGAGTGCAATCATGGCTTTTGAAAACCGACCGATATCGCTGGCTGAGCTGCCCAGATTCAACGAGGTCGAGCTGTCACCGGTTGAGCGTGTTCACGCCTGGATTGGCCTGGTGCTTTGGCTTCTGGTTTGCACAGGGCTCGTCGGCGTTGCAGCGCTCGTTTTGCAGCGGCAACCGGAACCGCCCCCGGCCTGGCTCCTGCCTGTTGTGATCACGCTCGCGCTCGCTCAATGCGTACGGGTGTTCGCGTACAGACTGAGCCTGCGTTTCGCGCTGCGCAGCCACGATATGATTTTCGCCGATGGTCTGTTCTGGCGGTCGCAGACTATCCAGCCGCTTTGCCGGGTGCAGCACGTAGAGATTGAGCGTGGGCCGATTGAAAAGCGCTTCAACCTCGCCACGTTGAAGCTGTTCAGTGCTGGCAGTTCGATGGCCACATTCGCCATTCCGGGTTTGGTCAGCGAAGACGCTGAACGACTCCGGGCTTTTGTCCTCGACTACACCGCGGCCTCTACCGATGTCGGCGTAGCAGTAGCAGAGCGTGGGCTTCCCTCGGCGCAAGTGGGTGAGTCGTGACAGCCATTCATGAGGCGGCGACGCGGGAGGAAGAATGGCTGCCCCTGTCCATTTGGTCGGTCGCCTATTTTGTCGTTTCCGGGTTTCTCAGCATCGCACGCAATGTCTGGGCTCTGTTCCCTGTTGTCTTCGTCGGTATGCAAATGGATCAGCTCTGGTTGGTTCTCGGTGTCATAGGCGTGGCGCTGGCAATTGTTGTGAACGCTGTTCTGCAATACCTGCTGTTTCGGTATCGCCTCGTCGACAGTCGAATCGAAGTGCGCCAGGGGGTACTGAATCGCCGAACGCTGTCTATGGAGTTTGCGCGCGTTCAGAACGTCTCTATAGAGCTGCCGTTCTACTACCGACCGCTACAACTGGTGACCCTCAAAATTGACAGCGCGGGTTCTTCGTCTGACGAGATCCATCTAAGCGCGCTGGATCGCAGTCATGCGGAGAGGCTTCGGGCCGATATTGTTCGCCAGCGCTCCGCCGAGGTCAGTGTGCACGCTCTCGCTGAGTCTGAAGACGCAGTTTTGGATGAAGTCCTCATCACCCGTTCGATTCCCGATCTCGTCATTCACGGGCTGACAAACAACAGAGCCTGGATCATCGCCGGTGGTGCGGCTGCGGTGCTTGGCCAATTGGGCGATCCTGGCGAACGGTTTCTCGGTACTTTGTTCGCAAACCTGGGTAGTGACACCGCCGAGGTGTTGGCGGATCAGTCAATTTTTGTCGTCATGCTCGGTCTGTCTGCTTTGGCACTAGTGCTCGTCGCGAGCGTTACCGCGCTATCGGTACTCGGTAGCATCCTGAGCTACTACGGCTTTGAGCTACGCGGTAGCCCGGAGAGACTGACGGTGCGCCGGGGCCTGCTCAACCAACGGGAAACCAATCTGCGCAAATCCAGAGTTCAGGTCATCGCGTCGAGAGAGGGATGGTTGGACAGGGTATTTTCCCGCCGTAATCTGATCTTCGAACAGATAGCGCAGGGTGGCAGCGATAGCGGTGGCGGAGATGAAGCCAAGGTTCTTGTGCCCTCCGTAACGGCGGTGCAGTCACTTGAACTCAGCGATGAGGTGATGCCGTCTCCCGACATTTTTGCCCTTTCCTACCAGTCTGTCTCACCCAGATATCTCTTTCGCAGCCTGTTTCTGCTGGCGCTTGTCTACTGCGGGTTAGCGTTTGCGGCCACCCGTTTGCCTGATCTGCCAGGGTTTGCCGCCTACCTCATTGGTATCGTTGCGAGCTTGCATGCTTTGGTTGTGTTTGGTCGCTACAAGCGTTGGGGGTTGGCGTTGACTGACCATCATCTGATCGTGCGCAGCGGTCTCGTCGGAGTGACCTATCTGATCGCGCCACTGCAGAAGATTCAGCGGGTTCGGCTGCGCCAGACGATACTGATGGGGCGCGCCGATCTGAGTCACTGTGGGGTTCAAGTCGCATCACGCGCGATGGAAGTGCCGATGCTGCCGGGCGTCTTTGCCCGCGAAGTGGCAGACCGCTGCCTTGCCTATGTGGAGAGTCGGCGCGGTTCGTGGATGTAGGCTGGCTGGTCGTTTCGCGACGACGCCATTTCAGCGCGTCGTCGAGACAGGCGACTTCGCCCCTGCCGTCTTCGCGAGCGAGCCCGCAGGGCGAGTGTGGCGATCTCTGAGGGGTAGTAGCGGCTCTTCGGGAGATCACCACGTCGACGCTTCGCGCCTCCTCGTGATGACAAGGTGTTTTGCCTCGCGTCTTCGTGATGACGAGGTGTTTTGCCTCGCGCTTTCGTGATGACGAGGTGCTTTGCCTCGTGTCTTCGCGAGCGAGCCCGCAGGGCGAGTGTGGCGATCTCTGTGAGGTAGTCGCGGCTCTTCGGGAGATCACCA
>CAYGQC010000108.1:0-13732 GCA_964351875.1 uncultured Pseudomonadales bacterium
CGCGTCGGCAGATGCACGCGCGCAACCGGCGCTTTGGTCATGTCGCTCGCATCGACGATAATCAGCTCGCTCTTGTTGGTCGCCTGATCATAGACATAGCTGAGCAGGTAACCGTCGTCTTCCGACGTTCCGCCTTCGGCTGGGACAAAGACTGGTTCGCCACCAGCGCGGCCTGCGCCTAACTCGTGCGCCTGAGAAGACCCCGTTTGCAGATCGTATTTTCGGAACGCGATCGCGGCAGGCAAACCGCCGCCAAACTCGGCGGTGTAACCGTAACGATGCTTGAGGCCAACGATCGCATCTGGAACGCGCGGGAAGTCGACCGCGACGTCATCGAGTTGCGATTCACTCACCGTGCCATTTGCCTGGTGGATGGTCCATCGATGCAGCACAGGCGGCACGTCAGCGGCGTCCGCCTTCATTGAGTGAGACATACGACAGACGTCAATGACAATGTCGTCACCGTCTTCGTAGGCGTTCAATGGGTGGTACACATAGCAAGGATCGATGTCGTACCAGACGACGTCTTTGTTACTGCCGTTCCTCGGCATGACGCCGAGCCGCGCACCGTAGTCGTCGCTCCAGGTGATAGGCAAACCTGTGGCCGCCATGTTCTCGAAGTCCCAGATGAGCGGCAGATCCATGAAGATCACATGATTTCGGGTGACGTTGAAATCGTGCACCATCGTCGCGCCTTTCACCTCGATCACTTCGCTTTGCACCAGCTCACCAGCAGCGTTAGCGCGATGGTAGGTCAGATACGGAGGCATCATGCCGTAGGCAAAAAACAGCAGTTCACCGGTTTCCGGGCAGATCTTGGGATGCGCCGTCATGCCGGTCGAGAGCTTGCCGTCGTAGTTGTACGCGCCAACCGTTTCCAGCTCTGGAGTGAGCTCGAAGGGATAATGGCCTTCCTCAAGCGCGAGGATCTTGCCGGCGTGACCAATGATGTGAGTGTTCGCGAGCGAGGCAGTGAGATCGCCCATCTCGACGTCAGCACCTGAACCACCGGCCTTCACGGCTGGCGTCTGTACGTAGCGGTTCCTGTACCAATTAGCTTTGCCACCCGCCAGCTCGACACCGTGAATCATGCCGTCACCGAGGAACCAGTGCATGGACTCGCCCGTCATAGGGTTCGCCCCATTGCGCAGATAGCGGCCATTGAGTTCCGGCGGAATGCTGCCGGTGACCTCAAGCTTGGTGGCCGTCGTTTCTTCAAACGTCGGCGCAAAATTTCCGTTCAACCAGAACCGGCTGTCATTCGCTACTGCTTCGCTCATTGTTCTCTCACCTTTTCAAACGTGTTTTCGAGTTTCTAACGACTTTCCTGAGACAGTCACTCTTTGCCGACATGCGCGGTGGGTACAGACATCATCCGCATCGCGTAAGCCGCTTCTTGAATATAAATTTCCCGATGCTCCGGTTTGCCTGAACGGCGCCACGCTTTGTACGCGCCGTCCACGAGAGCAAATTGCAGTTCGGCCATAATCTGCGGGTCACCCGTGCGCGCACGGCCAAGCGCGATACCCGACTTCAATTGCCGCGCAATCGCTCGCACGATGACATTCAGACGAACCGTTCGGCGATCGGAATCGTTGATCTCACCAATTTGCGCCATCTCCTGATAGAGCCCAGGGTCGGTATCGCAAAAGTCGAAGGAGGCGCGAACCACGCTCTCTGGAGTCATCTCCTCAAGGTCGCCGTCCACAGCGCTTTGTACGCCTTCTGCGACAAACGCATCCGCCACACAATCGAATAGATTTCGTTTGGAGCCAAAGTGGTGGAAGAGCACGCCTTCAGACACGCCCGCCTCCTCAGCAATCTGCGCTGTTGAGGTTGCCTTGAAACCCCGAGCGGAAAAAAGCATGCGTGCAGCACGAAGGAGATGCTCCCGTTTTTCTTCCGGGGCGCGGCGGTAGGTGCCTTTGCTGGCTGGCATTGCTTGGGATGTCATATTGAGTGCGACTTTACAAAGTGTGACTCAATAAGTAAATGGCTCACGAGATCATCTTTATGCTGTTGTTTTAGTCGCTATTTCTATCGCGAGGGGTCGATCGGCCAAACTGCATCTTCGCTGGTCGGCCAGTATTTCACGCTCGAAGCCTGTCGCTCAAACACGCTGATCTGATTTGTACTAAGCCCGGGCGGGTCTGCTGTGATGATTGCGCTGGCAACGCTCTCGAAGCAGGCTCGGAAGTGATTACTGCTCTTGAGCGCGACAATGTCATAGCGGGACACATCGATTCCAACCGCGAGAAACGGTTCGAGGTCGAAGGTCTGGGAACGTCTTGTTGCGACCACAACGTCCATGCCGTCAATAACCAGACGCGCCATAGGCCCCAGGTTGAGCGGCGCTCCCGCATACATGTGTTGCAGCACAACTCGGCCGTCTGACAGTGCTTTGACATAAGCACCCGCTTCGATAGGTGATCCGTGAAGCTCGTCCGTGTGGCCTCCGAGCCGCACGCGAAGCGTCGCGCCAACCCCTGCGCGATGCGCTTGCTCAGCAGTCATGCCATCGACCACAAAACCGAAACACGCCCGGCTTCCCAAGCCCGCAGACAGCATTGCGCGCAACAGATGAGTGCCATCTCCGGGAGTGCCCCCGCCGCAATTATCTGAGGTTTCGTTGATGACGACCGGACCTGACATGTCCCCGGTCAGCGCAGCCTGGGCTCGCGCAACCGCCTGCTCGGCGTCGAGGGTTACGGGACGAAACGATTCCCGAGCTGCCCAGATCTCGGCGGCAACCTGAGTTGCCAGCGACAGCGATTCGTAATAGCTGGTTACCACGACTGAGCTTCCTACCTGTGGAACATCGGTGAACGGAAACCCATGGAACCAACTGATATCGACGGCATCACTAGCAGCCTCAGCCGCGAGCACGTCGGCCAACACATCAGCGCCGGCACCCGAAAACGTTGTCGTCGTCGGCATAAGGAGCGGCAGAGAGACCACTGTGCACTTCGCTCGCCGCCCGGAGCTGATCATCCGCTGGAGGTGCGCGATCGCCTCGGCCGACCGTAAATGCATGTCGACGTGCGGATACTGACGGCAAGCAAACACGCCGTTCAGCTTTGATGCCATGGCCTGAGTGATGTTGCCGTGCAAGTCGAAAACCCCCGCCATCGGCATTTCAGCGCCGAGCAACTCGCGACCGGCGGCGATCAAATCATCTTCGAGATCCGCAATGCCATCTACAACGCCGGCACCATGCACAACCCAGAGAACCGCATCTACGGGCGCCGCGTCGGCGAGATGCTCGAGCAGCTCTTCTTTCAGTGACTCGTAGACTGAAGCCGCGATCGTGCCCGAAGGTTGTGCAAACGCATACAGAACCGGAACCGCTTCAATGTCCATCGCCTGGCAAGCATCTAGCGCGCCACCGAGCGCATTCTTCTGCCCGGCCGAGCGCAGCATCTTCGCGCCTCTCTGGACGTAAAAATCAGCGTACTCCGTCTCGCCGTGACAATAGGTATTGGTTTCATGCTCGATGCCAGCCAACGCGATTCGCAAGACTCAACTCCTTTAGCTGCGCGGGGTTTCTAACGCCCGCGAGAACAGTAAACTCGTTCACGGCCACCCCGAGAGGCCCATGGATATCGGGGTATCATCCCCCCACCACGATAAACTGAACGACCACTCCCATGCACCGCCTTGCCAAGCAACTCGTACTGGCCCTCCTGTCCGCCAGCACCATCTCGGCAAGCGCTGGCGAATGCACCGTGGCCGTCGCGTCTAACTTTGCCGGAGCGATGCGAGCAATCGTCTCGGCGTTCGAAGCCAGTCACGACCACGAGGTGACGCTCTCCTTCGGCTCGTCAGGAAAGTTTTTTGCCCAGATCAGTAACGGCGCTCCCTTTGATGTCTTTCTTTCCGCAGACGAGGCTCGAGTCGACGCGCTCGATGCCCATGGGTTATCGGTTACGGACTCTCGATTCACCTACGCGATCGGCCGACTCGCCCTTTGGTCATCGGAACTCGATCTGCCAACCAACGGACGGGAACGCTTGCTGCACGGACAATACAATCGCCTCGCATTGGCAAACCCCCGCCTCGCACCCTACGGTCGCGCTGCTGTGGAAGTGCTCAACGCACTCGGCATCGCACAATCGAGCCGAGCCAAATGGGTTATGGGCGAAAACGTGGCCCAGGCTTACGCGTTTGTGCATTCGGGCAACGCAGAACTCGGTTTCGTCGCCGCCTCCCAACTCATTAGGCGGGACGATGCCAACGCGAAGGGCAGCGTTGTTTGGCGAATCGATAGCTCACTTCACGCGCCCATTCGCCAGGATGCTGTGCTGCTCAAGCACGCAGAACACAACATCGCAGCGCGAGACCTGCTGGCGTTCCTGCGTAGCAACAAAGCGGCGAGAATCATCACCAGCTTTGGCTACGACTCGGCAGAGGCAGCGCCAGAACAACCATCGATGCCATTAGAAACTGGCGCTTCGGCATGACGCTTTCCGACGCGGACATCGCCACGATCTGGCTGACTCTGCAGCTAGCGAGTGTCGTAACGATACTTCTGCTGCTGATCGGTACGCCGATCGCGTGGTGGCTTGCTCGCACGCGATCCTGGCTGAAGGGCCCGGTCTCGGCCATCGTCGCTCTGCCGCTGGTACTGCCGCCGACCGTGCTCGGTTTTTACCTGTTGCTCGCGATGGGGCCAACGGGCGTACTGGGGCAGTTTACCGAGAGTCTCGGACTGGGCACGCTCGCGTTTTCCTTCTCCGGTCTCGTGATTGCCTCCCTGTTCTACTCACTGCCTTTTGTTGTGCAACCGATCCAGAACGCCATGGAAGCCATCGGCGAGCGTCCGCTCGAGGTAGCGGCCACTCTGCACGCCGGCCCGTTGGACAGGTTCGCTACCGTGGTTCTGCCACTCGCTCGACCCGGATTCATCACTGCATCCATCCTCGGCTTTGCGCACACCGTGGGCGAGTTCGGTGTTGTGCTCATGATCGGCGGCAATATCCCGGGCGAAACGCGCGTTGTATCCGTTGCAATCTTTGACCACGTCGAGTCACTCGCCTACAGCGACGCGCACGGGTTAGCGGGCGTAATGATCGCCTTTTCGTTCGTGGTATTGATGATTCTGTACGGCAGTCAGCGCAGGAGCCGCTCCGCGAACATGACTTTCGGGGTAGGCCCGTGAACGGAGATTCAGCAAACGCAACGCCCATCGAGGCGAGCTTCAGGCTCGCTTTCGGCGCAGATGGTGATAGCGGTTTCACTCTGGATGTGGATACCAAACTGGCGGGGCGCGGCGTCACGGCCATCGTGGGTCCGTCCGGCTCGGGCAAAACCACCCTCTTGCGCTGTATAGCGGGTTTGCTACGCGCCGAGCGTGGCCGCTGCATCGTCAACGGTGAACACTGGCAGGACGATCGAACGTTTATCCCGACTCATAAGCGCGCCGTTGGCTATGTCTTCCAGGAAGCGAGCCTACTCGCTCATTTGAGCGTGCAAGGCAATCTGGATTACGCAGCAAAACGTGCGCATCGGCCCGCTGCTGAAGGGTTCTACCAGCAGGTCATCGAGACGATGGGAATCAGCGGCCTGACCGCGCGCAAGCCCAGCCAGCTCTCCGGCGGAGAACGCCAAAGAGTGGCTATCGCGCGCGCTCTGCTGGTGTCGCCCCACATCCTGCTCATGGACGAGCCCCTCGCGTCGCTGGACAGCGCTCGCAAGCACGAGATCATCCCGTACCTGGAAAAGCTACACGAGAGCGTTCCGATCCCCGTGATCTACGTGTCGCATTCAATGGACGAAGTCGCCCGCCTTGCTGACGACGTCCTCGTGCTCGACGCTGGGCGTGTACACACCCAAGGCAAACTGGAGACGGTGTTTTCCCAGCTCAACCTGCCTGTGGGCGCAGCCGACGAAGCATCCGCAATATTGCTGGCCGAGGTCGTGGAGCGTGACGAACGCTGGCACCTGTCGCGGATCGAGCTCGCCGGCGGGCAAAGCCTGTGGACACGAGATGACGGTGACGAGTTGGGCCAGACGGTCCGCCTGAGGGTTTTGGCAAGAGATATAAGCCTCTCGCTGAGCGCAAACGACGACTCGTCGATCCTGAACAGGCTAGCCGCAGAAGTGGTGGAGGTAGCCCGCGATCATGACGAGGCGATGGCGCTGGTGAGGCTCAACCTGGGCACAGCGGCGGCCGAAGATATCCTGATCGCCAGGGTTACCCAGCGCTCCGTTGCGCACCTTCGCCTGATCGCAGGTCAGAAGCTCTGGGCTCAGATCAAATCCGTGGCGATCGTTCGCTAGCCGACGCTCCCTGCGCTTATGCAGCAACCTGCTCAATCGTGCTGAGCTGCGTCTGATGCGCCCGCACGTTGACCCGAAAATACAGCCCCGCGGCCAACAGATACGTCAACGCGACAAGCACAAATACCGTCGGATAGGACAACTCGGTAAGCCGCGCGTAGATTGCCGATCCCGCTGCCTGTGACAGGTTAGACAGCGCCATGTAGACCGCAAACTGCGTCGCTGCAATGGTCTGCCACGTCATGTTCATGTTGGTCGCAATGAAGCCGATGAAGAACATCTGACTGCTCAGCATGATGGCGGCCCAGATGCCCACAACGAGAATCGTTGACGACCACCAGGGCTCGACAACGGCAAACACGACAAACAACGCCGCTAGCGTGAGCAGTGACAGAACCAGTGCGCGTTGGACTCCGAAGCGATCGAGAAGCCCGCCGATGAGAATGGCTGTGGCCGCAGCAGCGACGTTGAGAACTGAGGCGACCTGACTGTACGTCTCGGAGCTAAAGCCAAGCTCGGAGACCGCGAAGACTGGCGCCGTCACAAAGGCAATGCCGTATCCGGCCCAGCCAATGAAACTGGCGAGCAACAGAACAAGCGAGTTGGGCAGACGCAGAGACCGCTGCAACGATCTGAATACGCTGAGCAGCCCACCAGGAACAGCAACCTCACCCCGGTCAACGCCCGCAGTCCAGGGCAACAACCGATCACCCTCTCGTTCTCTGACGAAAAGGGCCAGCAGCCAGATCAGAGCGACACTCGTAGCGGCAACAGCCGCTGCGACCTGAAAGCCAAAATTGGCGAGCAGCGTTCCGCTCAATCCGCCAAACAGGCCAACGCCGACAACCTGCCCGAAGGCCATAAAAGCATTCGCCTGCGCCCGCTCGGATTGCGGCAACACCGCAATCGCCAACCCGTCTACCGCAACGTCCTGAGTTGCTGCCGCGGAGTTAATCAAAAAACCCATCACGCCGAGCAGGGCAAGTTCAGGCGAATTCCCGACAACAAATACCGAGGCCACAAGTGACAGCACCAACAGCGCTTGAGTGAGCATCACCCACGGCCGCCGCGTTCCCAGCGACGGCCACGTAAACCGATCCATAAAGGGGCCCGCAACAAGCTTGAACGCCCACGGCAATGTACATAAAGCGACGTAGGACGCGACCTCACCTGCGGCCACCCCCTGTTCGATCAACCAGGCCGGCATCGCAAGAGTCAGAAGACCCAGGGGAATTCCCTGGCTGAAATAGAAGGCGGTGAGGCAAATAAGCCGGAGACGTCGGCTACTGTCGAGGGTCAATGCAAAGTCCAAAAGCAGAAATGAGATTTACGTGCTGTCAGCACCATAGCAACTAAAGAGACCACCGGCCCTCAAAATATCCGTGGTCTCGAGAACCCCTGGATGAGAGTCAGCCCCGGGTTAAATCAGGCTGATTTTTCGCCAGATCCTCACGCAGCGTTCGCGCAGCCAGGATGAAGTGCGTGCCCGCCCAGAAGTAGGCGAATGTCGCGATCAGAATCGCGTAGCGCAGCGAGTCATCACCAAAGGTTCCTGATAGCGCATCACTTAAAACACCCACAAGGAACGGCCCAAGCCCGAGTCCAATGATGTTCAACACGAACAAAAGAACCGCGGACGCGAGTGCGCGCATCCGCATCGGCGCGACGTTCTGAACGGTACCGAAAGCAGGACCAAGCCATAGGGAGTTGAGCAGGCTTGGTACGATGAGCACCGCGATCGCCCAATACGGTTGGTCAAGCAGCATGGCGACAACGTAGAACGGGAACGCCGCGAGAACACCCGCCGCTGGCATCCACGCGTAATAGCGCTTGTCTCTAGTCGACAGCTTATCCGCCAGGTTGCCACCGAGGAAAGTTCCGACCGCGCTGGCAACGCCCAACACGAGACCAAAGTAGGTAGCTGTCTCAGCGATACCCATCTCGTGGGTACGAATAAAATAGGCAGGCATCCACTGACCGAGGCCGTAGCCCACAAAAGACGTCAACGCACCGCCCATAGCAATGTGCATGATCGTCCGATTGCGCAGCAAAATGCCGAGGGTGGCAAAGAGCGGCGGCTGTTCTTCCTGAGTCTTGCTTCCCGCATCGGACATGCCGCGGATCGGCTCGCGAATCGTCAGCTTGAACACAATCGCCAGCAGGATACCCGGCAAACCAACCAGGTAGAACGCCGTACGCCAACCATAGAATTCAGCGATCCAGCCACCGGCCAGCAGACCGAGGATACTGCCGATCGGGATACCCAACGCATAGATCGACAGTGCTGATGCCCGCTGTTCCGGCGGGTAGTAATCCGCAATCAGAGAGTGCGCCGGCGGCGAGCATCCAGCCTCCCCAACCCCCACACCAATACGGGCAAGCAGCATCTGGGTAAAGTTCTGCGCGGCGCCACACATGGCGGTCATGCCGCTCCAAATGACCAGCGCTACAGCAATGATCGATGTACGGTTCGCGCGGTCCGCGAGTCGTGCAATCGGCACACCCAGGATCGTATAGAAAAGGGCAAATGCGAGGCCCGTCATCAAGCCGATCTGTGTATCGCTGAGCCCCAGATCCATCTTGATCGGCTCCGCCAGAATGGTAACGATCTGTCGGTCGAGAAAATTGAATACATACACGATCACCAGCATCGACAGGACGTAGCTGCGATAGCGAGGCGAGAGCATCTTCTCGTCAGGCTGGCCTGGTACGGCGTTTCCTGACGGAGTTTGTGATGACATCGGCTTCCCCGGAGCTGAATGACAGTCCCGCACTATGTCATCGTGAACAAAGCGCTTAACTGCGAATGAACCGATCTTAGCTCAGCCGATTGCTCGGCTGAAACTGTCGGTCGTTAGTGAGCTAGCGCTCGCCGGCAAGCAATCGCTTGCCGATGTTAAGTAGGTGAATCTGGCTGGTGCCTTCGTAGATTCGAAACGCCCGTACGTCCCTGAAGAATCGCTCGATACCGCGAAACTTGGTGTAACCACGGCCGCCAAAGATCTGTACGACTCGATCCGCGACGCGAAAGCACATCTCGGTTGAGTAGTATTTGCACATCGACACATCGAGGGTGACGTCCTCACCGCGATCTCGCTTGCGAGCGGTTTCGAGTATCAGTGCCCTCGCCGCCTCAATCTCGACTTTGCTCTCTGCGAGCATCGCCTGCACGAGCTGGTAATCACCTATCGGCTGGCCGAATTGCTGACGCTCATTAGCATAGGCAATCGCCTCATCCAGCATTCGAATAGCCGGGCCAGTCGATAGCGCTGACAAGTTGATTCGCTGCTTGTTCAACGCCTTCATCACCGTCGAGAATCCGACGCCCTCTTTACCACCGATGAGCGCATCAGCTGGCACGCGACAGTCGTTCAGGAACACCTCGCCGATCGGCGCACCCTCCTGGCCCATCTTGGGTGTGGAGCCACTGGTCGTCAGCCCACTCGTGCCTCGTTCAATGACAAACGCGCTGATACCGCTACCGCCTCTGTCACGGTCATCAGTGCGAGCCAACACGGTGAACACATCGGCAATCGGTGCGAGCGTGATGTAGTGCTTATGGCCGTTGAGCACGTAGCCACCATTCGGCGTCTTAACCGCTCGCGTCTGCAACGCCGTTGCATCCGACCCGGCGTCGGGCTCAGTGAGCGCAAGACAACCTAGCAACTCGCCCGCCGCGAGCCTCGGCAAGTAACGCTGTTTCTGCTCTGGGGTGCCGTCGCGAATGATGCATTCAGAACCGATGCCAGCATTCTGGGCGCCAATGACGCGGTAGGCGACCGAGCAGCGAGTGAGCTCGATAAAGGCTAACGCCAGCTCTTCGCTGGTAAGTCCGCTGCCGCCATATTCCGCGGGGATGCTCCAGCCGAAAGTTCCAAGTTCGCGCATTGCTGCGACAACTTCAGGCGGAACCTCATCCTCCGCTTCCACTCGATCCTCGTTAGGTATGGCCACGTCAATCACGAATCGGCGAATGGCATCGAGAAGCGCGCTCATTTGTTCAGGGTTCGTGATCATCAATCGTTCTCAGTGGTTGTGAGTTGGCAGGAGAGTTGTGAGGAACTCCGCATTCCGCCCGGCCCAGCTCGCTTGCGCGATGCCATTTCGGAAAGTGCGTATTCACGTGACGCTTGGGCCGGGGCAAGATTTTTGGACTCACAACGAAACAAAGGCAAGGCTTATGTGGCTTGAAAAACCTGAAAAAGCGATCACCGTTGGCGCGACCGCCATTGTATTTGGCGGCCTACTCATCGCATCGGGCATTTACGCGTTGTCGGTGTTGCTGCCCGTCGGCTGATCACCGGGCTAGACGGCAACGTCCACGCAAACCTCATTCTCGTAACCACGCAGGCCGTCGACAGTCGGCCTGCGCGGTTGCGCGTCCGTCATAGAGCGCGCTAGCTACCGCTAAACTTCGCCTCCCGTCGCTCAAGAAACGCAGCAACACCCTCAGCGTGATCGTCCGATGCGAAACACTCGGCCATCGCCTGCGTGTGCCTCGGCATATGCTCCCCCACCTCCGCACCCAAGCCTTCATACACGAGCGACTTGATTCGCTTCAGCGAGAACGGAGAGTTGGTGGCAATGCGACTGGCAAGCGCACCCGCCACGGATGCAAGCTCTTCCGACGAGACGACCTGATCAACGTAACCCAACGTCAAGGCGTCTTCGGCTGACAGCGGATCACCCGTGTACAGCAGCTTCATCGCATTCTGCACACCGATAAGCCGAGGCAACAGCCAACTACCGGCACCGGTATCCGGCACCAGACCACGATGTGCAAAGTTCCAGGCGAAGCGAGCATTGGGTGTGCAGATTCGAATGTCACACTGGGATGTGAACTCAGCACCCATGCCGTATGCCGGGCCATCGATCGCGCAAATCACCGGCAGCGGGCACTCGACGATCGGCCACCACTTACCCCGCTCCTCAGCGCTACCGCGCAGGCCCCGCTTCTTGCCGGGAATCGTCGACAAATCGGATAGATCGGTGCCAGCGCAGAACGCGCCGGATACACCAGTAATCACGAGGACCTTTGCATCCGGATGGTGACCCGCCTCCGCCACCATCTCGATGAAGTCGCCCAGCATCGCAAACGTCATGGCGTTGCGTTTCTCAGGCCGGTTGATCGTTAGCGTGGCGACTGACTCGTCAACGGTCAGTTTTAAATAGTCAGACATGTGTCGTCTCCAGTGATTAGTCCCGCACCCTTTTTTTTGCTGTCGCGCTGTCGGGTGATTCGTATCGGTGTGCTCTGAGGCTGCGAGTCTCAAGGCATCAGGCTGAACAGATCCAGGTCCAGACTCGCCGCACTTTGACGGGCGACCATCTGCGCCATCCAGGCAAAGCCGTGCTCGTTAGTCGTATCAAGAGTTCCAGCGACGACGCCCACGTAGACCCAGTTGTACAGAAGCGCCATCTGGTAGTCCTGCCACGCGCGCGCGCCGTCGTAGTCAGCCACGCCCGCAGCCGCCAAACGGTCCGCATAGCGCTCGATGAGCGCCCTCTCATTCGAGCGACGAACCTCAATCTGAGTGCTCTGACCCATGATCAGCGCGACATCGACCATCGCCTTGCCGAGCAGAGGGCCTTGCCAATCGATGATCATCACCGGTTCATGCTCCGAGGCCACGCCAAACAGGACGTTCTCCATTCTGAAGTCGCCGTGCAGCAACGTGATCGGCGCGTCATCCATTCGCCGTTGCATCTCTGGCAAGGCAGCGATGATTTCCTGGCCGCGCGCCGCTATTGCCAGGTCGATGTAGTCAGCAAACACCGACACCATGTTGGACCAACCGATGCGCAGCAGCGCATCCATATTCTCTGCGTGATAGCTGTTTGCGATGTGCGGCACCCAGTCGAGGTCGCTCACGTTGTTCCAGAACGTTGCGTGCAGCTTAGCGAGTTCGTCGATCATCGCTTCCGTTTCTGCGAGCGTTGCACCGACAACCTGATCACCCACCCGATAGTCGATGAGGTCCTGCATCAGAATGATGAAGTTCTCACCCTCCAGTTGGCTGATATGTGCCGTCGGCGAGCGTGCGCTGGTGAGCGGGTCGAGTTCGGCAAAATAGCGTGTTTCACGCTCGTACAGGTTGTACGACATCGCCACTTGCCGGTTCGTTGGATTACGCGAGGGAAACTTGGCCATGAGCGTTGTTGGCAATCCTGCCGCGTCGCCGCTGTAGGACAGCCGAAGCCGAGCTAGCTCCGACATCATGCCAACGCCTTCGCCCACCTGCTCCTGGATCGCGGAGGTGATCGCAACGGTGGCAGGCAGGAACCCACTTCGCTGCAACTCCCTCGTCAACCATGCAGGCGTTAGTCCCGCGGGCATTTCCGGCAATGTTTGAGGCATGGGCTTTCCTAATGACAAATCTCAGGGTTGCGGGGTGACAATCGCTCAGCTCGATCAGAACCCCATATCTTCCACGGCACCGCCATCAAGACGTCACTTGCGCAATGTACTCATGCAGTCGCTGATTGCCCGGCTCATTTCGTCCGAACACTATCGGTGAGCTATCCATCGCGGACAGCGCCTCTTCGATGCCGAAGATCGTAGCGCAGTCCTCATCACGCACTACTTCCTCGTAAGCGACGCGCTTAGCTTCGGCCTCCTCTAGCAAGCCGCCTTCCACCGGCGTGCGAAAGTACTGATATTGCACCGTCGTTGACTCAGCGACACTCGGCCCCGGGAACAGCCGGCTCAACATCAGCGTATCGCCGTGGCCTCCCGAGATCGATACGTTCGGAAACACAAAGTGGACGAGCGACATGCACGCCGCAAGGTCCCAGCGCTCCGGTGGCAGCTTTTCGATCTCGTGCGTTCGCTTGTTGGCAAAACCGATGCGCACGTGCGGACCGAACAGATCATAGGTATTGCGATTCGTGATCGCTTTGGCACCGATCGAGTTTTTGTGCAGATAACCAATGTGATAACCGTCGAGGTAGCCATCGGCTGCGAGCTTCCAGTTAGGGCTCGCAAGCGTCGTGGTCTTGCGGTAGGCAAATAGCTCGTTGAGCCGAAGCGCCTCGAGGGAAGCAGCCATGTCGCCCAGCCACTCATCGAGATCAAAAGTGGCTTGCGGATCCAGGCTCGTGAAAACGGCGCCTGACCGTTCGATCGTCGGTAGCGGAACAAGCCCATCGATCGAGATCTCACCGAATACTTGCTTGTCTGCCAGCCCAATCAATTTCCCGCGGGAATCGTAAGTCCAGGAGTGGTACGGGCACACGAAGCGAGATGCATTGCCGCATGGCTCGCCTGTCAGCCGCGCACCGCGATGCCGGCAGATGTTGAGGAAGCTCCGCACCTGGCCGTCATCGCCGCGGACGATCAGTAGCGGCCGCCCGGCCATCACATAGCTCATGAAGTCACCAGCATCAGGCAGGTCGCAGCTGAGCGCAGACAGGAGCGGCATCTTTAGAAATATGCGTTCCATCTCGCGTTGCC
>CAYGQC010000109.1:0-13294 GCA_964351875.1 uncultured Pseudomonadales bacterium
CGTTACTCACACCCGCCTGGATCAATCTCGCCGCCGTCATCATGCCGACCCAGCCACCACCGATGACGATTACGTCCCGTTCGTCGCTAATCGGCTCGCGCTGCAGCGGCTCGGCGTAGGGGTCTTCTTCCAGATATTTGTTAGCGAACGGCGAGTCGTTTGAGATCTGGACGAACTGTTGTTCGGCATCCGGGCGGATGCGTCGGTCGCGCTCGTCGCGGTAGCGCATTGAGAGTTCCTCGGGATCGAAACCGAGGGTTTCTGGTGAGAGGGTTCCGCCAGCGTTGTCCATGTACGTATCCTGGGTTGATTGCAGAATGCTGAAGAGGATGTGAACTCCGCTGATGAAATAGTGGGTCAACACCTCACTCGCCGAGGGTGGACTATCGCGTACCTTGGAGCTTTAGTCGATGTATCGGTCGGTGCACGAGCTTCGCTAGGGGGCTCAGAAGCCCAGTAAAGGAGTCCCCGCATTGCGGCCGGGAATATGTGCGATGAGCGAGATAGCTGAGCGCAATCAATTCCCTTCGGAGAGTATGCCAGCTCGATGTCTCAGGCCATCGACATGTCAGTCAACCTGAAACTCGACTTCGACAGTCCAGATTTCATCACCGGTCAGTCCGTCATTCGCAATCACGTAAGCGGCATTGCCGGAAACAACAGGCGCTTGTGCATCCTGTAGGAATACCGAGTTGCTGACGGGTGCGGTGACTCCGTCCGGACCCGTTGTGTACCAGAGTTTCCAACGCCCCTGGGATTCGTCTAGTGCTTTGAACAACACCATGTCGCCAAGTTGGACGAACTGTTTAGGGTCGCTGCCGGTCTCTCCCAGCACTACGTCCGCCAATTGAACTGGGGTTTCATTTAGAGAGGCGAGATACCAGGGCTCACCGCCACTCGCTTCCGTGCCTCCAGGGAAGTACAAGCCCGAAGGTAGTGAAGTCATCCCATCAGACAAGCCGCCAGGCCGGAGTTCGGGCAGCTGAGGAAATGCTTGAACGGTGCCGGGGTCTGTACCGTCGCTGCGCCAGTACCGAAAATCATTGTTCGGACTAGCTTCGAACAGCACCTCGCCCTGAAATTCTTCAAGACGAGAAATGCCAGTAGATGTATTGGGTGCACCCAGGTCTGAGATTAAGCGTGTGCCTGTTCCCGTTCCGTCGCTAGCGTACAAAGCGCTATCCCCAAAGTCAGTGAATCCTGCAAACATTACCTGTTCGCCGACTGACTCAAAGTCTCGGATGTTCAATAAGCCAATCTCAGCGATGTCTAGAACTGGGTTCAGAGCGGCAGTTCCGACGTCGATAGTCCAGAGTTCCACCATTGGATCAACAGTGGAATTGCCGGCGAACAGCCAAGCTTGGCTGCCGAGCGCTGCTGAATCGCCCAGGTCGTCTAGCTCGGTGAGGATTCCACCGCCAATAGAGCCGTCCGTCAACCATAGAAGGTTGAAACCGCCACCTCCTGATACGCCCATCGCGGCGCGTTCGCCGATATTGGGTATGCCGAACCGAAGCTCCAGACCAGCGTCAATTTGCTCGGCTGAGGAGTCTGTTTCGGAGATCGAAAATATGCCGGGGTTAGTGCCTGAGTTGTCTCGATAGCTGAAAATAAGGTTGTCGTTCGTTACTCCACCATTAATGAACGAGAGGAAATTCGCTCCAACATTTGTAATCTGGACGGGCGTCGCGCCGACTCCCGGCAATTTCCATAGATCCCAGTCCTGATCGTCTGTTGTTGCCTCCGCGAAAATAGTGTTTCCGATGACGCCGAGTATTTGGCTGACGCCGTCTCCGGACCCATCGTCGGCGGCGAGGTTCACGGCTAGTCGTGTACCTGCGGGCTGCCCGTTGCTCGTCCAAAGTTCGGTGCCGTTACTAGGGTCATCGCCACCAAAGTAGAAGAGCCCCTCAAACTCGATAGGTGTACCAAAATTTAGGGCGCCTGAATCCGGGCCAGGCAGACTGTCGACAAGCAGAGTGAAATCACTGCCATCGAAAAACCAAGGCTCATTCCCGGTGTCGGATGTATCTCGACGAAGCACCACGCCTTGATTGTAGGAAGAAATTGCCCCGAGCCCATAGTCATCGATCAGCTCATTAGCGGCGCCAAAATCAGCTTCGAGTTTGTAGATCGATCTAAAGAGCCCAAAGAAGACATCTCCATCGATTGTGAAAAACGAAGTTGGTGTGAAAGTGGCGAGCGGAAGCGCAAGCGTCCCAACATCCGTCCCCGCCGAATCCGTTCGCCATACGTTTGACCCCGACGGATTTGCTCGCGCACCGAAGTAGAGGTGGTCGCCGAGAACAACGGGCTGTGAAATCGAGAACTGAGTATTTTCTCCGGTAACCTGCAATATTTCGCGGATGGATTCATCCTGGTTGATTGCATATAGACGATTCTGCTCAGCTAGGAAAACCAGGTCGCCACCAAATAGCGTATAGCCTCTTGGTGGGGTCGAATTGAAGTTTCCCTGCGAGCTGATCTGTACGGTTCCCGAGCTGGTTCCATCTGTTCTCCAGACTTGGGGTTGTGTGCCGCTCGAGTTGGCGGTGAAATATAAGCGGTCGTTGTAGATAGTCGGGGATATCAACATACCCAGTGTCACACCGCTGGCATCATCTGGAGCGATGTCGGCGATCAGTTCCGCGTCGCCCGGTACCCCGTTTATGCGCCAAAATTCCATGCCGAATTCCGGTGTGGTTACTCGAACGATACCGGCACCGTTGATGACAGCGACTGGAAATGGATTGCTACCCTCTGTGCCTGGAACGAAGTCTTGGTACAGGCGCGTCCCTTCCGGCGTACCGTCGGTCATCCAAAGCTCGCGACCAGTTAGTGGGTTCTCTGCAGCAAAAACGGCTTGGCCATTGGGTAACTCCATATAGCCAAGAGGATTAGAGCCACTCGGTCCACTTGAAATATCAGCGAGTCTTAGAGTGCCCGATTGGGTTCCGTCACTGACGTATGGTTCCTGGCCTGTCTGAGGTTCGGTGGCAGACAGCAGGAAACGATCCGAGAACGCGGTTAGGCGGGTTGGGAAGCTGCCAACTGCGATTTCGTCGGAATTGAGATCAGCTACTTGGCGCAGAGTTGGTACAAACTGCCCACAGCGGATTTCTACGTCGCCAACATCCGATCCTGCGTATGCACCTGTTGCGTTCCCAGCTTGGCATTCTTTACCGTCGGGTGACGTAACGACTGAGACGGTGTAGTCGTCGCTAGTCAGAATGTCTGCAGAGAACTCGAAACTTCCATTCACAGCAAACGACTCAGAGGTGTCGTTTAGCGCGAGCTGTACCGCTTGTGGATCGATCAATCCGACGATTGAACCACCGACCCGATAACCTCGGCACTCAACGACGATGTCGGTAACGTCTTCGGAGATCTCGCCTTCACCAAATTGCACGCTGCAGTCTTGAGCTGATGGTTGGACGCTGACTTCCACGCTGTAGTTGTCTGCTGGTGCGAGAGTGTCACCAAATTCGAAGGAACTGGACGCGTCGATAGCCAGCGTTAGATTTCCGTTGAGCCGCAGTTCAGCAACCTGTCCTGCCTGAAGGCCATCGATTTGCCCGCCAACGGTGAATCCGACACAGTCGACAGCAATATTGATGTCACTGGCTCCAACCACTCCACTGCCGTTGGTCACGCTACAGGCTTGGCCGCTCGGATCTTGGGATACTGTTACGTCGTAGGTCGTATCCTCGGTCACCAATCCGACGAATTCTGCCGCACCGTTAGTGTCAATGGTCAAGGATTCACCGGTTGGCTGTAATTCCAATTGGACGCTTTTGCCTTGGCCAAGTCCGGCGGTAGTTACCGAAACGCTCACCTCTACAGACGGGCTGGAATCATCGTTATCGTTGTCGTCGTTGCTGTCGAACCAGCAACCGGCTAGGAGGGAGGTCGTAAGTCCGATTGCAATTGCGGATCTGGCTAGGTGCCGTTCAACGGAAATAGAGCTGCTCACCTTCGTCTCCTTGGTAATTTTGCCAATCCTTTGGCCTTACCCAGAGTCTACCGGCTTGAGGTTTGTCTGGGCCAGCTATTCACAAACCGCCTACAACTTGTGCGTCAACGGTTTGGTGGGCGTTACCCCTCTTAGGCTACATTTCTCGTAATGTTGCTATCGTTTTGAGCGAATTGCAGGAACACTGTCGACTGTGGATTGATTGCGGAGAGAGCTATGAAGATTGTTAAAGGAATCGTTTCAGGCCTTTTGGTCGTTGCGATCGTGCTGGCATTCGTAGCACCGTTGGGCCCCGTCCCCGGGTTCTTCATCGGCGGCGAGCAAACCGATGCGCCGGCGGTATGGCCGGACACGTCAAGCATTGATGAGATCAGCCTTAAGGTCGAGGGCGGGATTCCTCGAGTGGTCACAATTTGGGTTGTAGACAGTGGCGGCGATCTGTATGTCGTCGGCAACAACGATAGCGGCTGGGTTCAGAAGCTCGGTGGTGGCGGGGCGGTTGAGATGAGGTTAGAAGACAAGACCTACGCCCTCACCGCTGAGTCTGTGAAAACCGGATTCGAAGCGATCTGGAGCGCGTATGTCGCGAAGTATCAGGCAGATTACCCGGACATTATTGCTTCTTTTCCGCCCTTGGAAGAGGCCGCAAAAGGGGCATCAATATTCCGCCTCGTCGCCCGCTAGCAGCGTGGCTGGGATGTCGCTAACGATTCGCAGACTGTTTCTTAGCGCACGCGCGTCGTCGTCCTGACTGATAGTACTACCAACACTGTGCCCGTTCGCGGCCGCTTGCAGCGGCCGCCGGACTTCACGGGCGCACGGCTCACCCGTTTCTCTCAGGTGTTCGCCAGGCACGGGCTGCCGGGGCTCTTACTCGCGCTTCTGTGCCTCAGCCTGCCGGTAGCGAGTGATCAAGCGTCCCGAGTGGCGGAGCTTGTGCTGGGAGATCCGGCTCGATATCTGGGCCTGTTTCTATTGGCCGCTGCCGTCCTGGTCGCTCATTCCCGTTGGTCACTGAAACGATGGGATGCGGCGACTCTGGGCTGGGTTTTTTACCTCGGACTACTTTCGTGTTGGGAAGAGTGGGCATTTCGCGTCATCCTACCGGCGGTGATGGAGGAGGGTGGGTTGCCATTGCTGCTGGGGATTGTTGTGGCCAACGTCGCGTTCGGCGCGGTTCACTACTTTACGTTGCGCTGGCGCTGGCAGTGGTGCGTTGCTGCCGCGCTCGGTGGCTTAGCACTCAGCCGGCACTTTCACCAGAATGAAGACTTTCTACTGTTGGTCTTGATGCACTGGATTGGGACCACATTGAACACGCCGCGGCTACCAAGTGTTGTGCAGACCGGAAAGTAGCCGGTTCGCATTCGTGGCAGGGTCATTTCAGCAGAGCCTTCGATAGGCCTCGACATTCGAAATCCGACGTTGCCAGCGTGTGACTGACGGTTCGCAAGAGAATTTCAGGGATTTACGTATGCGAGAACTGAACCAGACCCTCTCCTCGGGATCTTTGCATGGGCGCTACGACGAGCGTTTCGAAGACCTGGCAACTGCCTTTTCCCGCAACTTTGTCGAGCACGGCGAGGTAGGTGCTTCCGTATGCGTCACCCTCGACGGTGAAACCGTTGTGGACCTGTGGGGCGGTCTGGCCGATGTGAAAGAGGAACGCCCGTGGAACGAAGACACGATGTGTGTCGTCTTTTCGAGCACAAAAGGCGCGGTTGCACTTGCAGCCCATACGCTCGTATCTGCTGGGGAGTTGGATGTCGATGCATTGGTTAGCCGCTATTGGCCGGAGTTCGCAACCAATGGCAAGGAGTCGGCTACGGTTCGAATGATGCTGGATCACTCGGTTGGGGTCCCGGCGTTCCGAGAAAAGCTCGCAGACGGCGACTGCTGCGACTGGGAGACGATGGTCGAGCGTCTGGAGCGCGAAGAACCTTTCTGGAAGCCAGGCGAGCGGAACGGCTATCACATGGCAAACTTTGGCTGGACCGTAGGTGAGCTGATTCGCCGAACCAGCGGCCAATCACTAGGGCGCTATTTTCGCGAAGCAATTGCGGAGCCGACAGGCGCTGAATTCTGGATTGGCTTGCCGGAATCGGAGGAGCCCAAAGTAGCGCCGGTGATTCCCGCGAAGCCGGTGCGCGGCGCTCCATTGACTACTTTTCTCAGTTCCCTGATGAAGGAGCCTGGGTCGATACCGTCTCTGGCGTATTTCAATCAGGGTGGCTTTAAACCGCATAGTCGCGAATGCAGGGCAGCCGAGATTGGTGGCGGTGGTGGTGTGGCGAACGGCCGGGGTCTGGCGAGGATATACGCGCCATTTGCTTGCGGTGGTGAATTGAATGGTCGCAGGTTCGTGAGCGACGATACTCTGGCTGCCATGGGCGAGGTGGCCGTTGCGACCCACGACGATGCAACGCTGCGAATACCCACGCGTTTTGCGCTTGGGTTTATGAAGTCGATCGACAACCGGCGCAGCCTGGCGGTCGACAAAAGCAGCGCGATACTGGGAAGCGCCGCGTTTGGCCACGTCGGTGCCGGAGGTAGTGTGGGATTTGCGGACCCCACAGCTCGCATGAGCTTCGGTTACGCAATGAACAAGATGGGCCCCGGCATACTCATGAACGAGCGTGGCCAGGGATTGGTCGATGCGGCCTACCGCTGTATTGGTTACAGCGGCAATGCAGCGGGAGTATGGCGCTAGCGTCTCGTTGCCCAAATAGGATTGTACGTTTGCGCCGGCTAGCGTTTGACCAGATTCGGTTCTGGTTTGGCGATCTTTAAAGCGTCGCGAGCCAGTCGTCGTCAGAACCCTCGTTGATGTTCTCGAACAATGGCGTCGAGAGATAGCGCTCGCCAGTATCCGGCAGCATCACCAGCATGACGCTGCCCGGGTCTGCCGTTTCGGCTACTTTCAAAGCGGCGGTCAGTGTTGCTCCCGCGGAAATGCCAACGAAGATGCCTTCCTTCTGGGCGAGCTTCAGCGCGTTATTGACGCTGTCCTCGTCGCTGACTTTAACGATCTGATCGACAACTTTGGCATTCAAGATGCTCGGCACAAAATCCGGCGTCCAGCCCTGAACCTTGTGCGGCTGCCATTCTTCACCGGATAGCAGTGCTGCGTTCTGCGGCTCTGCCGCGATAATCTTGATATCAGGTCGAGCGACTTTCAAAACCTCACCGACGCCCGTCAGCGTGCCGCCGGTGCCCCAGCCAGACACCCAGAAGTCCAGTCGCTCGCCAGCGAAGTCGCGAAGGATTTCTGGCGCGGTTGTATTGCGGTGGTAGGCGGGGTTGGCGGGATTATCGAATTGCTCGGTCAGAAACCAACCGTGTTGAGAGGCTAGTTCTTTCGCGCGCTTAACCATTCCGGAACCACGCTCGGCAGCAGGGGTGAGAATAACTTTGGCGCCGAGTGCGCGCATAACCTTGCGACGCTCGACGGAGAATGACTCCGCCATCGTGGCAACGAACGGGTGTCCGAGCACGGCGCACACCATGGCTAATGCGATACCCGTGTTGCCAGATGTCGCTTCAACCACGGTTTGTCCTGGCTGCAGCTTTCCTGAATCCCTCGCGTCTTTGATGACGGCGTAGGCGAGCCGGTCTTTCACCGAGGCCAGAGGGTTGAACGATTCAACTTTGACAAATATGTCGACGCCCTCAGGCGCAAGACGATTGAGTCTGACGATGGGTGTGTTGCCAATCGTTTGCAGAATGTTGTCGTATTTCATGGTTGCTCACCCGCGTTCTGGTGTTGTTGGAAGTTCGCTATCTCCGGCGTCGCAGTGTGCGTCCAGACTGCAATCCCATGTGGATAGATTGCACGCTGTGCAGGCTGCCCGATAGGCGTTTGCGCCGCATGATCGAGTCTTGGGTGCATCCTACAGCATCAGTGCGCGGGTGCTGAATCGCATTGGAATTAGGAGTGTCTGAAAGACCATAACAGCAGAGTACAACGGCCCACCGAAACGCGATTAACAACCTGCGATTGAGATGCTTAGAGAAATAGCGGCGAGAGAGTGGACAAAGCCCAAACCACACCGGCAGGACGCCGGCGTGGTTCGTTCTAGGTGGCTCTATTGGATATCGAGCGGCCGGTAGTAGTCCCGGCCTTCGCTAACATACTTGGCCATCATGTTGCGGAAGGTTTCACCCGCAGAGCCTTCCTCTGACAGAGTCAGGTTCTGGCGAATGAAGTTTACGCTGTCTGGATTCAACTCCTGGGCCATCGTCCAGTATTGCTCAGCCTTGTCTTTCTTGCCGTGGGCTCGGAACAGGTTGCCCATTCGGAAAGCAGCGTCCGCTTTTTGCTGATCCACGGAGTGCTGACGGATATCCGCCGTCACGTCCGATGTGGACTTCACATGTTCACTGTCAGCGCCATTGGCAACCCAGTCTTTCACCGCTGGTGAGTACACATCCGTGCCGAATGAGATGGCCTGCTCGCCCTCACCAAACTCGTGCAGCTTGGAGTAGGTGCCTTCATCGATGCGAACGATGCGGCCGTCTTCGTCTATCCATGCAGCGGAAGGCACATTCACAAAGTTGAATGCACTGCTCACGATGTGGTCGGTGTCGATCACCTGAATGTAGGTTGGGTTTGCAGCGTCGAATATCGGCCCAGCTACTGGCTCACCCCCGGTGTCTTCTGCGACGCAGATAAGAGCGAAGTTTGGATCGTTGATCTCTTCATACAAACGTTGCCACACGGGCACGTCCATGAAGCATCCTCACCACGAGGACCAGGTCACGATCAAGGCTTTCTTGCCTTTGAAATCCGCCATGCGGATCACTTTGCCGGAACGGTCTTTGACCTCAAAATCCGGCGCCAGTCCTTCGACCATCATGCTCTCGCGCTTGGCCGGGATCTCGGCGAAGCTCCAGACGCCGAGGTCTGAATCGGCCACGTATGGCTGGTCGAGCAGATCGGCAAATGCCGCCAGATCGAACCACGATTGACCATCGATCTCGATCAGCAGCTTGTCGTTCAGCGGGATGCACATGTCGGCATAGCACGCGCCTTCCGGCTTAAGCTCAAAACCGTTTACGTGGCTGAGGTCTTCCGGTCGGATCAACAAGCCTTCTCCGGGGCCGGTTTCGGTGAGCGTTATGGTATTGCCCTGGTACAGCACGGTGGTGCTACCGTCGGCGTGGATAGGTTGTTCATCGAACGGATGCCGAAGATCCGGATAAGCCATGAAATTCTGAGCCATTGTCCCCTCCTTGAGGTGGTATCTCGGCGCCTATCCTAGAGAATTTAGACCTCGTTAGACAGTAGCATCGACTCGGTAGCGCTCGGCAACTCTCGGCCGCGCCCCGGCCGTTCAGGGTTCGGGCATATTGGCCTCGCGGGCCAGGTCTCAGCCTGATGCCCCTTCCCGGTCTAGGCTAGAATTGCGGCTCGGCCGACTGGTTGTTCGTCAGAATATCGACAGCAGAAATATCGACATTGGAGTAGCGCACGTGGCAGGCCCGGCAGCTGAAGATCTCAGTCAGGACAAGCAGGAATGGCTGGAGTCCATTGATGATATTCGCCGCCTTTATGGCGACGAGGGCGTGCGTGAGATTCTCCGTGCCTTGCAGAACCATGCCCTGAATCGGAACGTTCTACTGACCGAGGCGACGCTGAATACACCGTATGTCAACACGATCGCGGTATCCCAGCAACCAGGCTATCCCGGCGACCTGGAACTCGAGAAACGCATCGAGAATATTCATCGCTGGAACGCGATGGCCATGGTGTTGCAAGCCCAGGACAACGGCTCCGGTGTGGGAGGGCACATCGCCACCTACGCATCGACCGCTACCATGCTGGAGGTGGGCTTCAACCATTTCTTCCGGGCAAAGTCCGAGCGCTATGGCGGCGATCTTGTCATGCCCCAGCCCCACGCTGCGCCCGGCATCTATGCGCGTGCCTATCTCGAGGGGCGGCTGTCCGAGGGGCAACTGAAGAGCTACCGTCGCGAGCTGGCTGAGAATGGCGGTCTGTCTTCCTATCCTCATCCCAGATCCATGCCGGATTTCTGGCAGATGCCGAACGCGTCGATGGGGTTGTCGACACCGGCGGCGATCTACCAGGCTCGATTTGCCAAATACCTCGAGAACCGAGGCTTGAAGCCCGCGCTCGGGGGCAAGGTCTGGTGTTTCATCGGAGATGGCGAGGCTGACGAGCCAGAAGTGCTCGGCACTATCAACATGGCCTCGCGAGAGAAGCTCGATAACATCGTGGTGGTCGTGAATTGCAATTTGCAGCGCCTCGACGGCCCGGTTCGGGGTAATGGCAAGATCATTCAGGAATTGGAACGCTCTTTTCGCGGCGCAGACTGGAATGTTCTCAAGGTTATCTGGGGTTCGGGTTGGGATGTGCTGTTGGCGCAAGACGACAGTGGTGTCCTGCGCAAGCGCATGGACGAATGCCTGGATGGTGATTACCAGCGCTATTCGATTATGCCGGGCGATCGCCAGCGCGAGCATTGGGTGGAAGGGAATCCGGAGCTGGAGCGCATGATGAATGCGCTTAGCGATGACGAGCTGAAGATGATCAAGCGTGGCGGTCAGGATTCAAAAAAGGTATTTGCGGCGTTTGATCGCGCACTGAGCGCTGAAGGGAAGCCCACTGTAGTGCTCGTCAAAACCGTAAAGGGCGAGGGCATGGGTGATAGCGCCCAGGGCCGCAACACCGCGCACCAGAAAAAGAATTTGTCACCCGATGAGCGGGTCCGGTTGGCTCGCGATTACGGGATACCCATTACGGCCGAACAGGCTGCGCGCGCTGATTTCTACAAGCCTGCAGGCGATAGCGAGGAGATGCGCTACCTGATCGCGCGCCGCGAGTCTCTTGGCGGCTTTCTCCCCAAGCGGAGCGTTTCTTGCCCGTCGCTGCCGACACCGGATATTGATTTGTTCGCAGATCAGTTGTCGGGCACCGGCGATCGACAAGCATCGACCACCATGTCGCTCGTCCGCATGCTGAGCAAGCTGATCAAAGACCCGACGCTCGGCCGCTACGTGGTTCCGATTGTTCCGGATGAAGCGCGCACCTTTGGCATGGACGGCCTCTTCTCGGCGGCCGGGATCTACTCTCCGGAGGGGCAAAAGTACACGCCTGTGGATGCGGAGAGCCTGGCGTCCTACCGCGAAGCAACGGACGGGCAGATACTTCAGGAAGGCATTTGCGAAGTCGGCGCGATGGCATCGTTCATGGCCGCTGGCAGCGCGTACGCCGTGCACGGTCTACCGATGATCCCGTTCTATATCTTCTATTCGATATTCGGTTTTCAGCGCGTCGGCGACATGATCTGGGGCTGCGGCGACATGATGTGCCGCGGCTTTCTGTTTGGCGGAACGGCTGGCCGAACCACCCTCAATGGTGAGGGTTTGCAGCACCAGGATGGTCATTCGCACGTGTTGTCCAGCACCGTGCCTAACATGGTCAGTTACGATCCCGCCTTTGCCTTCGAGCTTGCGATTATCGTCCGTGACGGTATCCGCCGTATGTATACCGACCAGGAAGACGTCTTCTACTACGTCACGGTCTACAACGAAAATTGTTCGATGCCTGCGATGCCGTCTGAGGCGGGCATTGAAGAGGGCATCATCGCCGGCGCCTACTGTTTCCAGCGTCTAGGCGATCACGAAAGAGTGGATGCCCAGACAGTCAATCTGCTCGCGAGCGGCGCACTCATGCAGCAAGCGTTGAGTGCCGCTATCGCACTCGTTGAGATGGGCTATCGCGTCAACATCTGGAGTGTCACGAGTTTCAACGAGTTGGAGCGGGAAGCACAGGAGTGTGCTCGCTGGAATCGTCTGCATCCCGAGTCGACGCAGCGGCAATCGTACGTCGAACGACTTTTCTCTGCGGAAGAGGGCGTCTTTGTAGCCGTCACCGACTACATGAAGAGCGTTGCTAATGGAATCGCTCGCTGGATGCCCGCCGATTACGACGTGCTCGGCACGGATGGCTACGGCCTGTCTGAGTCACGCGAGGATTTGCGCGACTACTTCGAAGTCAGTAATAGCTATATCGCGCAAGCGGCGCTGTCTTTGTTGTTGCGTAGCCGACGGATCGACTCGAGAGAGTTCGCTCAGCAAGTTGCGTCCCTCGATATCGATATGGACAAGGAAGATGCGTCGCAGCGCTAAGCCGCCGCGACGCTTTGACCGTTAGCGGAAATCGACTCCCTCAAAGCCACCGGACGTGCGCCATTCATCCAGATACTGGAAGTACGCCATCGCGCCAGCGGGATAGCCGCCTCCCGTGACGGGCACGCCGCTTTCGCCCCAGCCTTTGCCTTCGTTGTTGTAGTAACCGGGTGTACACAGCGTAGAGCCGATCATCATCGGTGGCGCTTGAGACAGTAGCTCAAGCCAGGAATCCTCAGCTTCTTTAGAGACCTCTATCTCTTTCAAGCCGTTGTCCTGGGCGTGTTTGACCATCAGCGCGATAGTCGTGCCAGCCTCTGTAAGGTTGTGAGGATAGTTCGAGATGAGGTTCGCACCCTGGGTGGCTTGCACAATGAACAGGTTAGGAAAACCGTGCACGTGCGTGCCGTGTTTTGTGCGCATGCCGTCCGCCCAGTAATCAGACAGCTTGATCCCATCTCGGCCGATCGTGTCGTAGCCGGCGCGCCGTTCGAACGGTGTACCGACCTCGAAGCCCGATGCATAGATAATGCAATCCACTTCGTATTCCTTGCCACCGACGACTACGCCGTTTTCGGTGATGCGCTCGACGCCTTTGCCGTCCGTGTCGATGAGGTGACAGCCAGGCTCGTTGTAGGCCAATAAGTATTCGTCGTGGAAACACGGGCGTTTGCAGAGCTGCTGATACCAGGCCTTAAGCTCGTCCGCCGTAGCGGAGTCGTTGACGACCTTGCTGGTGCGAGCTCGAATCTCATTCATCTTCTCGAAGTCTGAGTCTTCGTACGCGGCCATCATGTTCTCGACCGTCATATCTTCTGGCGGGAGTTCCATGATCTTGGCTCGAACCCGCTTCGACAGATCAGTCCAGCCGTCCTGGACGAGGTCTTCGTCAGCGGCCTGGCCGGTCTGATTGGCTGTGAAGTTCTCCAGCCAGCGTTTCTGCCAACCTGGTGTCGCGATCTCTTTGAACCAGTCGGGATCGATCGGGTGGTTGTCTCTTATGTCCACGGAAGACGGCGTGCGCTGGCACACGTAGAGTGCTTTGCAGGCTTTGGCCAGGTGCGGGATGCACTGAACGGACGTAGCGCCGGTTCCGATGATGGCGACGCGCTTGTCAGCGAGTTTGTCGAGGGGCGCGCCTTGCGGGTTGCCGCCCGTGTAGTCGTAGTC
>CAYGQC010000110.1:0-13084 GCA_964351875.1 uncultured Pseudomonadales bacterium
ACCTGGGGCGGTGCTGCTGGAACGATTTTTTGGGTCGATCCGGTTGAGGAGGTCGTCGTGATCGCCATGCTTCAGCAGGTCTTGTCGCCCTGGCCGCTGCGCCGAGAGATCAAGGTACTCGTCAATGCTGCGATTACTGAGAGCTACGCTCAGCCATAGGAAAAAAGGGGCTCTCCGCCTAATCCGCTCTTTGATCGTGTTTGATCGCGGCTTTCAGTAGAGCCTTCACGTGAGATCTGTTGATCTCACCGGCCAGGGGTATTTTGATGTGTCGCATCATGCGACCTGATCCCTCAAGCAAATCGTTCGGATCAGCGAGCGCAGCGCCCTGCTGGAAGCCGATGGTTACGTGAGACTTGGCCTGTTGCAGGTAGCAAACCAGATGGTTGAGGGCGTAGCAGGGTTGCGACCACTTCAGGGTTTCTACCATGTTGTCGTCGCTGTCGAGCACAAACTGCCTGAGTATTGCTAGCTGCCGCCCATGTCCTGGCGGCAGTGCGTCAAACCAGTCCTGTACTGATTGCTGTGTCTGCGCGGTCATCGGCTGTTCACTCCTGGATGAGTCTCTCCCGCAAGAATGACTTACTCGGTGGCAGTATCTAACTCCAGGTTCAATTCAGATTCCGAACCGGTCTCAGATTCCTGGCTCAAGGCGTCCTGGATCGGGCTGAGTGTAATTCGATGCACGGTGTCCTGCTCGATGCTTGATCGGCTGTACAGCAGAGGGAACGCCTCGTCGTTTGCCCAGCCATCGAGCAAGTCCCGGTAGTGCGGTGATCGGGGGTCGCCGGACTGCCCTGGCGCGTTGGTCATTTCTGCGGCATCCCAGTTGCCGACGTCGAGCACCATTCGGAACGATGCGCCACTACGCACACGGAAGTCCTTCGCGGAAAATGACGTGTTGTTGGTCGTGTTACCGCTCCCGCCTCGTGATTTCACGGGCATAGCCAACGCTTCTTTCAGATCCTGACCAACCAGGTCGACCAACGGATGGGCGAAGTGAATCTCGTGCAGTTCTCCCCACTGCCAGGCGTCAGGGGTGGCGCCAAGTAGTAGCTCGGCCTCCGCCCATGCGGCGTCGAGCGTCTCTGGGATGACCGATTGGCCTTGTTTTGAGCCGGCTAACTTGAGCACGGTGTAGCTGTCGAGCGGCATCACGTCGCTCGCTTGCCCTGTGTTGCCAACGAGCATTTCAGCCATGGCCGATTCGAGGTGTCGGTAGTACCAGATGGCGTACAGCGCGGCGGCAGCGGAATCTGTTGTCAGCACAGCATCCCACTCTCGCAGCATCGCAGCGGCCGGTGAGTCAATTGCTTCGTCGATGAGCGTGACGGCGCGCCGCGCGAGAATCGAATGGTAGTCTCGCTGCAGTGCACTCGAATCGGCCAGACTGTGTTGCGGCTGGCTTTCAAGCACCTCCCAAAGGCGTTGATAACGATAGGGCGCTGACCACTCGAAGCCCACTCGGTATTGATCGATCGGATAATCGGCCGGCAGGTTCATTGCATTTGCGGTTCCAGCGAAGCCGCGCTTGGGGTTGTACTCTTCTGGCAGAACATCCATGTCGAAGAAACCGTTCCACTCATAGCGTCCGTCGCCCGGTACCGGAAGTAGTCCGTCCCAATTGTCCCGGCGTGGAAACAAGCCCGCGGGCTTGTAGCCGATATTGCCGTCGATATCCGCGTAGACCTGGTTTTCGGACGGTGCGCCCCAGCGATTTAGCGCGGCGACAAACTCCCGCCAGTTTTGCGCCCTCATATATTCGATGCTGCCAAAATATGGCGACATGCCCGGGTCGAGCCAGGCGGCACGCACGGCGTAAGCGGTGTTTTTCGTCTCGTAGATTACAGGGCCGTGACGCGTGAACTTGAGCGCGATCTCGCGTGCGTCGCCATCGCGCATCTCGACAAACTCACGGACGATCCGGAAGGGTTCGGTTCGACCCTGGTAGCGATAGCCGCTGCGAGTCTTTGAATAGACGTAGAGGTCTTCCTGGTCGATCGGGAAGATCGTCAAGCCAAACGCAATGCGCTCGTTGTGTCCGATCGATATGCCGGGCAGGGCTGGCTCGCCAGCACCGATGACGTTTAGCCCGGGGGCAACCAAGTGACTGACGTAGCGCAGGGAAGGCACCGCGTGCCCCCGGTGTGGGTCGTCAGCGAGAATCGGCCGCCCGGTGTCGGTGCGACTCGGTGCCACTACCCAGTTATTGCTACCCACACTTGCCTTGAGATCCTGATGCTCAACCTGGGCCAGCAAGGCTGCTACGGCGCTATCGCCGGGCTCGAAGCTGACCGGAGCCTTGGCGAGCAGGTAGTTGTTCAGTACGTCTTTAGGTAGCGAGCAGGGGTCGAAGCCCTCTGGAACGGCTGCCGCCCAGGTCGGCTCCAGCACTTTCCAGTCGGCAGCGACCGCCGGCCCGTGTTCGCAGAGCAATCGAGCGCGACGCACTTCGCTCACGACATTGCGCCACAGACCGTTCGAGCGAATTCGGACCACGTCATCGGCTAGCCACTTGCTCGGCTTGTAGCCTAACGCTGTGAACTCTACTGGCATGAGTTCGGGCTGGCGTTCGATCAGATCCACATAGGCGTTGATCCCGGCGACGAACGCCTCGGCGATTTTTTTGGCGTCATTGCCGTAGGCAAGCCACTCGCGATACATGTCGCCGCGGTAAAGAAAAAGGCGGGCGGCGCGATCCTGCTCGGCAAACCGCTTGCCGAATACTTCAGACAACTCACCAAGCCCTCGCCGTCGCCATGTGTCAATTTGCCATAGCCGATCACGGGCGGCGTTGAACCCCTGCGCCAGGAAAGCATCGTAATGCTCATTGGCGTAGATGTGGGGTACACCCCAACGATCGATGAGGATCTCGGCAGGTAACGCAAGCCCGGCAACGTCGTAACTAACTTCTTCCACGACGTTGGGGTTGGCCGGGTCCGCGTTTCGCACTTCGATGGTTGTGTCTTCAGCGGAGTGAGTCGCGGTACTGAGAATGAGGCAGGCTAGGATTAGATATCGCATGCCCCGATCATACTCAGAGCGATCAGTTCGAGTAACCACCTGTCAGGTTTTTGAGGGCGTGTTGCCAGGCCAGGATGATCGGCGGGAGTAACAGCTCCGAAAGCAGCAAGACACTGGCCCAATTGCCGGGAAAACCGCTTGAGTACCAGGCGACGCATCGCGCGAGCGCACCGGCAAAGAAGATCAGCGTGAGTGATGTAATCAACAGTCGATATCTCGCGAGATCTGTCGCAGCTAAAACAAACAGCAACCCGAAGCCGGCGAAAACGGCGCCATAGAAGCGGTTCTGGCTGTCGAGTACGGGGTCATGTACGGCGGCCCCAAGCTCAGCGCCAAGCATCACGTCGGCGCCTGGCCCGAAGATCAGGTGCAGGCAACCGGCGAGAGCGCAGCCGATGCCAAACACGGTGAGGAAAATCGCGAAAGCCCGCATCAGCGGGCTCTGCGAAGCACGTGGGCGAACGTGCTAGAAACGATAGGTGAAGTCGAGGCCATACGATGCTTCCGGAGCTTCGTGCAGGAAGGAGCCACCAAACTCGGGCGCAGGAATCACCTCCGCCAGATATTCCTCGTCGCCAACGTTGCGGCCCCAGGCTGTCAGGCTCCAGTTTGTTGCATGTAGCGAGAAGCGCAGGTCGATGGTGTCGTACGCATCGCGTGATGTCTGGCTCATGTCTGAGGCGACAGGGAAGCCGAGCAGTGCGGTCCAGATGGCCGGTTGCTGATTGTCCTGAACCGTGTGGAACCAGGTCTCGCCGACGCGCTGGTAGTCCAGTCGAGCGACCAACTCCATGCCCTGATCGAGCGGGAAGGTTAGCTGGCCGCCGAGGTTGAGTGTGTACTCTGGTGCAAGCGGGGCGTCGTTACCTACCGTTTGCGGTCGGTGGCTGTTCTCTTTGATCTCGCCATCGGTCAGGCCAATGCCGCCGTACAAGCTGATGACGTCGTTTGGCTGATAGTTAAAGTCCAGCTCCGCGCCCTGAATCTGCAGCTCTTCGATGGTGGTGACCACTCGGAGCAATCCGAATGGACCAGCAAAGAACTCGAAGAACTGATTGTCATCGACGGTGGTGTGGAAGACTGCTGCGTTGACGCGCAGGCGGCCGTCCATGAAGTTGCCTTTGTAGCCGAGCTCGAAGGATCGCGAGACTTCTTTGTCGTACTCATCGTTAACGTCGAGCCCTGCGCCGACGTTACCCAGACCGAAGGGGTTACCTGAGTTGAACCAGAATTCGGTCAGCGCTTCGCTGCCGATTGAGTTGAAGCCACCTGAGCGAAAACCATAGCCATAGCTGCTGTAGAAGCTGGACTGATCGTTCGCCGAGAAGTGCAGGGCAACCTTTGGCTGGAACTGGCTGAACGTCTCGTTCCGGCTGGGGATGACGTCGCCAACTGCGGCGCGGGCCGGATTAAGCGGTGCGCCGCCACCGAATAGAAGCGCTGATGCTTCGGCGGGTACGTTGTTGGTGACCTCGCGTTCTTCCCGGTCGAAACGGCCTTCGAAGGAGAGTTCCCAGCGATCGCCAAGGTCCATGCTGAGCTGCCCGAAGACCGAAGTGACCGTCGTATCGAAATCATCCCAGAACAGAAGGTCCGTGGGGTTCGGACCGGTCGCGGGAACAAACGGCTGGGTGGCGAAACCCTGGCCGAGATCAGCGCCGTAGCCCACGACGACCTCGCGATCGATCTGTGCGTAGTACAAACCGCCGAGCCACTGAAGTGGGCCGTCACTCGGGCCGGCCAGGCGAACTTCGATCGACATGTCGTCCTGATTCCGCTCCTGGTACTGATAGCCGTCACAGGTGAGCGCGGTGTAGGCGGATAGCAAGCTGTTGGCCGCCGTTGGCGCATCACCGGGTGCAGCGAACAGGAAGCCGGGTGGTGCCGAGTTAACAAGCGCGAGCGTCTCTGCTGTAACGGACGCTGCGCAGGCCGGCACGCCGGAGTAACCACCGAAAGCGGCTGAGGTGCCGTCGGACAGTAGCGACTCTTCGAGATCGTTGTACGCGGCGATCACGGTCAATTCATAGCCGTTGTCGAAGGCGTGGTCGACTTTCAGCGAGAAATCGAGAGTTTCCTGGGTGTTCTCGGGCGGAACGTTGAACTGGTAACCGAAGTTGTGCTCGTTGACGTCGGCGAAGAAGAGCTCGTCACCCGGAGTGCCGAAGCTGGTGAACGCTGGCAGCGCGAACGTTGCGTTGAAGTTGATCGTGCCGCTATCCGCCTCGGAATAACCGAGCCGCAGATCCCAGGTCGTCTGCTCCTGTTCGAACAGGAGGCGGCCTCGGACCGTGGTGTCCTCGAAGAAATCGACCTGGTTGTCACGCCCGGTCAGATCGTTGGTGTTGAAGCCGTCGGTCTCCCGGCGGCTGAATGACAATCGACCGAAGACGTTGTCCGCCAGCGCGCCGGAGATCATTCCCTGCATGCGGTAGCTGTCCTGGCTGCCAACGCCGCCGGTGATGCGGCCTTCGGTTTCTTCCGATGGCTTGTTCGTGGTGATCAGAATGGCGCCGCTTGAAGCGTTTCGGCCGTAAAGCGCACCCTGGGGTCCTTTGAGCACTTCGATCTGCGCAATGTCGAGCAGCTCTCGGTTGAATGCGTTGGGGTTGGTGATCAGCACGCCATCCACGACCAGCGCGAAGTTTGATTCCGCATCTCGTGTCGAGGTGATGCCGCGAATGGTGACGAGCGTGTCTCCCACATTCACGGTATTGGCCATCACGACATTCGGAGTCAGGTTGACGAAGTCTTCGGGCCGGCCAATGCCCGCGTCTTCGATGGCCTGGCCGGTAAAGGCTGTTACGGCGATCGGCACATCCGACAGGGTTTCCGCCTGGCGCCGGGCGCTGACGACAATTTCTTCGACAGGTGCGGCGGCGAGGGCGCTGGTGAATGCGTTTGCCTGGGAAGCGGTTGCTGGCAGCGTCGCCGCGAGCGCCAAGCTCGCAAGCGTAGCCAGGTGCCTTACTTGATTGTCCATATGCAGATACCTGTCTTATCGAGTGCTTGTTGCAGTAGGGTCGCATTGTATACATTGGCGACCCCACCTGGGCAAGCGATGCTTGTGCTTCCTAGCCTTCGGGTGGCGACTTGCAAATCAATTCTGCGGGGGAGCTGTTGAGTGTCGAGGGCGGTAGAACAGGCGTACACAGTGATTCGCCAGGGCATCCTCGATGGCCGGATGCTGCCGGGCGAGCGCCTGAAAGAGGCTGAACTGGTTGACGAGTGCGGGGTCAGCCGAACGCCGGTACGCGCGGCGATTTCGCGGCTGGTAGCCGAAGACTTTCTCGAAGCCGAGCCGAACCAGGGTGCACGGGTGAAGGTCTGGCAGCAGCAGGACATTGATGAGCTGTTCGATCTGCGAGCACTGCTTGAGGGTTACGCGGCCTCGAGGGCGGCCCAACACATCTCACCAACGCAGCTCGCTGATATTGAGCGGTCAATCGATGAAATGGATCAGGTTCTGATCGCCAAAGGGCGTCTCGCCCATAAAACCGCTGAGTTTCTGCGCTTGAATCGAGTTGTGCATTCGACGATCTGGCAAGCATCGACCAGCGAGCGCTTGGTCAGCATGTTGTCGCGCCTGGTCGAGCAATCGCTGCAGGTTCGAACGGCCCGGGCGTATTCGCTTGCGCGGCTGGCGGAGAGTCATCACCACCACAAGGAACTCGCCAAAGCGTTGGCGGCTCGGGACTCGTTGTGGGCTGAATCGACAATGCGCTCGCATATTCGCGCGGCGAGAGAGGCGCTGGTCCAGGATGAGCACCGCGATTCTTGAGCGGATGGCGCGTGTGGGTATGCGGGCATGGGCGGGCATCAGCAAAACTGGTAGCCAAATTGGACTCGTTGTATACAATCTTTGGCTCCGGCCAGGCTAGTGGCCACACCACTGAGTGATCTTCTGTATGACTGCTGCCCTCAACAAACCGCTCGCCGGTATTCGCGTGATTGACCTGACGCACATGCTGTCCGGCCCCTACGCCGGCATGATCCTGGCGGATATGGGATGTGACGTCGTGAAGGTTGAGCCGCCGGGAAAGGGCGAGGGCACCCGGCGTTTGCTCGAGGGTGATCCCAAGAACTCGATACACGGCATGGGCGCGTATTTTCTGACGCTCAACCGCAACAAGCGTAGCGTTGCGATCGATCTAAAG
This sequence comes from uncultured Pseudomonadales bacterium, assembly GCA_964351875.1. Lineage (GTDB taxonomy): Bacteria > Pseudomonadota > Gammaproteobacteria > Pseudomonadales > Azotimanducaceae > JANSWO01. The sequence goes on from CAYGQC010000110.1 coordinate 7,182, forward strand.
TCCGTTGAAGGCAAGGCCGTGTTCTATCGATTGGTGAAGAGCGCGGATGTGGTGCTCGATAACTTCGCCGCGGATGTGACCAAGCGGTTAGAGATCGACTACGAGCACCTCAAGCAACACAACCCGAAAATTATCACTTGCTCGGTATCCGGGTTTGGCTCGGATGGCCCGCATTATCGACGGCCAGCATTTGATCAGATTGTCCAGGGCCTTGGCGGCGGCATGTCCATTACGGGTTCGGGTCCAGGCGAGTTTGTTCGCGCGGGCATACCGATCGGCGATCTGGGTGGTGGCATGTTTGCGGTGATGGGCGTGCAGTCCGCGCTGCTGGCCAGGGAACGCACGGGCGAGGGTCAACATGTCGATATCTCGATGCTCGACGTGCAGATATCACTGCTCAACTACATGGCGACCATGCACACGCTGTCAGGCGAGATTCCGGGCCCTATTGGCAATGGTCATTTCGTGCACACGCCCTACAACACCTTTGCAACGGCAGACGACACGATTGTTATTGCTGTCATCGGCGATACTTTCTGGCCGGCGCTGGTTGAGCTTCTGGATGTGGATGAGCTGCGCCGGGAAGACTTTGCGACAGCGCCGGTTCGCCTTTTGCATCAGAAGCTGATCGAGGAGTTGGTTGAGGAACGCCTCAAGACCCGTTCGGCAAAACACTGGCTGGAGCAGTTGGAGGCAGTGCGCATTCCCTGCGCTCGCGTTAACAATGTTGCCCAGGCGCTGGCCGATCCGCAGGTGCGGCATCGAAATATGGTCGTCGAAGTAGAGCACCCTGAGGGCGGCAGCGCCGAGATGCCGGGCAATCCGATCAAGATGTCATTACACAACGAAGACAGCTTTTCGCCGCCGCCGCTGCTGGGTGCCGATACCCGCAGCGTGCTGGCAGACTGGGCGGGTCTTGATGCGCAAGAGATCGAAACCGGGCTCGCCAAGGGCTACCTTGGCGCAACCTAGCCGGAAACAGACAAAGGTAGAAAGCATGGAAACTGTCATCGTCAATGACGTCGGACCGCGCGACGGGCTGCAGAATGACCCGACTGCCGTCACCCCGGAGGATCGGGTCAGGCTGATCAATGCGCTTGTTGCGGCGGGTTTGCCGGCGGTCGAGGTTGTCAGCTTTGTCAGCCCAAAAGCTGTGCCCAAGATGGCCGGCGCTGATCAAGTGGTGGCTCAACTCGATCTTGATGCGGCAGATTTCTCGGCGCTGATCCCGAATATGAAGGGTTACGAACTGGCGAAGGCGTCGGGCATTCGCTCAGTCGGCGTGGTGCTGTCGGCGACCGAGACCATGAACCAGAAGAACATCAACATGAGTCTCGACAAGACGATCTCCGTCTGTCGGGAAATTGTCACCCAGGCCAAGGCCGATGGCCTGACACCGCGAGCCTATGTGTCTGTTGCGGTGGAGTGTCCCTACGAGGGCCTGGTGCCGGATAGCCAGATCGAATCTCTGGCCGAGATCATGTTTGCCGCTGGCGCGGCTGAGGTGATTGTGGCCGACACGATTGGCGGCGCGAACCCCGCCCAGGTGAAAGCACTATTCAATCGTCTGGTCGGAGCGTTTGGCGCCGATGTGTTGTCGGCGCACTTTCACGACACCCGAGCGCTGGCATTAGCAAATGCCTGGCAGGCACTGGAGTGCGGGATTCGGAAATTTGATGCCAGCATCAGCGGCCTGGGTGGTTGCCCGTTTGCGCCGGGTGCCGCTGGCAATCTGGCGACCGAGGATCTCGTGAGCCTTCTGCACCAGGCGGGGTTTCACACGGGCATCGATAGCAAAGCGCTCGTGGGCGTCGTGGATCTCGCGGCGGAGCTGGTCGGGCACAACGTCGGTGGTCGCAGCCTTGCCTGGCAGCGAAACCAACTCTCGAAATCAGGTAACAATGAGGCGGCAGCATAGATGGCGTACAAACTTGGCGTTGATGTCGGTGGCACATTCACGGATGTCCTGTTAATCGAGACGGACAGTAGCGAAATCTATACGGCCAAGGTGCCGTCGACGCCGGAAGACTCGTCCATAGGCGTTCTGAACGGCATAGCACGAGCCTGCGAGCTGGCGGGCATCGAGCCCGCCGAGGTTGGCCAGGTCACCCACGGGACAACCGTTGCGACCAACGCCGTGCTCACGGGCCGCGGCGCCCGCGTTGGTCTGGTCACTACCCACGGATATCGCCAGGTTCTGCAGATTGCTCGCTCTTTCGTGCCTGGTGGTCTGGGTGGCTGGGTGATTTACGACAAGTCTCTGCCGCTGGCGCCACTTGAGTGCACGGTGGAGGTTCCCGAGCGTGTTGGCGCGGATGGCGCGATTGTGCAAGCGTTGGACGAGCAGGCCGCGCGTGAACAGCTTGCGAGTCTGCAGGGCAAAGGCATTGAAGCGCTCACGATTTGCCTGATCAATTCCTTTACTAACGATACTCACGAGAAACGCCTCGCACAGATTGCCGAGGAAGTTCTGCCCGGCATTCCTGTGTCGATCTCGAGTGAGGTGATTCCGGAGATGCAGGAGTACGAACGCACCCTGACCACGGTTGCAAACTCCTACGTGCGACCGGAAGTGGCGCGCTACATCGATAACCTTGAGCGTGAGCTTGCCCAGCGCATGGACTCGCCGGTGTTGTCGATTCTGCGATCTGACGGCGGCTTGTCAACTGCGCAGGCCGCAGCCACTTACCCTGTAAATTTACTGATGAGCGGTCCGGCGGGCGGTGTCGCCGGTGCGGTCTGGATCGGTCAGCAGGCGGGATACCCGAATCTGCTGACGTTCGATATGGGCGGCACATCTACAGACGTTTCCCTGATTGAAGACGGCCGAGCGCTGGTTCGCCGCGAAACGACGGTTGGCGATGTTACGGTTCGCGCCAGTTCGCTGGATGTTCGCACGGTCGGTGCCGGCGGTGGTTCCATTGCCAGTGTGCCTGAGCTGACCGGAGCACTAAGGGTCGGGCCGGCGTCCGCCGGCGCGGTACCTGGGCCGGCTGCCTACGACAAGGGTGGCGTAGAGCCGACGGTGACTGATGCCAACGTGGTTCTTGGTTACCTGCCGGCGGAGCAGAAGCTTGGCGGTGATATGGCGGTTCGCCGCGACCTCGCGGAGACCGCCGTGCAGAAGATCGCCGATGCGATGGGCCTCACCCTCGAGGCTGCTGCCGAAGGCATCATTAAGATCGTCAATGAGAACATGTTCGGCGCGCTGCGCCTTGTGTCCGTTGAGAAAGGCTACGATCCGCGGGAGTTTTCACTGATCGCCTTTGGCGGCGCGGGCCCGCTACACGCTAACGCGCTCGGCGTGCTGACCCAATCCTGGCCGGTGCTGGTACCGCCGGGGCCCGGTGTTCTTTGCGCCTATGGCGACGCGACAACAAGGCTGCGTGACGAAGCGTCGAAAACCTTCATTACCCGGCTGAATTTGACGGACCGAACGGCGATTGCGAACGAACTGACAGAGCTCGAGCGACAGGCTCGCGAAGCAATTCTCGCGGAGGATGCGGAGCGCAGCGCTCGCAGCGGTGAGCACTCGCTAGATGATGCTGACATCAGCGCGGAGTGGCAGGCAGATCTTCGTTATACCGGCCAGGGGCTTGTTCTCACTGTGCCGACGTCCAAAGAAGAACTCGCCAGCGATGGTTTTGAGCTGGTTGCCTCTCGCTTCGATGCGTTGCATGAGCAGCTCTTTACCTTCGCGCTCGATGCGGAACGAGAGTTCGTCAATCTGCGGGTCGTGGTTCAAGGGCCAACAGCAGACATCGCCGCCGCGCGAGGTAGCGACGCGGGAAGCGATCCGAGTGCTGCCTTCGTGGGCGAGCATCGTTTGTATGCGGATGGTGAATACCACGATGGCAAACTGTTTGAGCGATCACGGCTGCGCACCGGCAACGTGGTTCCCGGGCCAGCGGTGGTGATGGAGATGGATTCAACGACGCTGATTTTACCCGATCACAAGGCGACCGTGGACGCCGTAGGCAACCTGCTCATCGAACCCGGCACCGGCCGCTAACCCAGACAACAGGAAGAACGACATGCCAGGTACGATTAAAGCCAGCAATACCACGCCGTTCAATCGGATCGAAGTGGATCCGGTTACCCTCGACATCGTTGAGAACGCGCTGCGCAACGCGCGTGTCGAGATGGATGCAACCCTGTTCAGGACGGCGATGTCGCCGGGCATCCGCGAACAGGGCGATGCTTTCCCCATGATTGCCAACGTCGAAGGCAAGATGGTGGTGGGTCAATTCGGATCGTTCATTCACGGGTTTATGGAAGCGTTCGACGGCGAGTTCGAAGAAGGCGACATGATATTCACCAACGATCCGTATTCCTGCGGCGCAGCGGTCAGCCATTTGAACGACTGGCTGGTACTCAAACCTATCTTCAAAGATGGCCGGCACCTGTGCTGGGCGGCGCACTTCGGTCACATGACGGATATCGGTGGCAAAGTCCCCGGCTCGCTACCTATCGATGCGAGGGAAATCTTCGAGGAAGGGGTGGCCGTGCCGCCGGTCAAGATCTTTCGGAAGGGTGAGTTTCAGGAAGATATTCTGAAGATCATCCTGCGCAATTCGCGTATGCCGCACTGGAACAAAGGCGATTTCAATGGCGTCATCGCAGCCTGCAACATGGCGGAGCGGCGTTGCATCGAGATCGCAGAACGCTTTGGTGACGATGTTTTTTACTCAGCGATGGCCGAACTGCTCGATCGCAACTGCCGCGCCATGCAGACGCTCATTCAGCAGACCGTGCCGGAAACGAAACAGGTCTTCGAGGACTACATCTGCGATGACGGTATCGGCCAGGGGCCTTATCGCATTCGCTGCGCGATGTGGCGCGAAGGCGATCGCGTCATTTTCGATTTTGATGGCACGGATCCTCAGAGCACAGGCTCGATCAATTTTCTCTTGAACGAAGAGATGTTCAAGATGTTCTGCGGCACCTTCATGATTTCCGTGTTCGACCCGCAGATTCTCTTCAACGACGGCTTCTACGATTACATGGATGTGCGCATTCCCGAGGGCTGCCTGCTGAAGCCGCGCAGACCTGCGGCTCTGTCCTGTCGCACTCACGCGCTCGGTCGAATCTTTGATGTGATCTCCGGTCTCCTCGGCCAGGGCAACCCGGACTTTCTGTGCGCGGCGGGCTTCTCCGATAGCCCGCACTTGATGTACTCGGGTTACGACAAGAATGGTGAGTGGTATCAGCTCTTCCAGATCGGTTTCGGCGGTATTCCCGGGCGGCCGATGGGCGATGGCCCGGATGGTCACTCCCTGTGGCCAGGATTCACCAACGTGCCGAACGAGTACATCGAGGCTTACTTTCCTCTGCGCATCGAAACCTACGAGACCATTACCGATTCCGGTGGCGCTGGCCGCAACCGGGGTGGCAATGGTATTCGCATGGGCTATCGCTTTCTTGAGGACGGCCAGATCTCGATACATGATGATCGTTGGCTCACCTATCCCTGGGGTGTGACCGGTGGCGAGCCGGGCGGTCGTGGAACCAAAAAGCTGATTCGCGCAGACGGCTCGGAAGAATTGCTGCCGTCGAAGGTCGATCGGGTGCAAGTTGGAGAGGGCGATCTTCTTCTCTACAACACCTGGGGTGGTGGTGGCGCGGGTGATCCGCTCGAGCGCGAAGTGGAACGAGTCAGTGCGGATGTGCAGCGTGGTCTCGTATCGGTAGACGGCGCTCGGCGCTATGGCGTGGTTTGTGATGAAGCCGGAGAGGTTGATCAGGCCGCTACCGAATCACTGCGCGCAGAGATCGCCTCGACGCGAGGCGAGTTACCGCTCTTTAACAAAGGCGGTGACATCGAAGACATCAAGGCAAGGGCGCTTGCAGAGACCGGCCTCGAACCTCCGCGGGCGCCAAGCTTTGCCCGCCGAGGCCGCGGC
>CAYGQC010000111.1:0-13056 GCA_964351875.1 uncultured Pseudomonadales bacterium
TAACCCGGAGCGAGCATGCCGATCTGCTGGCTGAACAGGCAAACGCAGGAGCCTCCTCGTTCAGGCCGGTACTGAATCTCGATTTGCCACGGGCCAATCCTCCTGCAGACGCGGCCAACCACAACCCCACCGAGACGTCACCGGCCGTATCCGTCTCCCCTGGGGACCTGGCCTACGTCATCTATACCTCAGGCTCAACCGGCAAGCCCAAGGGCGTCATGCTCGAGCACCGAGGCCTGACCAACATGGCGTTCAGTGAGGCTAACTCCTACCGGCTCGACAGCGACTCGCGTTTGCTGCAGTTTGCCAGCGTGAACTTTGACGCCGCGGTGTGCGACTTCTTCGCCACATGGATCGCCGGCGGTTGTGTTTGCCTCTCCAGTCTCGCCAGTAAAGCGCCTGGTTCGCCCTTGCATCGGCTGCTCGCAGACAACGCGATCACAGCGGTCGTACTGACCCCCACCGTCCTGACAATGACGCCGAGCGAAGACTTGCCCGATCTGCTGACCGTTGGCTCAGCCGGTGAGGCTTGCACGCCGGAGGTGTTCCGGCGTTGGTCGAGAGAGCGTCATTTTGTAAACAGTTACGGCCCGACGGAGTGCACTGTTTGCGCTACCGCCGCTGTCTCGACTGATCTCGATGGCGGCATTACGATCGGCCGGCCACTGGATAACGTCGAGGTGCTCATTCTCGACTCTGCTGGCAAGCGCCAACTTCCGGGCGTCGCTGGTGAGATATGCCTGGCGGGCGTGCAACTGGCGCGAGGCTACTGGCGGCGGCCCGAACTCACTGCCGAGCGCTTCCGCGCGCATCTCGAACGAGCTGATCAACGCATGTACCGAACGGGCGATCTGGCGCGCTTTCGAGATGACGGTGCCATCGAATATCTCGGTCGTCTCGATAACCAGGTAAAAGTCCGTGGCGTTCGCGTCGAACTCGGCGAGGTGGAAGCAACCCTCGCCGCCCAGGACAACGTCATCTCGGCGACCGTGTTGCTGGACGAGACCGCCGCCAATGGTGCCCGTCTGATTGCCTACATCGTCTCTGATACAGGCCTTGACCTGTCTACACTGAGAGCGGCCGCGCGCCAGTTACTGCCTGCCGCCTGCGTACCCAGTGTCTGGGTCGAGCTCGACGAGCTGCCGCTGACGGCCAACGGCAAGCTCGACCGGGACGCACTACCCCCGGCGCCCGTGGTAACACCAATCGCGGCCTATGTTGCGCCCGAAGGAGAGCTCGAAAACAAGCTCTCGGTCGTAGTTGCCGCCATTCTAGGCGTGTCGAGAATCGGGCGCGAAGACAACTTCTTCGATCTCGGTGCACACTCTCTGATGATCACTGCTCTAATGGCCCAGATGGACGACATTTTCAGCGTTGAAATCTCTATGCGTAGCGTCTTTGAGGAGCCGACACTGGTTGGCCTCGCCAACGCTGTCAAACTCGCCCAGGGCAACCGCCTCGATTCGAACGAGGACTATGAGGAGTTCGAGCTGTGAACCCCGCTGATCTGTTAGCGCAGCTAACCGCCCAGGACGTACACGTTTCGGCCCGAAACTCGCGCCTGGTGATCAAAGCCCGCAAAGACGCGGTGAGCGCTGAGCTCAAAGGACTGTTGCAGGAGAACAAGGCAGAGCTGCTGGAGTACCTGGAGAACCAGGCCGAGAGCGCAGCAGCCCCCGAACTCGTCAGCATTGACCGCAATGGGCCACTGCCACTGTCGTTCGCGCAACAGCGATTGTGGTATCTCGATCAGTTGCAGGGTGCGTCCACGGTGTACACCATGGCCTTCGCACTGCGACTGCGAGGGGTATTTGACGACGACGCAATGTCCCGCGCTCTGCAATCCCTGTTTCAACGCCACGAAGCGCTGCGCGCGCGCTTTGTGATGCAGGACGAAGAACCGATGGCCGTGGTGGACGAGTCGTCGAGCCTTCCTATTGAACTCTGCGACTTGAGCGGCGGGTCAGATCACGAGAGCGCGCTGATACGCGCACTGCAGGCGTTCGGCGAGCGCCCGTTCGACCTAGCCGAAGGCCCACTCGCACGCGCCTTGATCGTGCACATTGGCAGGGACGATCACGCGTTGGTATTCGCCGTGCATCACAGCGTCTGCGACGGGGGTTCCGTCGAGCTTCTGCAGGATGATCTGGCCGCCACATACACGGCTTTCGCCAGCAACAATGAGCCTGCCCTGTCAGAGCTGCCTATACAGTACGCAGACTACGCGGCGTGGCAGAAGCAGTGTTTCGATGGTGGCTCGCTGGCGCCTCAACTCGCATTCTGGCGCCAGCAACTCGGTGGTGAACTGCCGTCGCTGGACATGCCGAGCAACAAGACTCGGCCGCGGATGATGACGTACAACGGCTCGATGCATCACGTCGACATCCCGAACAGCGACATCTCAGCAATCGTCGAGGCGCATCGCTCAACCGGTGTTACGCCATTTATGGTGCTGATCGCTCTCGTGGCCAGCACAATTGCCCGCTACAGCAACAGCGCCGACATTGTTCTCGGCACGCCCGTTGCGAACCGTTCAAAGCCTGAGCTTGCCAACGTTGTCGGCCTGTTTGTGAATACGCTTGTGCTGCGCTTGCAACCGAGTGATGCGATGCCGTTCAGCGAACTCCTCACTCACGTGCGTAACACCTTGCTCGATGTATTCGACAACCAGGACGTTCCCTTCGAGCGGCTGGTTGAAGAGCTTCATCCTCCCCAGGAACTGTCGCGTTCGCCGATCTTTCAAAGCATGGTGTCTTATCACCAGCCAGCGCTCACGCAGCGCGAATTCGGCGGGCTTGACGTTAGCGCCATCGAGCTGTCTGCCAACGCCTCACGCTTCGATCTGACCTTTTTTCTCAGCCAGCAGAAAGATTCCGTTCGCTTGAGCCTCGAGTACAACACAGACTTGTTCAGCGAAAGCGAAGTAGCCCAGTTCAGCCAGCACTTTCAGGCAAGCAGCGCGCGTTTTGCTGACAACCCGAAAATGCCGATCGGCGAGCTCGACCTGCTGGATCCCAAGCAACGACAGTCCATTGCGCAGTGGAACCGTACGGACCTGCCCTACCCGTCCGAAGCCTTGTTACACGAGCTGATCAGCAAGAGTTGCTCCGACCACGGCGACAAGACTGCCATTGTATTCAACGATGCGTCGCTAACGTACGCAGAACTGGACAGGCAGGCCAATCAGCTAGCGCGCCATCTGATCAGCACAGGCATCGAGCCGGCCGACGTTGTGGCTGTCTATCTTGAACGCTCGCTGTGGACTGTCGTGTCTCTGTTAGCGGTATTGAAGACAGGCGCCGCTTATTTGCCTCTCGATCCTTTCTACCCGCCAGATCGAGTCGCCTACATGCTTTCCGATTCGGGCAGCAAGCTAACGTTGAGCACCGCAGCGCTTGCCGACGGACTCACGGCCGTTCTTGCATCCGGTGAAGCGGACACCCAGTTCCCGTTGCTAAAACTGGACGAGCTGGCGGATGAACTCCGGCAGGCCAACGCCGAGCCAGTTGAGTGCGCGACCGATTCGCAATCACTCGCCTATCTGCTGTACACCTCCGGATCCACAGGCAAGCCGAAAGGCGTGATGGTTCAACACCAGGCCGTCGTCAACTTCCTGACATCAATGGCCAAAGAACCGGGTATGACGCGCGACGACGTGTTACTCGCTGTCACGACAACCTCGTTCGACATATCAGTGCTGGAACTCTATCTGCCCCTGCTGGTAGGTGGGACAGTCGTGATCGCAGATCGAGCCATGAGTACGGATAGCCAGGCGCTTGCGAATGCCATGTCCGATCACCAGGTCACCATCATGCAGGCAACGCCGGCCACCTGGCGTTTGCTGATCGACGGCGGCTGGCCGGGCCGCGCGAACCTGCGCGTGCTTTGTGGCGGCGAACCGTTCCCCCAGGATCTTGCACTCGGTCTGCTCGAACGCTGCCAGGAAGTCTGGAACATGTACGGGCCAACCGAAACGACGGTCTGGTCGACCTGCCATCGCCTGCTGCCTGGCGAAGCCGTGACGATCGGTAGGCCAATTGCCAATACCCAGGTGCACATCCTTAACAGCGCCGGTAAAACTCAGCCACCAGGTGTTGCCGGTGAGTTGTGCATCGGCGGTGACGGCGTTACCAAAGGCTATCTGCACCGGGAAGAACTGACGGCAGATAGATTCGTGCGTGATCCGTTTAGCGACAACCCGGACGCGCGGCTTTACAAGACCGGCGATCTGGCCAAACGCACCGCCGACGGACGGCTGTGGCACCTCGGGCGAATGGATACCCAGGTGAAGGTGCGTGGCTATCGAATTGAGTTAGGCGAAATCGAGGCCCGGCTCAACCAGATCGACAGCATCGCTCAATCCGCAGTCATCGTTCATGAGCCCGCACCCGGGGATCAGCGCCTGGTCGCATTCCTTACCTGCGTCCAGGGCGAACAAATCCAGATCTCAGCGCTTCGAAAAGCGCTGCGCAGCGATCTGCCGGACTACATGGTTCCACAGCAATTTGTGGTGCTCGACGTCATGCCGCTCACACCAAACGGCAAAATCGATCGGAAGGCACTGCAACCCCAGGAATCGGGCAATCGATCCACCGAAGAAGCCGAAGCGCCGAGAACCGAAACCGAACAGGTCATCGCTCAGATATGGCGTGACCTGATCGGCGGTGGGTTGATCGGTCGCGAGGCGAACTTCTTTTCCGCAGGGGGGCACTCGCTACTGGCCGTAAAAGCCGCAGCTCGAATGGAAAAACAGTTGGGCATTGAGGTGACAGCCAGCATGTTGGTGCTCGAGACCTTGTCTCAGATTGCGGAATCCGCAGAGCAACAGCAGCGAGACTCGCGGTCAACCTGGTGGCGCCGGGCCAAACGCTTCGTGCTCGAGAAGATCGCTTAAGCGTAGCCAATGCAGGCTGCGCGGAACCGCTTACACCACCGAACAAGCCTTTACTTTCGCGTCGAAGCTGCGCGCTAGAGTACTGCCGGTCAGTCAACAGTAGCTGACACATCGAAAACCCCGGAACAGGAGTACCGCCACCGCCACCTGCAACACCCCTCTCAGGGAGTTGGTTCACGTAAGGCGTGTGACCCAGAACCCGGCTTGGGACGCCACATGCGCGATCGCGCAATCGATCAGGGATGATGGATCGAGTAACGAAGGGCTAATGAGTAACCCAGTGACTGTTTTTGCCGACAAACTAAATCAGTGGGCCGATGAGCAACCGGACGCCATCGCCGTAGAGCACGACCACGAGTCCATCACCTACGCTCGTCTTCGATCGCTAGTAGCGTCGCGCATCGCGGACCTCGACACCCGCGTACCAGGGACATCACCACTCGTTCTGGCGATGTTCCCCGGTGCCGACTATCTCGTCTGCATGCTCGCGTGCCTGTGCAGCCGACGTGCATTCATACCAGTTACCGAAAACCTGATTGGCAATCGGCTGACGGCGACGATCCGAACGTCCGGAGCGAGCGCTGTTCTCACGGATTCGGGGCTGCTGCCCACCGTGCGCAACCAGCCGGGCATTGAAACACCCATCTTCGACGTCAGCCAATGGCCTACGCGCACGGGTCCTTCGGCTGACACAATCGCGGCAAACAATAACGCCGCCGGCGATATCGCCTACATCATTACGACATCGGGCAGCACAGGAACGCCGAAGCTGGTCCAGGGCAGCCACAAGCTGCTGGCAGACTTCATCAACTGGGAAATTGCCAGCCTGGGTTTAACCCGCGACGTCAGAGTCGGCGCATTGACGGCGTTATCCTTTGACGTGAGCCTGCGCGATCTGCTTTTGCCCGTGCTCACGGGTGGTACGCTCTGTATCGCTAAACCGGAGACCGTTCGCTCACCTGCCAGACTTCTCGAATGGCTGGCAGAACAATCGATTTCACTCGTTCACGTGGTACCCACACTCGCTCGAACTCTGTGTGATGCCGCTGGCCCGAGCCGCGAGAATCGTTTGCCGGCCCTTCGCTTCACGCTGTTCGCAGGGGAGCCGCTGACCGGCCGTGATGTGCGGCAGTGGCGCGAGCGTATCAACGCAGCGAGCCGGCTATTCAATGTCTACGGTCCGTCTGAGACAACGCTCGCCAAGGTCGTCTTCGAAGTTGCCGAGAGTTACCCGGACGACACCGTCGTACCGCTGGGCATGGCCGTTACCGGCGCCTCAATTCGCGTCATCGATGCGGATCAGCGCGACCGCGAACTGGCAACCGATGAGGTCGGCGAGATCGCCATCGATGTTGACCACATTTGTCCCGGTTATCTGAATGACGATATTCGAACCAGGCGCCAGTTCGATTTCTACGAGCATGGCTGCACTTATTTCACTGGCGATCTTGGCTATCTTGATAACGAGGGGGTACTGCACTACTGGGGCCGAAAGGACGGGCAGATCAAGGTCAATGGACAGCGGGTCGAGCTTGCGGAAATCGAGACCGCATTGCGTTCGATCAGCGGCGTCAGACAAGCCGTTGCCAATCCCTACACACTCCCCGCTGGCGGCACGCTCATTGCGGGTTACCTGATCGGCGAGGATATTCCCGACAGCGATGCTATCCGGCGCCAACTGACGACGCTTCTGCCGGAACACATGTTGCCATCTCGCATCGTTCGTCTCGACGAGCTGCCGCTGACCGAGTCGGGCAAAGTGAGCCGCCGCGACTTACCGATTCCCGATTCGAGCAGGCCTGAGCAGGCTCAGCTATTCATGCCTCCCCAGACGCCGACACAGGAACTGCTTTGCCAACTGCTGGGCCAGAGATTGGGTATCGAACGCATTGGCGTGCGCGACAACTTCTTTGATCTCGGCGGCACATCGCTCGTCGCTATGTCGTTCATCGCTGAGATTGAGCGTGCTTTCGCTGACCGCCCTCTTCCCGTCGCGACCTTTTTCGATCTCAACACCATTGAGCGCATCAGCGCATACCTGGACGCCCCTGCGAACGAGGCTCCGGGCGTCGTGTCAGAGAACAACACACAAAACGCCGGGGAAAGTCACGATATCGCGATTATCGGTATGGCCGGCCGCTTCCCCGGTGCGGACACGGTCGACGCTTTCTGGCAGTTGTTGACAGAAAGCACGGACAGCATCACTCGATTCCGCCGAGAAGATCTGGACGCGAGCCTGGATGAGAGCACGATCAACGCACCTAACTATGTTGCCGCGCGCGGCGTCATCTCCGGCGCGAAAAATTTCGATGCTGACTTTTTCGGCGTTCGGCCACGTGAAGCTGAGCTGCTCGATCCGGCACAGCGCGTGCTACTCGAGACCGCGTGGCAGGCGCTGGACGACGCCAGCTATTCCGGCGAGCGTCTGATTGACCGAAGGGTTGGCGTCTTTGCCGGTGTGGGTGACAACGGCTACCTGCTTCGCAACATCCTGAGCAACCCGGCGCTCGTTAACGCTGTCGGTGAACATCAGGTTCGACTCGCCAATGAGAAGGACTACGTGGCGTCGCGAATCGCCTACAAGCTCGATCTGACGGGGCCGGCGATCAGCGTTCACACCGCCTGTTCAACATCGCTCGTTGCCGTTGCCCAGGCAGTGGAAAGCTTGCGCAGCGGGCGCTGTTCTATGGCGCTAGCGGGTGGCGCCTTTGTCGCAACGCCGCAGGAGTCTGGTTACCTGTATACCGAAGGTGGATTTGCCTCCGCTGACGGCCGGTGCAGACCATTCGATGCTGACGCCACTGGCACCGTATTCTCCAGCGGCGCGGGTATGGTCCTGCTCAAACCCCTGCATCAGGCACGGCGCGACCGCGACCAGATCATCGCTGTTATCAAGGGTGTCGCAACCAATAACGACGGCGCTGCTCGCGTGAGTTTCATGGCGCCCAGCATGGCCGGCCAGGCTTCGTGTATCAGTGCTGCTTTAGCTGATGCCGGAATCTCGGGCACCGATGTGGGTTACATAGAAGCGCACGGAACAGCCACGCCGGTGGGCGATCCCATCGAAGTGCAGGCACTCGCGCGAGCCTACGGAACCGCAACAACCCCAGCGCTCGCCGACACCTCCGAGAGGACCTTGAAGAGCCTGCCCATTCGCCTGGGCTCAGCCAAGGGCAATATCGGTCATCTCGACGCTGCGGCCGGAATCACCGGGCTGATCAAAGCGGCGCTCATGCTCAAACACCGCAGACTGGCGGCAAGCATAAACTTTGACAAAGCGAATCCAGCCATCGACTTCGACGCGTTGGGCCTGCAAGTACAGACCATTGCCGAAGACTGGCCGGCCACATTGCCGGCACGCGCGAGTGTCAGCTCGTTTGGTGTCGGCGGTACCAATGCACACATTGTGCTGGAAGGAGCTGACTCAGCCAGCGCCAGCCACAGCCTTGAGTCGCCTTCTGACATTACAAGCGAGGCGACTCCCGCCAAACCTGTACGGATAATCCTGTCAGCGCGAAGTGCTGATGCGTTAGAGCGCCAAGGCGAACAGTTGGCCGCCTGGCTTACGCAGCACTCCGACGCTCGGTTACGTGACCTCGCATGCACACTGCGCCGGGGCCGTGCGAGTTTGCCGTTCCGGCGAACGATACTCGCAGCAACCCGCTCGGAGGCGATGCAGGATCTGACTCGCCGTGTTGCCGCGGCGCATGTGCAACCGGGCGTGAAGACGCTCGCCTTCGCCTTCCCAGGCCAGGGCGCACAGCGTCCCGGTATGGTGAGCGAGCTCTACGCTCGAAGTGGAGTCGTCCGCGAATGCATCGATATTGTCAGCGCAGTCGCTGAGCCGATCGTCGGTATCGATATTCGCAAACTGCTGCTGTCCAGTGAGCCCGACGAGCGGATAAACGAAACGCGCTATACCCAGGTTTGCCTCTTTGCCGCTGAACTGGCCAGCGCTCGTTTTTTCGTCTCGCTAGGCGCAAAGCCCGATGTACTCGTCGGTCACAGCATCGGGGAATTCGCCGCTGCCTGCCTGTCTGGCCTTCTGTCGACAGAGCAGGCCACTCGCTTGGTATCGATTCGCGGGCGCCTGATGCAGGCGTTGCCACGAGGATCCATGGCCGCTATCGGACTCAGCGCCGATGAGCTACGCCCACGCTTACCGGATACGCTCGCACTGGCGGCGGACAACGCGCCAAACCTGTGTGTCGCTGCTGGCCCAACCGAGGCGCTGGGAGCATTCACAGCGACACTGGAGGCGGAAGGCTGCTTCGTTCGCAAACTTAACACCTCCCACGCTTTCCACTCGCCGATGATGAGTGACATGCTCGACGCATTCGAACGTGAGTGCGCCGAGATAGAGTTCGGCGAGCTGAACATACCTATCGTCTCAACACTGACCGGGAAACCGGCGGAGCGCGATGAGTTAGCGCGCACCGACTATTGGCTGAAACACATCTGCCAAAGCGTTCTGTATCGAGACGCCATCACGACGATCTCGCACGATGCCAATCTCTTGCAGCTCGAAGTCGGGCCCGGACAGAACCTCACGTCGCTGACAAAACAGATAGCGACCGACAGTCACTCGCTGGTCACGATCACGAGCAACTCGCCAGTTCAGGACGAATCCGACTGGGATGCTGCCGTGCGCGCGCTCACCGCGCTCGATGGCAGCGGCGCGCCCATTGACTGGCACCTGATCAGCTCCAATCCCGATGGACAGCTTCTATCGCTGCCGCCCTACCCATTTGCCGGGCCCCTCTACTGGCTGGATCCTGTGAAGCAGCACTTGCCGACACATGCCACCGCAGGGCAGAACCAGGGACAGCGCTCACCGCTGGCGCAGCTCCTGGAGGCTGTCTCGGGCGTCGACCTGTCAGGTGAAAATCGCTTCCGCGAGTTTGTAGAGCTCGGTTTCGATTCGCTACTTCTCACGCAGGTGGGTCAGGCTCTCGCCAGCCAATTCGGTGCGTCACTATCTTTGAAAGAACTGATGCAAACACATAACAGCCTGGACAAGCTTGCGAAACACATCGGCGAGGATGACAAATCTCAAACCGAAGCTGAACCCAGGCATGCTCGCGATCCGCTGTTACCAGTTCTATTAGAACCGCCGCTGGCGGATGCCCAGATAGGCCTGACCGACGGCAACCGGCCGTGCTGGTTTCGCCAGAAACGACGAGGCACTTACCAGCGCATCGGCGCCGACTTCTACATCAGAGATGCGGCGGTTGCCTGGGAAGGCAATCGACAGGAAGACAGTACTCGCTCGGTAACTTATACGCCGCGACTGTTTGGCGAGATCGATACGGTCGCGCCACTGACAAAAGCTCAGAGAGAACTCTGGCTCACTGAGCAACTTGGCGGTGATGGCGTCGAGCTGGCCTTTATAGAAGCTGCTTCGATCGCACTCTACGGAAAGCTCGATCTCAACCGGCTGCAAGAAGCAATCGATACGATCGGCGCTCGCCACGAAGCGCTGCGTGGTCAGGTAGACAGCGACGGGAATTTGTTTGTCATTCGGCGCAAAGCCAATCTGCCACTCGCAGTCATCGATGTCGAAGCCGGCAGCCTGGAATCGCCCCAATGCCAACAACGCATGCGCGAACTGGTCGCGGAGCCATTCGACCTTAGTGCTGGACCGTTAGCTCGTTTCTCTGTTCTGAAATGCTCAGAGACCGAACACATGCTCGTGTTCGCTGGCCATCACATCGTGATCGATGGGTACAGCAAGGGAACGATCCTCGACGAACTCGGCCAGCTATACGAATGCTTCGGCGGCGAGACTCGCGAGAACACCCTGCCCCCACCCGACGCCTTCAGCCGATTCGCAAGTGACAAAGGCGCAGGATCGGAGGGCGCCCTTGCGTGGTGGCTGGAAGCTTATGACACCCCGGCAACGACCATCGATCTGCCGGTAGACCATCCCCGCCAACCCATCCGGGGCTATCGCGCAGGCCGAGAAGACGTCGTGGTCGATCAGGCCTGCCTGATTCGGCTTAGGGAGACGGCAGCCAGTAACAACGCCAGCCTGTTTTCGGTGCTGCTGGCGGGCTTCAGCATGACGCTCGCCCGGATCAGCCGGCAGAACGATCTCGTAATCGGTGTTCCAGCGTCTGGCCAGGTGGACAGCGGCGCGTTCAATCTCATCGGACACTGTGTGAACTTTTTGCCGTTCAGGCTCATCATCGATCCCGAAAGCTCAACGGCAGAACACTTAAAGAGCGTTGCAAGCCAGGTGCTTGACGCGCACATGCATCAGCGATTCACCTTCGGCGAGCTCGCCGAACGTATAACCTTCGATCGCGATCCGTCTCGGCCGCCGCTCGTCTCCGTTATGTTCAACGTCGACCAGGCGCCGCACGATTTCGCCTTTGGCGACGAGCTGACTCTACGCTATGTCGAGCTCCCCAAAAGCCATCAGAACATGGAACTGTCCGTTAACTGCAACGTCCGCCCCGATCGGCTGATCATCGAGTGCGGATTCAATTCGGACTTGTTTGATGCGCGCACAATTGGTCACTGGATGGAGAGTTTCGCTCAGATGCTCGCCAACCTCTCCAAAAAGCTGGACGAACCGGTATCGAACCTGCCTATTCTGGCGAACAAGTCGCGCGCCCTCGTTCTCGATCGCTGGGGACAGTGCGCTGCGCAAAGCCGCTGGCAGGCAAGCTTCGTTGACGATATCTGGCGCCAGGCCGAACGCCAGCCTGAACAGATCGCCGTTTCCGCCGCGGGTGAGACGCTGACATACGGACAGTTGACACGGCGAGCTGACCAACTGGCGATCGCCTTGACGAACATCGGTCTGGAAGCCGGCAAAGGCCGGGTGGGAATATGCGTTCACCGAAGCGTCAACATGCTCGCGAGTGTTCTCGCCGTTCTGCGTACTGGCGCCGCCTATGTGCCGCTTGACCCGGGGCTCCCGGAAGAGCGCCTGAACTATATGGTTGAAGACGCCGACCTTACGATCCTTGTGAGCGATCACGACGGCATCTCGGACAAGGCCACGACGCCTATTCTACGAACCGATACGTTTGCGAATATGCAAGGGGATCTCGAGTTTGACGCCCCTTCAATCCGTCCAGACTGGCCGGCGTACGTCACCTACACCTCCGGTTCCACAGGCAAACCGAAGGGGGTTGTGCTACCTCACAGCAGCGTCGCAAACTTCCTGAGTTCCATGGCTGTTCGTCCGGGCATGACGCCCAGCGATGTTCTGCTTGGCGTCACGACGCTCTCATTCGACATTTCCGTACTCGAGCTGTACCTGCCGCTAATCCTGGGCGCTCGCGTCGTTATTGCCGATCGCAATGAGCTGGTCGACGGTGAGGCTCTCATAGCCCTGATGGAGAAGCACAGCGTCACGATGATGCAGGCAACGCCGGCGACCTGGCGCCTGCTACTGGATGCCGGTTGGACCGGGCGCAGAACTCTCAAGGCCCTCTGCGGGGGCGAGGCCCTGCCGAAGGATCTGGCCGAACTGCTGTTGGCGAAAACGGACAGCCTGTGGAACATGTATGGCCCGACGGAAACGACCGTCTGGTCTACCGTCTCCCACGTCACTGATCACGCTGATATCAACATCGGTACACCGATACACGAAACCAGCGTTTACGTGCTCGACGCCCGAGGGCTGCCTGTCCCTGTTGGCGTTCCCGGCGAACTCTACATAGGCGGCGCTGGCGTTGCGAGCGGCTACCTTGGTCGAGAGGAACTGACCAATGAGCGCTTCGTGGCCGACACGCACGGCTCTTCCGGCTGTAAGGGCAGCCGACTGTACCGAACCGGTGACGAAGTACGCTGGCGCAACGATGGCTCATTGGAGTATTTCAATCGACTCGACAATCAGGTCAAGGTCCGTGGCTTCCGAATCGAGCTCGGCGAGATCGAAGCAGCTCTCAACGACCTGGACGACATCGATGAGTCGGCTGTAGTCGTCCACGCCATAGAAGGTGCGGGCGCGCAGCTCATTGCCTACGCCGCATCAACCGCGACACTCTCCGTGCCACAGATAAGAAAGGCCCTGCGGACATTTCTGCCGGAATACATGATTCCCGGACAGATTCTCAGCCTGCCCGAGTTGCCCAAGACCCCGAACGGGAAGATCGATCGCAACGCGCTTCCAGCGCCGTCGATCGGAGCCCGCCGCACGGTCAGCG
>CAYGQC010000112.1:0-12958 GCA_964351875.1 uncultured Pseudomonadales bacterium
TTGGCGTTGTCCGAGACCTTGGGAGATCGCCACGCTGCTTTGCCTGCTGCGCAGTTAAATGGCTCGCGATGACGGAGTTACATTCGTCACTGCGAGCAAGCGAACGACAGCGCCGTTTGCGGAGCGCGGCAGTCTGGTGAGTGATGACGGAGGCTTGGTTGTCATGGCTCAACCCGCAGATGGATTGTGACGCCTCACCTGCAGCACAACGACTGCCGCAAGGATCAATGCTGCGCCTACCCAGCCTAGCGGCCCCAGCCGTTCACCCAGCAGAAAGTAGCCGGCGCCTGCTGAAAACAGTGTCTCCGACGACACTAGAATCGCCGCTCGAGATGCGGATACGTCCCGCATGGCGATTGCCATGATGGCAAACGTAAAGGCGCTCGAAAGCACACCGACAAAAATGATTTCGGTAGCCGACGCTGTAATGGCAGGCCAACTGATGGGTTCGAGGCTGACTGCGAGGACCGCCGAGATGATCGACACGACCAGGAACGTCGCGCAGGTGTAGGCGAGCGGGCTCGCGAGTCTGAGGGTCGCCTCGGCCATATTGATAATGTGGACAGACCAGAACAGCGCAGAGGCGATCACCAGCCAGTCTCCGGTGGTCAGTGCAGACAGTTCTCCGCCGCTGAGCCCCCAGGTGCCTGCCATTGACAGTGCGACGGCAACCCACACAACGTTGTCTGGTCTCTGGCGCTTGAGTACCCAGACGATAAAGGGTGTGAGCACCACGTAGATCGCGGTTAGAAACCCAGTGTTGGTGACTGTCGCCGTCACGAGCCCACGTTGCTGCAGGTAGGCTGCAAGGAAAAACGCCGTACCGCCGAACAGGGCGAAACCCAGGAGTCCGGAGCGGTTCTGCTTAGCCCGCGCATGCTCGATGAAGGCGAAAGGCGCAAGCGCGATAGCGGCGATCGCGCTCCTTAGCGCCACGAAGAGCATTGGACCGATATGGTCCATAGCGGTCTTCTGAAAATACAGCGCAACACCCCAGATGAAGGCGGCGAACAGGATAAGCAGATCGCCTCGAAGTTCCCTGGCTGGCGTTGGCATGTGGCGAGGATCTTTTTTTTGGGGGGAGGGGGTGGTTGCAGCGGCCGGCTGATGCGACGTCGAAACGAGTGAAAGCCAATCTGCGCTCAGTAGCTACAGGCGTTGGCGTCGCGCGGGGTTAGTGCACCACGCGTCGGGCGCCTCGTAGCTGTCCCTGCAGGCTGGCAACTCTCTCCAGCACCAATTGGATAAGAGGCTCGTTACTGACCAGGCGGCCGTTCAGTGCGCAGTAGCTCGTTAGCCTGAGTAGGGGCTCGGCCAGTGTTTGTGCATCCTTGGCACCATCGAGCTGGCGTTGGATGCGGGCGAAAACGGCGCATCGGGTGTCCCGGCCTTCGGCGCGCAGCTCGCGCTGAAGGTGCTCGAGCAGAGGGCATAGCTGATTTCGAGCCTCGGTTGCTAGCATTCGACGAAATCCCCAACAGCGGCGCCTTTGGCAAGGCGCGATAGGACTATTCATAACCTGAGTAGGCAGGCAATGCCAGCATCGGGCTTGCAGCCCAGGTAAAACGTTGTTCAAAGTCGTGCCCGGCTTGCTTCTGGCGCTTGTCAGCTCGCCCCACCGAAAATCCAGAGCTGGCAGCGCGCGAGGTCAGCGCAGCTCGGCGTAGCGCTCAACCGCCTGCGCTTCGAAACCGGCGTGCAGCTTTTTGAGTTCGGCCAGCTCGACGATTTCAGGCAGGGTGAGCCAGGCCAGGTCGGCAATCTCATTTCGGTCGATCTTACCGACGGTGCCGGACAGTTCTGCCCCGAAGATCTGATGCCGGGCACCCTTGTAGCGGTAGTCGCCGATCAGCAAAGGCTCATTCACGCGCACGGTCAGTTCTTCTCCGAGCTCTCGGTGCAACGCATCGACGCCGGTTTCACCGTACTCGATGCGCCCACCAGGCAGCCCCCAGAGACCACGAGGTCGGCCCCGCCAGGACATGTGCATCACCATCAGGTAGGCGTCGGCCTGGGCTAGAACACATCGCGCTGTCTTGTAACTGGTCTGCATAGGCTGCGGTTGTCCTTGGGTGGCGTTTCACTATATCGGTTGCGACGACATTTGCCTGTGATGAATAGTCAGCGGCTGAAATGTTCCTCCCCGATGGGGCTGGCGAGGTCGCTGGTACGAAGGCCGTGGCTACCAACTTGATTGTCATGTTCTGCCCACTCGATAACCTGGCCAGGCTCCTCGGCAGCTCGCTGCGCGTAGTGGGCAAGTTGCGATAGGGAGCCTCCCGACAGCAGGACGATCGCTCGGAGCAATTGATCGCTCGGCTCTATCAGGCGGTCAAAGTGCTGGTAGACCGATACCAGATCCCGTCGTGGGAAGTGCTTGTGAATGAAGCGTCGGACGTCGTCTGGCCAATCAGCAGGCTTACGTTGAGTCATTACCGAGTCAGTCGGTCTTCAGTTCGAAGGAGACTTCGGCGCCATCGACCCGATCACGCAGTCCGATTGCCTCGTCATTGGTGATGACGCCGCCGTTCACCCGCAGGCGTTTGTCTTTGTCTGGGCCGACCAATCGCGGCAGATCGGAGCGCTCGCTTGTGTCGAGCTCGTCGCCGTTTGCGTCGAACTCAAAAAGCTCATCGCGGTCCATCGTGAGATCAAGCGGTGGACCATTCGGTGCATCGGCTTCGGAGAGCGATGAACCCAAACTTTTCGCGTCGGGCGGCTGTGGTGCGTCGGACGTGCTGGGTTGCTCGCAGCCCGCCGTCAGCAGACCCAATGTGATCAGAAGGGCGGGAAGTCGTTGAATTCGGTGTGTCATGCCTGAACACCGTTTCGCACAGTGCGGTAGAAAGAAATGCAGGTCGCAAGCAGCAGTGCGGCAAGGCCCAGGACATAGGCTTCCGATGGCTTGTTCGGGTTTACCGATGACAACAGTTGGCTGACGATAGTGACGAGCAGCAGCGCCACAGTAAGCAGGAATGTGCCGAGATCCAGAATCTTGTCCCGGTTAAGCCGATAGGAGGGCAAAAAGCGCACGGCGATCATCGCCGCCGTGACACCGGCCATGATCAGTTGTGAGATTCTTATGGCGGTTACGCTCGGCTGGCCTATGCCGGCGATGATGATCGGCAGAAGCGAAAGCAGCGTCGTCACCAGCCCGAGGGCCAGCAAGTTTTCGATGCGGATGAGATGCGACGAATTGGCTTTCACCTCGACACGTCGGGAAATCTGAAGTGCGACGATACTGGAAACCGCCAGCAAGGCCATGCTGATCTGTGCTATCAATACCAGAGTTTCGGTCGTGGTCATGAATGGTCTCCGTCGCCAGTGTAAACCTGCGGATGGGAAGCGAGCCAGCGCGCCGAAGCGTTCTTCTCAGGAATATGGAGCGTGACAGCGATGCGCGATGCCCAGGAAACGATTGAACTGTTCTGGCATACCCAGGATAGTGGTGACTACACGGCGCTATCGCCGTTATTCAGCGAAGATGCGGTGCTGGTGGATCCGGTATTCGGCACTTTTACCGGCCGGGACGCGATCGCGGCTTTCATGGCGAAGATGGTGCAGGAAATGGGTGACCGCAAAACCCACTTCACCGTTCTTGAGATCAGCGGCGGGGGCGATACCGCCTGGGCTCAATGGGTTGCCCATACACCGGGGGGTGACGTTCAGGGGTGCGGCCTGTACAAGGTGCGCGACGGCCTGCTGACTTACTACCGAGACTATATGAACGGTGCGCCGAGCTGATGCATGGCTCCGCGAATCGAACGGTGCAACCACAAGCTTAACTGGGCAAAAAGATGAAATTCGGCGTCAGCATGTTTGCCACAGATACGAGCGCCAGGCCGGCGGATGTTGCTCCACTCGCTGAGCAGATGGGCTTCGATGCGTTCTGGGTGTCTGAGCACTCGCACATGCCTCTGGACACGGAATTTCCGCTTGCGGACGAAGTACCGCGAGAGTACGCGTCCATGCTGGATCCCTTCGTCGCGCTCGCGGCGGCCGCTTCTGTGACCTCGACGATCAAAATCGGCACCGCGATCTGCATCGTCCCACAGCATGACCCAATCAACTGCGCCAAGGCTGTCGCAAGCATCGATCTTGTTTCAAACGGGCGTATGGTTTTTGGTGTTGGTGCGGGATGGAACGCGCCGGAAATGCTCAACCACGGCTCTCATATCTCCAATCGTTTCAAGATCATGCGTGAGCGGGTGGAAGCGATGAGGGTGTTGTGGACCAGCGAGGTAGCTGAGTATCACGGTGATTTTGTCGATTTTGACCCGGCGTGGCAGTGGCCAAAACCGGTTCAGCCCGGCGGGCCACCGGTGCTGATCGCTGGTGCGCATCCGAATGTTCTAAAGAGAGTGGCTCGCTATGGTGACGGCTGGCTGCCGGTAGTCATTCCTGAGGCGACCGATTTATCCGAAAACCGGATGACGCCGATTGACGATTTCGAGCGTCAGGTTGGTGAGCTGCGAGCTCTTTGTGCTGACGCCGGACGAGCACCACCGATGATCGTGGCCTCCTCAGCGGATATGTCACCGCCGATGCTCGATCGATTGCGCGCGCTGGAGATCGACAGCGTTACCTGTCGGCTGTCCTCCAGTGATCTCACTACCGTGCAGCGAGAGCTGGATAGCTACGCGTCTCTAGTTTCCTGAGTCAATCTCCTGAGTCCGCATAGCCAGCGACTCTTGGGCGGGGCACAAGCAGCCGGGTCTGCTTGGCGGCACGAGGCCCCATACAGCTTTTTCAGACGATCTTGGAGCCTGTCTTACCCCAGTAGTTGTCCTTGAGAATTCGCTTGTAGAGCTTGCCTGTAGGCAAACGCGGTAACTCGTCCATGAAGTCGATGCTCTTCGGACATTTGTAGTGCGCTATGTGTTCGCGCGCGTACGCGATGAGTTCCTGCTCGAGCTCATCGTTCGCCTCGACACCGTCTGCTAGCTGAACCACCGCTTTCACCGCCTCGCCCATCTCCGGGTCAGGCACGCCGACCACCGCAACGTCTGCGATCTTCGGATGCATGACCAGAGCGTCCTCGATCTCCTGAGGGTAGATGTTCACGCCGCCCGAGATAATCATGAAGGTGGCGCGGTCGGTGAGAAACAGAAAGCCGTCCGCATCGACATAGCCAACATCACCCAATGCCGTCCAATTGGCGTGATTAGGGTGCTGGGTGTCCTTCGTCTTGCCGGCATCTTTGTGATAGACGAATGGCATTTCAGGCAGCTCAAAATAGACGATGCCGTCCTGCCCGGCCGGCACCTCATTGCCGTCGTCATCGCAGATATGGATAACACCGAGAATGGGTTGGCCAACAGTTCCTGGTTTTGCCAGCCAGGCCTCCGGTGTGACGTGGGTAAAGCCATTTAGTTCGGTGCCGGCGTAGTACTCGTAGATAACCGGTCCCCACCAATCGAGCATCTGCTGCTTCACTTCTCTTGGGCAGGGCGCAGCCGCGTGGATGGCAACCTTCAGAGTGCTGAGGTCAAAGCCACTGCGTTCTTCTTCCGGGAGCTTCAACATGCGAGTAAACATCGTGGGCACCCACTGGCTGTGGGTTACCTTGTACTTCTCTATGGCGGCCAGCGAGTCGACGGGATCGAACCGCGGCATCATCACCACCGTGCCGCCCAGCGCGAGGGCCGCCGTGCAGAAGCCGATCGGGGCTGAATGATAGAGCGGCGCGGGCGATAGATAGATCGTGTTGCTGTCGAAACCCCAGAGTGCCTGCTGCAGGCCTCCGACGGCGCCGGCATCGTCGCTTATCTGCGTGTCGGGCAAGGGCCGGCTGATCCCTTTGGGCCGCCCGGTGGTGCCTGAGCTGTAAAGCATGAATGCGCCTGTCGGCTGCTGTTCCAGATTCCTCTCGGGCATGTCAGCGACGGCAGTTTCGTAGGATTCGTACCCTTCGCTAACGCCATCAATCATCAACCAACGGGTGCAATTCGGAGCGAAATCGGGCAGGCGAGCCGCTATGTCTTCGAGGCGCTTTGAAGTGATAAGCGCTTTTGCTTCGCAGTTGTCGACGATGTAACCAGCCTCCTCATCGGTGAGGTAGCGATTGACCGTGGTGATGTACAGGCCGCTGCGAAGCGCCGCCCAGCAAATTTCGAAATAGCGCAGGTGGTTTTCCATGAAGATGGCGATGTGATCGCCTTTGCGCAGCCCGTCCGCATGAAGTAACTGGGCGAGTTGGTTGGAGCGGTTGTTGAGCTCGCCGAAGCTGACCGACTCACCCGTTTGGGAATGAATGATCGCCGGCTTGTCGGGAAATTCGTTGGCCCATTTGCCTGGATACATGTTTGGAGGATTCCTCTGATAGAACGGCGAAATGCGGAGTGGTTTTTACGACCCGGGGATTTCGCAGAATTGATCGACGTCAATCGGTACGGTAATCGCGCGATTCTTGTGTTTTCCCGCACACCAGGTTGGCATGACCATGGAGTACAGGCCACTCCCGCCTGCCATGATGACAACAATGTCGTTTTTGTCGCTGAATGCGTAGAAGCGCTTGTCTGCGTCTTTGCCGGCTGGTGAGAAGCTGCCAGCGACTTCGCTGATTTCCGCCACAGTGTGGCTGCACAGCTCGAACAGTTGCTCCTGAATGTCCGATCGTTGCAAGCCAGCGTCATGAAGTATCGCTGCGTGATCGGGATTCAGCACCACCACAGCCTGGCCAGCGCGCAGGATCGCGTTGTTGCTGGCGAGACCGGCGAGGCCGAGAGCCAGTACCTTCAGCAGGTGTCGATGGTTCTTCGGATCGTCGGCGTTGCCGGAATAGATAACGGATTGCGGCGCTTCCGCACCGATAACCGTCACTGTGCTGTCTTCGGCCCCGAAGCCCAGCGCGACGTGTAGCGGCTCGAACGGAGAGTTCTCCTCGTCTTCCGCAAGACAGTAGGTGAACTTGCCCGGATGGCCAAGCAGTGCCATGTCTGACTCGCCTGGCTTTGCGCCGCCGATGTTGATCATCGCCAAGCGCAATGCGCGCCCGATGGTCGCGTTGGCTCTATGCCCTGGTCCGAGTGCGCCGTAGCGGGCGGCGATCGGTCCACAACTGTGGCGGGCCGGACCGTTGACGATGATCAATGGCGCTGTGCAGTGTGTGGTTCCCTGCATTTCAGTCAGGTCGAACCGCTCATCGATCACGGCTTTAGCTGCAGCGAGTACAACGGGGAAATAGTCGGGCAAACAACCGGCCATGACCGCAGCAACGGCGACCTTCTCGATGCTCGCAACGCCGTTGCCGGGCCCCATGGTGCCTAGTATCAGGTCGCCGTCTTGACCACCGGCCAGGACCATTCGTTGCACACGTTCCGCCGTTGGCACGATCACGGGCAAACCGTCCGTGCAGCCGAGGGCATGCAGCGCTTCTACCGCATCAGCTTCTGTCGGTGCGCTAAGTTCTTCACTCACCAGCGAGCATCCTGATCAGCCTGGGCGCGATCTCTTCGGCCAGTCGCTGGTGGTTTACGGCGCCCGTTCCAGCCACCGGATGCGGTAGCTGCAGGCGAGGGGAGCCAGTCATGCCCAGCGAATTTGCTACGAAGTCTCCCTGGGGCCAGAACTCTTTGGTGACCAGGGCTACCGATGGTATGCCCCGCCGAGCCATTGCAATTCCGTCACGCACGGTGCCGGTAGTGCAGCTGCCTCAGTGTCCGTAGGCTGCGATAACCGCGATCGAGGACTGCTCGATGTCATCCAGCATCTCATCCGGTGCCGGAATTGAAGCATTGCCTTTGTTCCAGTGACGCATCGTCAGATTCGGAAGCTTTTCTTTCAAAACGGCACTGATCGCGTTGAGAAATTCCACCGAATCCGGAAAGCCGTTAGCGAGAAAGGCAATTGTCCCTCTCGCCTGAGCGGGCAAATCGACGGCTAGTGTGTAAGGTTCATTCTGCGCCGATGACGGCGCCCGGGGATCGAGAAAACTGATCATGGTTTAAGCTCCACTCGTTCGTTGTTCTGCCGCCAATTTGTCGGCCAAGGCCTGCTGGTCTCGACGATAACGCAGCCCTGCCGCAAGGAAACAGGGCAGAGCCAGTGCCGATATTACGGTGAACGTCAGCAGCGTCCACGTGTAAGGCTCGGCAACGCCTGCATCGCGCATCATATCGATGCATATGCCGCCTGCGGTGATGCCGATTCCCAATCCGAAAAGATTCAATGACAGTAGGTAGAACGCCACCATAGTCCCGCGAATCTGTGGCGGTACGAGGTCCTGAACGGTCGCAAACGTCGGGCCGTAGAAACAGCCGAGCTGGAAGAAGCCCGCAAAAATGCCGATGTAGAACCAGATGCTGTCGCCGGGTACAAGGCGATACACGATGTTGAGTGGCAGCAGGACCAGCATGATCCAGAACAGAAACATCGGTCTGCCCTGGCCGGTTCGGCGCATGAAAGCATCGCTACCGATACCACCGAATAGGTTGCCCAGCACGCCGGCGATCATCGCTATCCAACCAGAAAGTTGAGCGACTTCCGCCGCATCGAAACCACGTTCTCGTACGTACCACAGCTGGTCGAACGCTGCTGCGCCGAGAATGAAGTGCAACGACACACCACCGGCCATCGTCAACATCAGCGCTGGCGATGAAGTGAGAGACTTCCATACCGTGCGTGCGATCTCCGAGAAGCTTGGTTTGGCGGCGTCCGGGTCGATTTCGATGTCGCCGTGCCGGCGCGGCGTTTCCTTGACGAACAGCATGGCGACAGCAAGCAGCAGCCCGATTGCGCCGAGTAGTTAGAAACAGTTACGCCAACCGATCGCCGGGCCGAGATAGCCGACAACCAATAGCGAAGCGCCGACCCCGATCGGCACGCCCATGTAGTAGAAGCCCGAGGCGAAACCCAGTTTGGACGCTGGAAAGCGATCTGCCAGCATCGACATTGCGGTTGGTGTCAGGATGGACTCACCCACTCCCGATCAGCATCCGCGGTACGGCCAGGCTCGCGAAGCCCTTTGCAGCACCCGAAACGGCGGTCAGAACACTCCATAGAGTCAACCCAAAGGCAATCAGCTTAGGCCGGTTTAGCCGGTCTGCGAGTGTGCCCATGAACAGGCCCATTATCGCGTAGAAGAATATGAAGACCAGACCAGTAAGGAGGCCAAACTGTGTGTCGGTGAGGCCGAGATCAGGAACGATAAAATTCGCGAAGCTCGCCAACAACTGGCGATCAACGAAGTTCATGACGTTGAGTAGCGTCAGAAAAGTTAGAAAGGCGTATTGGCGTGCAGGAACACCTGTGCTGTCGCTCAAGATTTTCTCCCCAGAAATCTCTATTAGCGCGTCCGAGTCTACGTTGCTGGGCGTCTCTCCGTCTAACTGCCTGGCGGCAGCGTTGGCTGACTGAGTGTGCTAACGGCTTCGTCGGTCGAAAAGAACAGTTGCCCGGACAGCCGATCGCTGAACTTGACCTGCTCAAACTGGCGGATGACGGCATGCTTCACTTCGGCGAAATGCAGTCGTACGTTCACGGCGCGCAGGTTCGAGTTGATCCGCTCAAGCATCTCGAGCCCACTGGCGTCGATTAGTGAGACCGAGCTGAACACGACGATAAGATGGCGAGCGGCAGGCCGGCGCTGCACGATTTTGAGGAGCTTGTTCTCGATCTGGTTAGCGTTTGCGAAATAGATGTTCTCATCGATGCGCACGATCACTAGAGACTCGGTTTCCGTGATGCCGCTGCGCTTGATGCTGCGAAAATAGACGCTCTGCCCCTGCCGTCCGAGGATCGGTATGTTGGGTTTGCTGGACTTGCGCACGAACAGTGCGATGGCCAATCCGATGCCCGCGAGCAGACCCGCTTCGACGCCGAATAGCAGAACCGAAAAGAACGTGACCACGTGCGTGACGCTATCCAGTGGATAAAAGCGCCAGCTCTCCCGGACGGCGTGCCAATCGAAGAGCGGCGCGACTGACACCATTACGATCGCGGCCAGAGCTGGTAGAGGGAGCTTGTCAAAGAGCGACGTAAAAATGAGAAGAACAATCGCGACGATCATGGCGCAGACCAGCGAAGCTACTGGCGTCCGGCCACCTGCTGAATAGTTGACGCTCGAACGCGAGAAGCTGCCCGCCGCGGCGTACGCACCGGTAAATGCCGCGCCGATGTTGGCAGCGCCCAGTGCAATCAGTTCCTGGTTCGCGTTCAGACGGGTGCGTTCTCGGGTGGCCAGCGTTGCGCCAACCGAATAGCTTTCGACGTAGGCGACCAGCGCGATCATGAACGACGCTGGTAGCAGATCGAGCCACAGAGACACTTCGAAAGGTGGCAGCGTGAATGAAGGCAGGCCCGCCGGCAGCGCGCCCACGACGGAAACGCCTTCGGTTTGATCGAGCGAAAAAGCGGCGACCAGCGCGGTTGTCAGCACGGCGATAAGCATGGGCCCGATTCTCGCGAGCGGGTTATTGGGGCTGATTCGCAGCAGGGCAGCTAAGGTTCGTCGGGACAGAAGCAGAGCGATGAAGCTCGCCGTCGCGATAGCGAGGCTGGCTGGGTTGATTTCTCCGATTCGTACCGCAAGTTCGATCAGGCGGGCGGCGGGTGTATCGCCACCGAGCTCGAGACCGGTAAACGCCGGTAATTGGGAAATGACGATCAGAATGACCGCGGCGTTGACGAAGCCACTGACAACGGGATGTCCGAGCAGGTTGACGATACCGCCCATGTTGGTCGCTCGCAGCGCGAGCAGAATGAGGCCGACCTGCAGCGATACAGCGGTCGCAATGGCGTAGAAGTCCGCTCCGAAAGGGTCTGCGTGCTGCTCGACAGCGGCCGCCACCATCAGTGCGGCTACCGCGACCGGACCGACGACGAGGTGTCGTGAAGACCCCAGAATCGCGTAGATCACCATAGGCAACAAACACGCGTACAGGCCAGCCTGGGGCGGCAACCCGGCGATGAAGGCATATGCCACCGCCTGGGGAACCGTGATGATACCGACGACGATGCCAGCGATTACGTCGTGTGGCAGATCCACTCGCCGATAGCCGCGCAGCACGCCGAGCAATGGCACATAAGACTGCCAGTTGTGGATTCGGGGCTCGAAGCGGAATAGACGCACGAGAGCATTATGCCCGTTGTGCGATGGCCGGTTATTGATGCGCTGCCCGATGGTGAAAATATGCCGTTCTATGGGTTACCGTAGCGGCCTACTAATGGAGCTTGAAGGGTCAACATGCAAACACGCGCCGCCGTCGCGCTAGCCGCCGGCCAACCACTTTCCATCGAAACCGTCGACCTTGCTCCACCGCAAGCGGGCGAGGTGCTGGTTGAGGTGAAGGCCACTGGCATCTGCCATACGGATGCGTTCACGCTGTCGGGGGCGGATCCTGAAGGTTTGTTCCCGAGCATTCTCGGCCACGAGGGTGCGGGTGTCGTTCTGGAAGTGGGTTCGGGAGTCACTTCGTTGAAGCCAGGTGACCATGTCATTCCGCTCTATACGCCCGAATGCCGCCAGTGCAAGTTCTGTCTGTCTGGCAAGACCAACCTTTGCGGCGCGATTCGGGATACCCAGGGCCAGGGCCTGATGCCCAACGGTAGCTCGCGCTTCTCGCTGAATGGCGATCCCCTGTTTCACTACATGGGAACGTCGACCTTTGCGAACCACACCGTCGTGCCGGAGATCGCGCTGGCGAAGATTCGCCCGGATGCTCCGTTCGATAAGGTCTGCTACATCGGCTGCGGTGTGACCACCGGGCTTGGTGCGGTCATGAATACGGCCAAGGTGCAGGCAGGCGACACGGTTGCGATCTTTGGGTTGGGTGGCATTGGGCTCAACGTGATTCAGGGCGCGCGCCTGGTCGGCGCAGATCGAATAATCGGCGTTGATCTCAATGAGGATAAGCGTGAGCTGGCGACACGCTTTGGCATGACCGATTTCGTCAACCCTTCGGAAGTGGATGACGTGGTGGGAGCGATCGTTGATCTCACCGACGGTGGCGTCGATTACTCCTTTGAGTGCATCGGCAATGTGGATGTGATGCGCCAGGCGCTGGAGTGCTGCCACAAGGGTTGGGGCGAGAGCATCATCATCGGGGTGGCACCCGCAGGCGCAGAAATCAGCACGCGGCCGTTCCAGCTCGTCACGGGCCGATCCTGGCGCGGCACTGCATTCGGGGGTGCCAAAGGGCGCACGCAGGTACCGAAGATTGTTGACTGGTACATGGACGGCAAGATCAATATCGACGATCTGATCACCCATACGCTCTCGCTTGACGAGATCAACACCGGTTTTGATCTCATGCATTCGGGTGAGTCCATTCGCAGCGTAGTGGTGTACTGATCATGGTTGACGAGCAAGCGCAGTGGTTGTCACTGGTTACTGAAGACATTATCGATCCGGATCGCCCGATCGTTGATCCGCACCATCACTTGTGGGACCACGAGCGCAGTCGTTACTTGCTCGATGAACTGTTGCTTGATCTCAACAGCGGTCACAACATCATTTCGACCGTCTTTGTCGAGTGTTCGGCGATGTACCGCGCCGATAGCTCCGTGCTAGAAGCGCCGGTCGGTGAGACGGAGTTTGTTAACGGCGTGGCGGCCATGTCTGCGAGCGGCACCTACGGCAAGTTACGGGCGTGTGCGGGCATAGTCGGGATGGCGGATCTGACGGCTGGCTCGGCGATAGGGTCGGTGCTTGATCTGCACGTTCGCTTGTCCGAGCGCTTTCGCGGTATCCGGCACGCGGCGGGTTGGGATGCGGATGAGGGTGTTCGCAACTCGCACACGCATCCGCCGAAGAGCCTGTTTCTGCGAGATGATTTTCGTGAGGGATTCGCCGAGCTCGGCAAGCGCAATCTGTCTTTTGACGCCTGGTGTTATCACCATCAACTGCCGGAGCTAACGAGCCTGGCGCAGGCGTTTCCAGATACGACGATCATTCTCGATCACTTCGGGGGGCCGTTGGGTATTGGGCCTTATGCCGGTAGGGGTGACGAGATATTTG
>CAYGQC010000113.1:0-12706 GCA_964351875.1 uncultured Pseudomonadales bacterium
TCCACCACAGAAACAGAGCGCCGATGAAGACGATGACGCAATAGCTGTAAGCCGCTTCGAATATCTCGCCCCGACCGCCGAGTACGGTGAGCAGTTGTGCGCCGAACGCGGCAAAAAGCAACCCGAACAACAGCGCTCCGACGGCCGCGACCGCAAAAGCGTGCCATAGCAGAGATTCGGCGCGAGTCTGATTGCCGTTACCTAGCGCTCGCGCGATTGCAGACGAAACCGCGCCACCCAGGGCGCCCGCCGACATCATCTGCAGCAACATGAGCAGTGGAAAAACGATGGCCATGGCTGCAAGAGCGGTGGTGCCAAGCTGTGCGACGAAGTAGACCTCCGACATGCTGACCAGCGCCTGGATGAGAAATGCCGTCGACGATGGCGCAGCCAGCATCACCAGTACTTTCAGGGGAGTGCCGGACAGGATGGCCTGTGTGCGAGCGTTAGGAGGGGTTGGTTCAGGCTTGTTCATAGACAGGGGCTCATCACAGGAAGCGTTGCCGCATAGCGTGATCAGTTGCTGATGTGAGATCGATAGCGCTGAATCATTCAGCTTTAGACGATTGGCGCTTGAAACTCAGCTACCGAAGACAAGGCGAAGGAGCTCCGTCGTGCGCTTCACCGGGTTGGATCGAATCGCTGCCTCCTCCTCGGCGAGACGACTGAACAGTGCAGTGGAGGCATAGTCGAGTACGTGATCAGAGAGGTTCGCATCGATCGGCTTGACCAACGGCAACGCGTTGTAGGTACTGACGAGGTCGTTGAAGCTTCGAACGGCGCCCACCTGGTTGAGAGAGTTATCGATTAGCGGTGTCATCTGCGAGCGAAGCTGATTCTCAGTCGTGCGCCGCAGGTAGCTGGTTGCTGCGTCGTTCGGACCTTGATAGATGCTCATGACGTCGCTGAAGCTCATTTGTCGAACTGCGTCGACAAACAGGGCTTTTGCCTTGGGAGCCGCAAGCTCGGCGGCTTCGTTCAAGCGCACTTCCAGCGCATTGAAGCTTCCGTCTAAGCCGAAGCGAGCGGCAGTGTCACGGGCAGATGCCAGCCGATCCGGCAGCGGTATCCGAAATCTGGAATTCAGGTAACCACCATCGCTACCGAGGTCGGTCACTACTCGCTCCGTGCCGACGGTGAGTGCTTCGCGCAGACCGTTAGCAATGGTTGTCTGACTGAGCTGGCTGCCGGAGCCGCTCGAGTCGAGTATCGACTCGAGATCGCCCAGGGATTCGCAGCCGGTAACGAGGCCTAGCGAAAGCGTGAGTGCCAGGCAGTGAGACAGGAAGCGGGAGTAGGGTAGGTGGTTCTGCACAGGGTTTGTCCGCGGGTTCGAAGCGCTCAAGTCTACCAGCCGGAGCCAATTCGAGGGCAAAACGTGACCGGGTTCTCACAATCGCACCAGTTGTAAGGCGGTTCACACATCGTCTTACGTTGTGTTGCGTCAGCGTACAAATCCGGCGCAGCGTCACGGACGTGTGCTGCGTAGGCTGTTTCCATTCCCCCGGTAATGAATGGATGACAACAATGACTTCAATCAAGGCTTCAGTTTCAGCGTTTGTTTTTGCCTCTCTGTTTGGCGGCGCGACTGCTCAGGCAGCGGTTCTCGACTTCGACGACGTCTCAACGTCCAGCTTCGAGAGCATTAGCGACAGTAACTACGGCGATTTTTCCTGGGACACCGATGCCTGGGTCTTAAACGCTAATCAATACACGGATAGCGGCTATAAGAACGGCCTGACGTCAGGTGACTACGTGCTGTTCAATGCCTACGGCAACGATATGTCGCTAAGCCGCGACAGCGCATTCGACTTCAACGGTGCGGCGATCACCGGCGCCTGGAATGACGGCTTGTCAGTTCGCGTGGAAGGCTATCTCGGTAGCGATCTTCTCTACGATCGTACGGTCACCGTCGATACGAGTGGCCCGGTCAACTTCGATTTCAACTTCGCTGGCATCGACTCCCTGGTGTTCTCGTCGTTTGGCGGCACCGACAATTCGAACTACGGCGGTTGGGGTAACCACTTCGCGCTCGACGACTTCGACTACTCGATCAATGTTCCGGAGCCGGGCTCTCTCGCACTGATGCTGCTCGCGCTGGGTGGTATTGCTGCTCGACGCGCCCGCGCCATCTAGCAGTTACCCGGCGGGGTCGCACACTGGGTGATTTCGCTAAAGCCGGATCTCGAAAGGGCCCCGGCTTTTTTACGCGAGCGTAGGCGGCTGGATGCCTTAGCCGCTTGCGCGCTAGAAGGTGACTACGGCGCAGCAGTCAACTCGACCGTGCTTAGAGTGTTCTCGGAAATTGTCACGTTATGCTCCCGGCCGGCCGAGTAAACCTGGTAGTTGCCGGGTGGCAGCGTCAGTGCAGGCTCTCCGGCGATGCCTTCCTCGATGAGGCTTCCGTCCGGTAGGCGAACTGAGAACGCGGGGCTCATTGAGCTCAGCAATGCGGTGGCGAGTTCCGCTTCCTGGTTCGCCTGAAAGTAGCCACCGCCGCCGAGTGCTGCCCACTGTCCGAACGTGTTGTGCAAGTTCTCGTCGTCCATCGCGAAACCGATGATATTGACGCGCAGCGATTTGTGTCCGGCGCGAAGGGACGCGATCACGCTGGCCGGATCGCCGTCGCAAGTTTCCTCGCCGTCCGTAACCAGCACGATGATGCGCTCTCCGTCTACGCCCGCAAGGTCGGACGAGGTTGCCTGCAGTGAGTCTGCGATCGGTGTTTTAGCCAGGTTCATCGCGTTGATTCCAGCGATGCGAGCGCTGGTCGAAGATTGGTCCAGAGGCGCGAGGGGAAGCTCGAGATCACTTCTGCACTTATCCGCCTCCTTGTGCCCAAAGACGCGTAGTGCCAGAGGCGTTCCTGCGGGTAGCGTGTCGGTGACGAGACTCGCGAGTGCGCGCTTGGCGATGTCGATCCGACGCTCACCTGCTATGCGCTGCAGCATGCTTCCGGATGCGTCGAGCACGAGTTCGATTGCATCAGCCTCAGACAAAGGTTGCCGGGTATCCGCCGTTACCCTGAGAAACCCGGGTCGCTGCGCAGGTGGAGTCACCGAGATAGCTCGCTCGGTCAGTACTCGACCGCCGTGGGTTACGTACCGCAACGTGTAGTCACCAGGTTCGGCGGGTGCGAGAAGCCTCGTTTCCTGGCCTTGATCAGCAGCGACGTACCGGTACCCACGCAGCTCGTCCGCAGCGTCGCTGTTCATGTTGATGCGGTCACCGACATTTCCGGGCCCCTGCCAGGCGACGACAAAGTGTTCTCGCCCGGGCACCGCGTTTGGCGCCTCAAGTGTTGCGCTAACGGCTTCGACCTCGAACGTCGTCTGGCCGATAATCTGGTGACCGGTCAGGTAGATGATTGAGTGCTGTCCGGGAATCTCGGGTGCTCTCAAGGTAACCGGCCCTGTCCGGTTACCTGGGTAGGTGTAGTCGCCGTTCGCGTTGCCCTCAGCGTCTGCGATGGCGATTCTATCGCCGCTGTTGTTTGGCCCACTCCAGGTGATGTCGAAGTGCGCGCCGGCAGCAACGGTTTGGGGCGCCGATAACTCGGCGGACACGGATGAAACCGTGATTGGCGCTGAGCCAATCATAATCTTGCTGGTGAAGTAGCCAATCTGGTACTCGCCCGGTTCGAGTGGGGCTTTCATTTTCGCCTCGCCAGCGTTTTTGCTGGTGACGTAGGTGTACAGGCCGCGCATTGGCTGACCGCCTTCGGCAACGAACTGCAGGTAGTCGCCCGAGTTGAGGGGGCCTTCGAAGCTAACGGCGAGAGTCGCGTTCGCTGTGATGGCATCCTGCACGGTTACACTCGCGGAAGAGGCGGTAACCGTTATAGGCGTTGCGCCGATCAATTTCTTGGCGGTGAAGTATCCGATCTGATAACTGCCAGGCTCAATGGGTGCTTTCATGTTCGCCTGCGCATCGCCCTTTGTTCCGGCGTAGGCGTACAGGGCGCGAATGGGTTCCCCCTCCGCGGTCATGAATTGCAGGTAGTCACCGGCGTTGCGTGGGCCATCGAAGGCAACCGTTATCGTTTCGCCCATGCTGGCGCTCTCCGGAGCCCTCACGTCCGCGCTGATTGGGACAACGGTTAGAGGCGTCGACGCGACAACTTCGCGCTCGGACACGTATACCACGAGATAGTTGCCTGGCTCAGCAGGAGCGCTTAGCGTCGTACGCTGATTCTTCATGTTGCCCACGTAGGTGTAGGCGCCTTTTCTAAGCGGCCCGGATTCGTCGGCGAAGCGAACGATGTCTCCAGGCTTCTCGGGGCCCGAAACGAGGATCTCAATGGCTTCGTTAATGCCCGCTTGAGTGGGGGCCGAAATAGTGGGTGATTCCGCACGTGCGGTGGACGAGATGGCGATAGCCGAAGTCAGGCAGGCGACGGTGAGCACAAGCAGGCGGGCTACAGATTGCTCGGTACGGGGCAGGGATAGGGGCATTGATGGACTCCGGATCCTTTCGGGGAGGTTCCTGATACTACTCTGATGACTGGGATTGAGAAGCCGGAGAAAGCGCCGACTGCGTCGTCCTTGCGTCGTCCTTGCGTCTCCGCCAATAAGAAAGGCGAGCCGGCGGGCATTTCGCAGTTCAGACGTGCTTAATCGCTGACAGAGGTCGGGATTATTCGGATGACCTTTGGGCCATCCTCACCCTACGGGCTGCGCGCGGCTTGCAGCCGTGCTCGTTCGCTCCGCGCCCGTCGCATGCGACGGCCTGCTACGCAGTCGAACCACAGCGTTCTCTTTCGCCCTCCCTCTCCGCCAACCAAAAACGGCCCCGAATGGGGCCGTTTTTGGTTGGCGGAGACGTAGAGACAAACTTCGAACCACAATTGATCCAAACCCTTCAGGAATGGAACGAAGAGCTAGAACGCCTTAACGTCGACCTCATGGAGCCCTCACCATGAGCGCTCCATCTTCAGATATCACGATTCTGCGTGCTACAGAAGCCTTTGTAGAGGCGCAGAAGCCCAGAACCACCTCAAAGCAATTCAAGCCCTTCTCGATGCGCCTGAGCGCCCAAGAGCGGGCCTTCCTGGATGAACACGCCGGAGGCCGCCCCTGGGCCGCGTATATCCGTGAGTGTGTGTTTGGTGAGCAAGCTACGCGACGACGCTCTGTACGCCGTCCGCGAATCGAAGATCAGCAACTTGCGACTGTGCTTTCCGAGCTCGGTGCATCGCGCCTAGCCTCAAACGTCAATCAACTGGCTAAATCCGCGAACATGGGAACCATTGATGTTTCTGAAGATGTTGAGAGGCAGCTTGAAGATGCATCTGCCGCAATCCTGGCAATGCGCGATGCTTTATTCATAGCGCTGGGGCTCAAGCTGTGATCCTGCAAGGCAATCAGCGTGGCGGCGGCACCAACCTTGCCCAGCATCTTTTAAAAGCAGAGAACGACCATGTCGAGATATTCGATTTGCGCGGCTTTGTGTCGGACGATCTTTATGGGGCTTTCAAAGAGGCTTACGCGGCTAGCCGCGCCACAAAAGCGAAGCAATTTCTTTTTTCACTGAGCTTGAATCCCCCTCCAACCGAGAAGGTGCCGACCGAAGTATTTGAGGAGACCATTGCCCGTGTGGAACACGCGCTTGGTTTAACCAAGCAGCCACGGGCAATTGTCTTTCATGAAAAGGAAGGTCGTAGGCACGCTCACGCCGTGTGGTCACGGATTGATACGAAACAAGGCAAAGCCGTCCAGCTCTCTTTTACCAAGCGCAAGCTGATGGACATTTCGCGTGAGCTGTTTTTGGAGCATCGCTGGAAGATGCCCAAAGGCTTGATGCGTTCGGATTTGCGTGATCCTAGAAATTTCACCCTGGCGCAGTGGCAGCAAGCCAAGCGAGCGAAAAAAGACCCCAAAGCCATAAAGGCAGCCTTTCAGGAATGCTGGTCAGTTAGCGACACGCAAGCGGCTCTTGCAAACGCGCTGAATGAGCGTGGCTACATTCTCGCAAAGGGTGATCGACGGGGCGTTGTTGCCGTCGATTTCAAAGGCGAGGTCTATGCACTGGCTAAGTGGGCCGGTGTGAAAACCAAAGAGGTGCTGAGCAAGATCGATGACTCTGAATCGCTGCCTTCGGTTGATGAAGCGCGACGAGATCAGGCTAAAACGCTCCTTGAACGTCTGGTTAATCTTCAAGACGCGCAGGAGGCAACGATACAAGCACGAGCCAACGCACTAAATGTACAGCGAGCAAGCTTGACCAAAATGCATAAAACCGCGCGCGCAGCGCTTCTGGATCAGCAGGCCCATCGCTGGCAAACAGAGTTCAGGGAACGACAGGGCCGATTTTCAAGTGGGCTTCGCGGGCTCATGCAACGCGTGAGCGGCAAACGCCGCCAGATCGAGGGTGAGAATGAGCGCGAAGCGTATTTAGCAAATCGACGCGACCAGTTTGAGCGTGATGGGCTCATTTTTGAGCAACTTGAGACAAGCCGAAAGTTACAATCCCGGATCGATAGACTGTTCGGATACCAGCGTAATTTTCAGCGCTCTTTGAGGGAGGAACGTGAACAGTTTGAAGAAATGGCGCGTGGCAAGCGCGAGAGCTTTGAACTCGCTCCGCGTAAACCCCGCGCTCCTTATCCACAGCGATAAATGTAACGGCTTCCATCAATGGTGGTTTCTGAATATTCGACCGCCAAGTCTCGCGCCAAAGCATCATAGTCAAAGTACATCACTAAGTTCTCGGGGATTTCTCCCATCAGGCCTTCATCGACAAAATGCTCCGCCAATTCTCGCATCGATCCCATTTCATAAAGATCAACTTCAAAATCACCTGCTGAGGTTTTGCCAGGATCGTAGTCATAGCCACATTCACCAATAGCGATTATGAGAGATACTTTTTCATGGTCTTCAAGATCTTCCACAAGCTCCAAAAATTCGGCGAAGCTTCCTTGGTGCAATCCGATCGCCTTGGCTAACTCGCAATCAATTTGCTCGCCATCTATGAATTGAATCTCGAATTCTTCAACTGGCTGGCCGAAATTATTCACCGCTCGCTTTGCTTTTTCGTTGTAATCATCTGCGGTCTCAAAATAGAACCCACACGCTGAAATATCATAGGGCTGTGCATATAAAGTGGTCATTGCCTCTTCTCCTTTTTAAATCGTTACAAGCCTGCGCCATGCAGGCCTGCCGTTCGGCGAGAAGCGGGGTGGGCAAAGGCAAGCCGAGGGGGATCGCCCGGCCTGCACAAGGGAAGCGGATGCGCACGCGGAAGGTTGGGGATACGGCTTGTCCTGCGCCAGGGGCGGCAGACCCTAAGCTCTGTCATCCGCGAGGGATCGTTACCATAGGGCCAAGACCATCAGGCTTGGGGAGCGAAGAATGAGCGAGTAGAGCGCGGTCTCGGAACGGGACGCGGCAAGTGTTCGTAAGATATTTTCAGGGAGTATGGATGGTGTTAGCTATCCACTCAAATTTGCCTAATGAGTTTCCGCCGTATGCGAAACTCTTCTGGAACATCCTTGTGCAAAGTTCGTAACGCTGATAGCGAGATTGAGTGCAGGTTGTTTTTTGTTGGCTTTCTATTCTGTATACCCTTGCGTGCCAAATCACCTGAGCCGTTGAAGATTTCTTCATATGTTCCATCGGGAAACACTTTTATACCCAGATAAAAATCCGGCGTGTGGTCGCATGGGAAAGTGAGTGAATTCTGCATGGTGGTTTTGATCTGAACTTTTCTGCCACCGGGGGTGATTGCATCATGATGCTTCTCTAGTCCCTCGAAAAGTTCAAGCTCATAGTCTTGTTCAACGAGAATTTCACCGAGATCACCAACAAGACGCCCATCCAAGGTAAATTTCTTCTTTGGATAACGTCGATGCAAGGCTTCGACAATAACTAAAAGTTCTTTGACGGCTCGATGTATTTCCATCTCTACATGTAGTACCCGTATCTAATCTGCGGCGTATCCGATTCCGTTAGATATTTCATTATTTCTCCAACCTTTCGTGAACAGCCAAGTGTCACTGGATATTTACCGTCAAACTGCGTGTTATTCCAGTTCATCTTGGTTAAACCAAGAATTTCTTTCGCAATAAAACTAGGGGACTCTTCGGTTTTAACAATTCTCAATTCAATCGGTTGGGGAACGTAAAGACCTGGGTAGGTCTGGTAGTACCAAGCCGATCCGCGCGTATAGAGCAGTTGCCGACCCTCATCCAATTGGGCCAATGTACCTCTGTACGGAGGGTAATTGCCGTTCCGAAACAACCGAAGTTTAGAATCCATGACAGTGACAAAATCCACAGTGTCGATATTTAATTCATTTGCTGCCGCCTCAAAACCTTCGATTTCTTCATCGCTGAAATTTGATGACTTATGAACAACAACGCGAGCCGGAAATGTTCTTAGCGCGACGCGATATTCATTTAGTGCTGCTAACAAGAGATCGTGAGACTGTTGAGCTGTGAGTCTAGGAATTCTGTCTTGTTTATCTATTTCTACTGGCGTACCTCTCAATATAAGTCCGTTACCAAGCTCGTCGAAAATTTGAGCTAAGCTCGTATTCAATGTCTGGCGGTCCCTACTTCGATAGAACGAAATGCCGACTGCGCAAGACGATGCTCTCGCGTTATCCTGATCAAGTTTCCAGGGAATTGTCGGCCCCGATTTGTAGTACAAAGCCGTACAGAAATTCCACGCTTTTGTTGCATCATCTTGTTGACCAGCCACTTTGGTCTCGTCAAGTGAAGTCTGCTTAATAAGCTGCAAAGGCTTGCCTAGTGCCATTGCTCTCGCCTTTAACGAACGACGAAAGTTCAATTCTTCGTATCTTTCTTCTTTAACTTCCAGCGCCTCTTCACCAGAACGTTCCTCCGTAGCAACTACTTTAAACAAGCTCTCTGGAACAACACAAACTATGACATCAACATGTCTGTTCTGGGCTAGGAACTTGATATTTTCGTAGTAAAGATCGATGGCCTTTTTTACTCTATCGGTACGGTTTTTTATACCAACAATGTCTTTAACCTCTGAGTTTTTAAGTGATCTTGCGAGATCACTAGAGAAATGAATATCTGCGCCAAACCCACTGGATTGGTTAAAGCCACAAAACGGTAATCTTAGATTCTCTTGTCTGGCATCAGGTGGAGCGGAAATAAACCCACTACAACGAGTTATCCATTTATCGAGCAAATCAATGCTGTGCGTCGTTCCTATTCCTCCAACATTAATTTCCTTCCGCCTGGTTGCCTGCGTTTGATCAAATACCCCATACTCAGTAATACCTCGCCGGGGACATATATGCGTGCCGTTAGCGAAAAGTAGTCGAGGTTCTAATAGGTGCTCTATGTTCACAGGAGACCAAATCTTTCCTGGTCGGAGTCGTCTTCGTCCATCACGACTAACGGCTCCCACAAATCCTCGTTTAGTGGCCTAGCTCCACCAAATTGCAATATCTGCCCAAACGTTATGTGAGGCGAGTTCGCTAGATCCTCAGAAAAAAGATCATCCGCATCCAAATCTCTTAGCCATGAACAAAGAAATCGGAATTGATCAAATATGGACCTATTTTTTTCCATCCGTTTGAGACCGCTAAGAAGCTTGTCACCAAACGCTGATTGCCTATAACTATCGCCGTGGCTGAAGAACCAGTCCGGCGTTATGGCGACGTACCATTCCTTCTCAACGGTTAGGAAACTCAAAGAAAACGCAAAATGCCGCGTCGATAAAACCTTTTCGGGCTCGTCTCTCTTGAATCTTCTTTGAAAGACAGTTCTTGTTGCCTTCTTTTGACCTACCCAACTCTCAGTTCGAGTATTATCGGAATCAACTCGTGGTAAGAAGATGAAAACGCCTTCTTCATGTTTCCAGAGAACGCGATTCCTGTAGAGCTTTTGTTGCAAACCGAATCTAAGCAGAGATTTAAATACGCGCTCATGGTCCTCGTCGATGGAATAGTAGTCACTTGGATGAAAAGGCTCGACCGTCCCTTCATCAATTAAAAATCCAAACGGATTATTCTGGTCTTCAAGATTATAAAATGTGATGAGTCTGCCGCCACTTACCTCGTAGTCAGAAGGAACACTTCGCTCAAGGCTTCGCGCGTATGACCCAACCTGTTTTCGTTGGTTTCGTACTTTTTTACCTTCAAGTATCTCAGGTAGTAATTCAGCTATGTATAGAGTTTGCGGGAAATATAGCTCCAACATGTTTGCCGAAAGTGTTTCCGATGGTTCTTCCGGCGGATCGAAATCTTCATCCGCCAAACCGACATCACAGCCCCTCAAATATGAACCTAGAATATCGACCGAATTTTTTAGATTTTTGGGTTTAGCGCTAGCAGCTTTTGTTGCTAGGTCAGTAAAATCAAGTATGTCCGTGCTTACGTCGAAAGAGACCTTCTCCTCGCAAACTTTGGCTATGCTCGCTTTTGAGTAACTTCCTTGTTTGCGAGTCAGGATGTAGAAAATTATTCTGTCGTACTTTTCATGCAGGTCGTGCTTAATGATTTTGCGGATGGAATCCTTTACTTTTTCCAATGAACTATCCGATGTGACTTGGATAGCTACTCTGGATTCGTCATCTGCAAGGTCGATTCCAGGAAAGTTCTGTTTCTCGTCAGCGTTTAAATTTCTGAGGGCTTCAAAGCCGAAGAGCTCTCTAAATATTCCACAAAACAGATCTTCACACACTTTATTAATATCGAAGTGGCCCATAGCAACGGAAGTCTCGACCTCTTGGGAGACTTTGGTTAGCTCTTCACGGAACTGATCAATTACTCTGACATGCTTCAATCGCTAAGCCCATTCTCTAATCTATATACCCGACATAAGTATCTGTTTGAATACGTATTCTTTATTGCCATCAATCACCCTAACTATTCAGGCCACGACTCTTCAAGGTCAAAAATGCACGGCAAGCATAGTCCTTGATGAAACTTCATCTCGTCATCTTTGTTGATTCGGTGATTGGGAAGATCAAGGAGTGATTCAGGGCACTCATGTTCTGCCAGTGGGTTGAGATAAACAGAATGCCTACGTGAGACGATGTTAGATGGATTTACATCATTAAAAACCCAAGCGCCGGATATTCTAGTGTAACGTGGTCCGACCGGGCCATTAAACGCACCGTTCGACTCGCGACGAAAATCCGGCTCGTTTGCGCCAGTTCGAAATACAAAGGCTTCCTGGCCAAAGAGAGCCTGCATAACGTCGATCTTATCGAGTGTGAATGATCCTGTATTGAGCGCAACAATCAACGGGGCATCCAATTTCCCGTAACGTTTTCCTTTTTCCAATAGGCGATCTCTAATTGGTGTCCAGCCGTCTATAGACCGCGCGTCTCGATCTCCATAAGAACCGATTAGGCGTGAATCATCGGTGCGCTTTTCCGGCGCTTTAGGAAACGCTGTGATCTCCAGCGTCCAACCATCATGCTCCCAAGTGTAGCGCGGCATACCTTCATGCCCTCGGTTAGCGAGTTCCTTGCGCAAAGCATCAGGATCATGTTCATTGAGCCAGCGTGCCAGCTCACCGCGCAAACGTTTTCCACTGGGGTTTGTTGCAGGGTCACCCGACGAGCTTATATCCAGAAAGAAGTTACGATTTTCGAGACGCTCGATTGCTTCGTACACAACAGTTTTGCGGGTCTCAGCACCTTCATCTCTGCCATCGCGTATAGATGTAGCGCTGGCTTCAACATAGATGAAATGGGTGCCG
Organism: uncultured Pseudomonadales bacterium; assembly: GCA_964351875.1. Lineage (GTDB taxonomy): Bacteria > Pseudomonadota > Gammaproteobacteria > Pseudomonadales > Azotimanducaceae > JANSWO01. Next base: position 11,687 of record CAYGQC010000113.1, read on the forward strand.
TCTGCTGCCTCTGCTTTGAAGTCCGGACGTCCTTCAGAGTTGGGAACCTTCGGGTGGCAGGACACCTTGAAGCCCAAACGAACCAATATTCCATGCAAGATCATTTCAAACGCCGCTGGGTAAAAATCCGCCGAACGAAGGCGTGTTATCAGTTCCTTTTGGTCTTCCTCGTTCCCGAATTCAGCGAGCAGCATCTCAAGAAAATCCCGAACGTTTTGCATTTCGGGTCGAGCAGAACGATTGAGAAACGTGAAGTCTCCTTCGGTTTGAGATTTGGGAGATTTATCGGTGCGCTCTATGTCATCAAAAATCATTTTCTAACTCTGTTGCCCCGATTTTGAATCCTTCGACGTCGAGCTCATTATTCCGTGCAGTAAAATGCGCTCCATACATGGTTTATGGATATCTATCCCATCCGTAAGTCATCTAAAAACTCGGAAGGTTCATCACCGCTTGTGACAAGAAGATGATCACGTGCACGAGTGCAGGCGACGTACAGCAGGTGCCTCTCCGTATCATAGACTTCCTCTAAATCAGCGTTATCCGCGACACCTTCGATGCGTTCTTGAGAAGGGATTACCTCATCATCGCACGCCATAACAACCACGGCTTTGAACTCCAGACCTTTCGCCAGATGCATCGTACAAAGCGATACGCAGCCTTGTTTAACTTGAACGTAACTATCCAGCAGGTGACTTGAAAGTCCGGACTCAGCTATTGCTTTTTCGGCTCGGGGAATTTCATTCTCAGAGCGCACGAATACCCCAATCTCGTGTGGTTCAACTCCTTCATCAGTTAGTTCAAGCAACCAAGAGGATACGTGGCTGATTTCGCCTTCGTGGGAATCGCAGTTAGCTATATCGGGTGCTGGACCATTGAATACCGAGACTGTACCGCTGCGATCATCAATATTTCCATCAACATCTGTAACGCGCGGCCCCAATAGATGATCAGCTTGCATGCGAATCTGATGAGATGTGCGGTAGTTGACTCGAAGCGTTCTTGAACGCCCACGAATAT
>CAYGQC010000114.1:0-12660 GCA_964351875.1 uncultured Pseudomonadales bacterium
GCACGACGGCGGCAGCCGGCGAAGCAGTGGTCAAGCGTCGGGTGCATTACTTTGTTAGGCGCCACCTGAGGTACTCCGTTTCGACGCCCAGAAGTCAGCTATCGCTAACCCACCCGGTGAATCAGCCGCTAGCGAGACCCTCCGCCCTTGGGCCAACACAACATGATTCTCTGGCTCGATCTGCCAGTACTTAGAGGCTCTCGGAACAAAAACAATCGCTTCTCCCCTTCTCGCTTTTGGCAGTACGTACTTGTGAACGTAGTCATAGGACGCCTTGGGTGACGCCAACCGGCGAATCAACGCCGAGTTCTTGAACGACTTAGAGTGATAAGGGACATACTGCAGGAGCGCAAGCCGGGCGCTTAGTTGTGCACGAACCGATTCATACTCTTCACCAGGCAGTTCCGCGATTTTGGTAATCAGCGGGCGAAATACTCCATGCCAATATTGATAACCACCAGTCCACGCGTAGTCATGCTCAAGGAAGAGGAATCGGTTAGTACGTTGTTTGAGATTGCCTACCAAAGCCTCTCGGTACTGTTGTACGCGAGTCTCGGCAAAGTAGTCTAACGGGCTGAGTCCGGGGTTCAGCATCAATACGTAGATGTCAGCTGTTCTCAGATTCCCGACATAAGGCATCGGGATCAGAGCTGTGTGGAGTTCCGTATCCCGAGCAGTCGTATCGACTAGATAGCTCTGATATTCATCCCACTCCTCTATCGAGATTGCGTCATTGCTGTTTCTTAGCTCTTCGTCACCGGGGTAGAGAATAGGAGCTGCGTCTGTCTCAAGGTTTGTCCAGTTACTGATGTAATCACTCATCAATGGAATATCCGGCCGGGGCGCCTAACGGCCGTGATCACCCGCGCTTGAGGACTGCGCACGTTTGCGACAGCAAACGAAGCAGTGGTCAAGCGTCGGGTGCATTACATGGTTAGGCGTCTGCTGAGAGCTCATCCCTTACCTCCATCAGCAGAATGCCGAGCCGGTTCTTGCCTTTGCCATCCCTGCCACAACCCCAGTATCGATCGTAAGGCGAATTTTCGATCAGTTCTCGCTTTTTGGTGCCCAGGAGAACTTTCCTCAGAGCTGGTTCGCGAAATTTTTGCATCAACGCATGCTTCATTACTTCGTCGCGGGTTTGATCCCAATTCGCCCGTATACTGACTGCACGGGTTCGACCTAAGTCCTTTGCCTGCTTTGGAGACGAAGCTGTTCGTATTCTCTCTTGGTAGTCCAGGTCCTCAAATTTCTTCGCTTGGAAGTAGTGCTCGACTGACGGCCAGTATCTATCTTCTTCCTCAAACCCCTGCGGATAGAAGTTGGAAAGCTCGTAGTACCTATCAGCTTTAGTGAAGAAGTATATCGGTTTGGACATCGGTGGCCGGACGCCTAACTACTCATTGGGTGGAAAAAGTACTGCTGGATATGCGGAATCTTTCGGCAATCAATTGCATCACAACTTATCTCCACCTTGTACGCCCCACTTTGTTGTTCACACCGCGCATTAAGTGAGCGGATCGGCCAGAAAGTGAGCATTCTCTTAACTGTCTGTGCGACAAATATGCAAACGCTGTAGATCGGGGTCAAGCCTGATTTCACATGGCGCTCTGTCGGTTAGTCTCGCCAATATCCTAAATGGGTAGAGCTAACCATGCCTAAATCTGAGTTTCTGGAGACTTGCCGGGATGCCATTCGCGTGCGGGGCCTTTCCTACCGCACGGAGCAGGCATATCTGGATTGGATCAAGCGCTACATCCTGTTTCATCAGAGGCGACACCCCGCGGAGCTCTTCGAACCAGACGTAGAAGCCTTCCTCACAGACCTGGTTCGCAGCCGCGATGTTTCTCCGTCCACCCAGAATCAGGCTCTCAATGCCTTGATCTTCATGTATCGCTACATCGTCATGCGGCCACTCGGGCCTCTAAACTCTCTCCGGGCAAACAAGCCGTCAAAGCTGCCTGTAGTTCTTACTCAACCAGAAGTAGAACGCCTCCTGAAGCAGATGAGAGGCGATGTCTGGCTGCAGGCAGGCTTCCTCTACGGCGCGGGTCTGCGCCTGATGGAATGTCTCAGACTCCGAATCAAGGACATCGACGTAGAAAAGCGAATGGTGACCGTACGCGATGGCAAGGGTCGCAAAGATCGAGTGTCGGTACTACCGGATCCCGTGGTGGAACCGCTGACCACACACCTAGCTTCAGTACATCAGCTATTTAAAGACGATTGTGCAGCGAATCTGGCGGGTGTGCACTTGCCGTTTGCCCTCGCTCGCAAGTATCCGAGCGCGGGTAAAGAGTGGGCTTGGCAATGGGTGTTTCCAAGTCAGCGCGTATCAACTGACCCGCGCACCGGGCTCACCCGGCGGCACCACGTTTCGCCCTCGTCGTTACAGAAAGCGGTTCGTTCCGCAGTAAAGCGCTCGAAAATTACGAAGAACGCCAGCTCCCACACGCTGAGACACAGCTTTGCGACACACATGATCGAGCGCGGCTACGACATTCGCACGGTTCAGGAACTGCTCGGCCACGCGGACGTTCGCACGACGCAGATTTACACGCATGTACTCAATCGAGGTCCGGGAGGTGTGTCTTCGCCTCTAAACGCATTCTTCAGCGAGTTGGGCCGGCCAAGTGACTACTAGGCGGTATATCCAGCGCCTACGCTCGCAGACGGGCCCTTTCATTCTCTAGCTGCTGATGCAGCACCTGAAGCGAGCGCTGCTGAAGATCTCGCTCGCGTTCTAGCTGGGCGATCGTCTGCTCGCGCTCATCGAGCACTTTGGCCAAGGACTGAAAGTCCAGATCGCGTTGAGCAAGTTGGCGCTTGATCGAGTCCGCACTCTCACCACCAGCCAGCTTCTGTAGCTCAGCCTGTAGTGACGCAATTTCGGATTTCAGCGCAATGACATCCTCATCATGATTCGTTGCCGACTCCGCCTCATCCAGGCCAGGAAGAATATTCGAGACAGTAGCGGCCTTACGAGCTTGTGCGGCTTTCAACGCCGTTTCCGCCTGCGACAAAGAGCGCTCTAGCTCGGCAACCCGATGTTTTGCTTGTTTGGCTTCCGCCTTAAAATTGTTGATCTGCTCACTCTGCTGAGCGATCTTGTCGTCTCGTGTCCTCAGCAACGTGTCCTGCTGTGGCAATCGGGCCTTGGTTTCGTTCAGCGCGGTTGTGAGCGCCTCTTCCTCTTTCTTGGCCTGCGCGTGCCTCGCGAAATAGCCTGCGCCCGCGCCAAGCCCGGTGGCCACGATGAGGTAGGCAACAATTTTTAGAACCAGATAAAGCATCAGGCGTTCCCAATTACGCGAAATTCGATTCGACGATTGCGTTCGCGACCATCGTTGGAGTTGTTGTCGGCGAGCGGCTGGTCTTCGCCATAGCCTCGCGCGACGAGTGCCGCTTTGCCAACGCCGCGCTTGATCATGTGATCACGAACCACCTCGGCTCGTCGCTGGGATAGCTCCCTGTTGATCTCGCTGTCGCCCTTGTTGTCGGTGTGGCCCGCGATCTCAACCTTGGCCCCGCACGTACGGACGGTCATAGCCAGCATGTCTAGAAGTTCGAAACTTGCTGGAGACAGCTCATCTCGCCCGGTTCGAAAGAGAATCTGTTCGTCGCTCAGGTATTCGTTCAGAACTCTCTGACAACTCTCGCCAGAAGAGAGCACTTCGATCTGATTGTCCACGCCGGTCACGCCAAAAACCGCTGCTGCTTTCGCTGCAACCGCATCGCGCGCTCGAAAGTCGGGGGCGACGCCGCCGAGCCGTACGTACTGGCCATCAACGTCGACGGCGCTCCAGTACAGATCTTCTTCAGCAATCGCGGCTACGACGCGTGTGCTGATGTCTTCTTCTATAGGGGTGGCGTTAGAGAACAAACAAACGAATATCAGGCACAACAAACCCGCGCCGAGCGCGGTGCCTATTTCGAAATGACTGCGACCAAAGTCCATGTGGTCCAACCGGGGACAGATTCAGTTGGGCATTGTCTTAGCTGGCAGTCGCTTTGGGTGGGCAGCGCGTCACATTTTGAGAGTCTCGCGAGCACGGGACCGCCGAATTGAAGTGAGGCGCGAAAGAGCCGCGTTTTAGGCGCTGCAGATCTCTCAGACCCCAACAATCTTCGAGCTCGAAAATGAGACGGGGAACACACCATCAACCGGCTTCAGCTCAACGGCACGGCGCGAAGGTTTCGCCCGAAATTGTCAGACAATGGTGCGGTTCGGAATCGGCCGCACCGAGGGCATCAGCCGTCAGATTTCGGCTTCGAGCTGCCTGCACTAACCAGGGATGCGAGCAGCTTCTGGTAGGCCTCAATCGACTGCGCGCCACCGGTAATCGCAGCTTGCATGAGCTGCTGTACGCCTTTACCGGACAGCCCATCTTCAATGCGGCTCTGCAACTGGCTGATCACTTCCTGCTGCATGCCGGAAAAGTCTGGCAAACCAAAGAGTTCGCGCATCTCCGTTGGGGTAAGGTCGACATCAATGCTGATCTTCATGCTCGTTTCCGCACTGCAAAATGTAGGCTACTATCCTACTCCTTCTCACCGCCCGGGGGCCGTTTCGTGCGCGTCCTGAAGAAATACCCGAATCGCCGCCTCTACGACACCGAGAAAAGCGAATACGTCACCGTCGAAGACGTTCGCCAGATGGTGCTCGCAAAACAGCAGATCAAGGTGCTCGATTCCAAGACGGGGAACGATCTCACCCGTTCGGTACTACTGCAGATCATCTCCGACCAGGAGGCTATGGGACACGAGCCGCTGCTGACCAACAAGGTGCTGGAGCAGATCATCCGTTTCTACGGCGATAACATGTCCTCGTTCTTCTCCCGCTACATGGAGCAGAGCATCACCAACTTTCTGGACATGAGGGATAAGTGGGAGCGCCGGGTATCCGATGTCTTCAATACAAACCCCCTGAGCTTTCTGCAGCAAATGGCGGATCAGAACCGCCGCTTCGTCACCACGATGCTGCAGGGTGTCGATCCAAGCCGCGCCCGAAAGCCGGGCTCAAAGAAAGCCGAGCCCACTGACGGCGAGGATTAACATGTCGGCGATAGATAGTATCGACATCGAGCTGGGTGAGCTCGTTTTCCCAACGCTGGTTTGCGGGGACGAATCAGCTCCGATGCTGCTCTGCATCCACGGCTTCCCAGACAACCCAAACACGTTCCGGCATCAGTTCGAGCCTCTAGCCGAAGCGGGTTACCGCATCGTGGCGCCAACCTTGCGAGGTTACTCGCCGGGCAACATTCCCGCCAACGGCTGCTATCAGACGGTGGCATCTGCCTGGGACAACCTGGCCATCATGGAAGCGCTGGGCGCGGATCAGGCTGCGGTTTACGGTCACGACTGGGGCTCGGCAATCGCCAGCGCCATGGCGGTTATCGCGCCGGAGCGGGTCAGCCGGCTAATAACAAGTGCCGTCCCCTACGGGCCTGGGGTGGCGAGCGCATTTGTCACCAACAGCGAGCAGCAGCGGCGCAGTTGGTACATGTTCTTTTTCCAGATGCCTTTTGCCGAAGCGGCCGTTGCGTTCGAAGATTACGCCTTCATCAAACGGCTCTGGCAGGAATGGTCACCGAGCTGGACGCTTCCGCAAGACGCGCTGGCGGACGTGATCAAGACATTGTCCCAGCCCGAGGTTCTCACCGCATCGCTCGGCTACTACCGGGCAGCATTCGGCGGCATCGGTCACGATCCAGCGTATTCGGAAGATGCCGCAAAGATCGGGGCGCCTATCCAGGTTCCCGCCCAGCACTTTCAGGGCAAGGTGGATGGCTGCATGGGACCCGAGCTGACCGAGGGTATGGCGGCGTATTTTGAGGGCGGTCTGGAACTACACCTGATGGACAACATCGGCCACTTCGTACACGCCGAGGCGCCAGAAGAATTTAATCGCAAGGTAATCGAATTTCTGAAGCGCTAGCCCCGGGAATGGCTCGCGTTCGAGCGAATATGCTCGCAGAAAGTGAATGTTGGCACCTGCCGACGACGATAATGAGGGGAACCATGAATATCGGACTTGGCACAAAGCCACGCGCAGCATCAACGTTGGCAATCGGGCTGCTTGGCCTGGCGCTCCTCGGCTGCGATGAAAACGCACCCGAGACAGCGGCGCCAGAAACAGCGGCAAGCTCTGCTGACAGCCGGGCGGATGAGATTCGCAAATCCACAGCCACGATCAATGGCACGCGAATCCAGGCCGCCGCCACCAGTGAGCCGGGCAACTGGCTGGCGCACGGGCGCACATACGACGAGCAACGCTTCAGCCCGCTCAAGCAGATCAATACCGAAACGGCGGCCGATCTGGGCTTGGCGTGGTACTGGGATACCGGCACCACCCGCGGGCTCGAATCCACACCCATTGTCGTGGATGGCGTGATGTACAACTCCGGCTCCTGGAGCATGGTGTGGGCGCATGATGCGGTCACGGGCGAATTGCTTTGGGAATACGATCCGCAGGTTCCACGTGAATGGGGCGTATATGCCTGCTGCGATGTGGTGAACAGAGGCGTTGCGCTTTGGCAGGGCAAAGTCTATGTAGGCACGATCGATGGTCGGCTGGTCGCGCTCGATGCCGCATCGGGCGATGTGGTCTGGGACGTAAAGACAACCCCGGAAGGCAAGCCATACACGATCACGGGCGCACCGCGCGTCGTCAAAGGCAAAGTCATCATCGGCAACGGCGGCGCCGAATACGGCGTGCGCGGCTACATCACCGCCTACGATGCGGAGACCGGCGACGAGGAATGGCGCTTCTACACGGTACCTGGCGATCCCACCAAGCCGTTTGAAAACCCTGCGATGGAACACGCAGCCTCCACCTGGCGTGGCGGCGAGTGGTGGAAGGTGGGCGGTGGTGGCACCGTTTGGGATTCGATGGCATTTGATCCGGAATCGGATCTGCTCTACGTGGGAACCGGCAACGGCTCTCCGTGGAACCGCTACATTCGCAGCCCAGGCGGTGGAGACAACCTCTACGTCTCTTCCATCCTGGCGATCGACCCGGACAACGGCGCGTTGGTCTGGCACTACCAGACAACACCCGGCGACTCCTGGGACTACACCGCAACCCAGCACATGATCCTCGCGGAGCTGACCATCGACGGCGAGCCTCGCGACGTTCTCATGCAAGCGCCGAAGAATGGCTTCTTCTATGTAATCGATCGTAAGACCGGCGAGTTCATCTCCGCCGAAAACTACGTGCCGGTTACCTGGGCCACCCATGTTGATAAAGAGACAGGGCGGCCGGTGGAAAACCCTGAAGCGCAGTATGCAAACGAGACGAAGCTGGTTTTCCCCGCGCCCTACGGCGGCCACAACTGGCACCCAATGGCGTACAACCAGGACACTGGTCTGGTTTACATCCCGGCGCTCGATATTCCATTTGCCTACGGTCAGGACAACGCCTTCAAGTACAACGAGAAAACCTGGAACACCGGTATCGACGTGGCTCAGACCACACCGCCGAAAGACCCGGACACGCTCGCAGCCGCACTGGGCATGGTGAAAGGCCATCTGTCAGCCTGGGATCCGGTCAATCAGAAAGAAGTTTGGCGGGTGCAACACGAGATGTCCTGGAACGGCGGCGTGCTCACCACGGCCGGTAACCTGGTTTTCCAGGGCCGCGCCGACGGCCACTTCGCGGCCTACGCAGCGGACACTGGCAAGATGGTTTGGGAAGCGCCGGTACACGTCGGCATCATCGCCGCGCCGGTGTCCTTCGAAGTGGCTGGCACCCAGTACGTCTCGGTAGTCGCTGGCTGGGGTGGCGCCTACGCGCTGGCATCGGGCGTTCCGCGGCACAAGTCGAACGTGCTCACGGAAGGCCGAATCCTTACGTTCAAGATCGGTGGTGACGTCGAGCTACCGGTACCGCAGGTTACCTACCTCGATGTTCCCGTACCGCCGAAGTCTGACGCATCAGAAGCTGTGATCGCCCAGGGCGAAGTGCTGTATCACACGCAATGTTCGGTCTGTCACGGCCCGGGCGTCATCGCCTCAGGCGGCAGTCTTCCGGATCTGCGCTACTCAACAGCGGCAACTCACGAGAGTTGGGAGGCCATCGTTCGAGGCGGCGCATATGCGGGCAAGGGTATGGCTGGCTTCGCCGATGTTCTCACCGAAGCTGAGTCCAATGCGGTTCAAGCCTACGTGATTTCGGCCACTAACCTCGCCATCGAGATGTGCAAAGGCAATTATCGGGTGAACTACCCGGAGACCGTCGGCAATGCTTGTGTACGAGCGAGCGTGGAAGACTAGGTACAACAACCAAGAACATTGGCGGCTCGCGCCGCCAATATTCCTCTAGGCCGTAAGCTTTATCTTTTTCTCTTCCTCAGCCATCTGCACGGTCACCGCGATCGGTCGATGATCCGACAGCGTGACGTCGAGCACCTCATAGTCCTTGAGCTCAAGGCCGGGGGTAACCAGAACATGGTCAAGGGCGACTTCAGGCCGCCAGCTCGGATAGGTGGGATCCACCTTTTCGGCCGGGGCCAACGTGGTATCCCGCAGAGGTGACGTAAACAGCAGCTCGCCAAGATGACTGTTGAGATCACCCATGACAATTGCGTGTTGTTCGTTGCCAATCAGCTCGCGCACGTACGAGAGCTGACGATCCCTGGATCGCGTGCCAAGTGACAGGTGTAGCTGAACGACAAGCACGTTCTGGCCAGCAACCTTCACGCGCGCCGCGATGGCGCCACGGCCAGGAATCATACCCGGCAGCTTGTGGTCTTCGAGGCTGTCGAGAGCAATGCGGCTGAGCAACCCATTACCCTGTTGGGCAATCGGCCCAAGATCGCGATTGCGTTGGGCATACCAGTAGGGAAAGTTACCCTGCGTCGCGAGATACTGGACCTGATTGATATAGCCGCTGCGAATGGAGCCCATGTCCACTTCCTGCAGAGCAACCACGTCATATTGGGAAACAAGCTCACCGATGCGCTGAAGGTTGTGCAGCCGAGCTTCGTGCGGGAGCACATGCTTCCAGCCATTGGTGACGTAGTGGCGATACTTCTTGGTGGTGATGCCCACCTGAATATTGAATGACAGGAATCGCAGGGTGTCTGATGCACCGATCCCAGGCAGATTGCCCGGCGTCAGCTCAGGCAAAACCTCAGAGCCAAATCCGTTTGATTGAGTACGATTCCAGGGCAACACGACGCCAGCATCCAGTCCAGTGCGGCTTACCCTAGACTGCTGACCCGACTCGATCTGTGGAACGTGTGGCACTTTTAACAACTGCTCAATATCAAAAGCGCCGAAGCGCAGGAAAACTACTCAATAACTACTCAATAACTACTCGACGGCCTCGGTGGCGGCGGCGCTTTCTGCAAGTTCCGTGGCGCTCTCGCTCTCGGCGAGCTCCTTAGCCACCAGGTAATCAACGACCTGCAGCATGCGTGTATTGTTGCCCGCGGTCTTGCCATCAATCAGGTATTTGCCGGCAACAACCATGCTGGGCACGCCCGTCACACCGTAGGCTGTGCCGTGGGCATCTGCTCTCTGAACTTTCCCTGTTATGCCCATTGAGTTGAACGTGTTGAGGAACGTTTGAGGATCGACACCGGCAGCTTCTTCGAATACCGAGGCCATCACAGCCGGATTGCGGACGTCCTTTCGCTGTTCATGAATCGCTTTGAAAAGCGGGCCGTGCACGGCGTCAATGACGTTCAAAATCTCGCCAGCGTAGAACGCTCTGGCTAACAACTCCCAGGTATCGTTGAAGATCGCCGGGAGACGCCGGAAGCTGACGTCCGTTGACTGTTGAGCTTTCCAGGCATCAATGGCTGGGTCGAACGCATAGCAATGCACGCACGCGTAAGAAAATACCTCGACAACTTCCACGCCACTGTCGGCCGCCGACTCCACCGGCACCTCAAGCACCTTGTAGTGCTCCCCAGGGACCCAGTCTTCTGCGCTCGCGGTGAGGCTCAGTAGTGCCAGCAAAGGCAATGCCAGCAGGGCTTTGACCAGGCCTTTGGTTTGGAAGCCTTCGAAAGGCAAAAGTCTTACAGCGTTCGACATGAAAAAACCTCTAGCAATGATCTTGACGTTTCGTCCAACCCATCTGTCCTGTAGCCAAGGCCTGGATCAGTCGAGAGCATCGGACCCGAAGTATAGATGCCCTTGCTGAACCTGCGATGACGCACGGGCTTTGACCACTAGTCTGACCGGAAGTGTCATACCAGCGGTGTGAAATAGTCGGAAAATTTGCCAACCCGCTGGATAACGCGGGTTGGCTGCCTGGACCCAGGCCAAGTCGGCCAGCGCCTAGTTGAGACCGGACAACAGCTCGGCGAGCGCTTTGATCTCATGATCTTTCAGACGAGCGGCGACGCCGCGCATCATGCCGCCAAAGGCTTCGTCACTCTGCCGCTCGCCTTCGCGATAGGCGGTCAACTGAGCGATGGTGTAGTCAGCCGATTGACCGGCGATGCGCGGGAAGCCGGCGAGCGAATTGCCCGCACCATGTGGTGAGTGGCACGACGTGCAGGCCGCAATCTCACGGTCCAAGTCGCCGCCGCGATACAGCATGGACGCTGCGTGAAGCGTTTCATCGCTCGCATCAGCCTGGCCACCCGAGGCCGGAAGCGATGCATAGTAGGCAGCGACATTCTTGAGATCATGCTCACTCATATTGTCGAGCTGGCCCGCCATCAGCGCGATCTCGCGGGTCTTGTCTTTGATCATTTTGAGCTGCGAAAACAGGTACTTCGCATTCTGTCCACCGAGCCGCGGATACTCGGGCAGCAGCGGCGTGTTGCCATCGGCACCGTGGCAGGCAGCACAGGCAGCAGAAAGCGCTTCGCCAGCCGCAATATCAGGCTTGCCCGCATGGCCATCGGCAGAAACAGCGCCCGCACCAAGCAGCAGCGCAGATGCGAATACAGCGGCAGCCGCTCGTGAAATTGCGGTAGCGGCTTGTGAAATTGCGGTAGCGGCTTTTGAAACAGACGCGATGCCTTTGAAAACTCTGACCAGGTTCATGTTCTTGGTATCCATTGACTGACTGACTTCCCCTACTGACGGGCAAACGATCCACAGCGTCTGATCTGGAATCTGGCCCTGGGGGCTAGATGCTACAATTTGCCCAGATTGCGGCGCGCAAATTATACCTCATCACCTCGGCAAAATGACTTGGCAAAACAGACTCCAGAATCCGACCTCCAGCGTCTGCACGTCGAGTTTCTGACCAGTGCGCCCAGCCGGCGAGAGTGCCCGCCCGAAGACGAGCCGGAAATCGCCGTTGCTGGCCGCTCCAATGCCGGCAAGTCCAGCGTTCTGAATCGGCTCACCGGCTCACGCCGTACAGCTAAGGTTAGCAAAACTCCTGGCCGAACCCAGTTATTGAACTTTTTTAGCGTTCGCGGCGGGGGCCGGATCGTTGATCTGCCTGGATATGGCTACGCCAAGTCTAATCTGGCCGCCCAGAAACAGTGGCAGGCATCGGTAAACGACTACCTGTCCAACCGTGACGCGTTGGCGGCATTGGTCCTCGTTATGGACATTCGTCACCCGCTGCAGTCTCTCGATGAAGAGCTGCTCGCGTGGAGCGGTGCGTCGGGGATACCGACTCTGGTCTTGCTCAACAAGGCGGACAAGCTCAAGCGCGGTGCTCAGGCCAAACAGATGGCTCTGGTTAAGAAGCGCTGCGGCGCAGATCTGCTCTGCTTCTCGGCAAGCAACGGCCTCGGCAACGACGAGGCCATCGCCTGGCTGCAGCCCCTTCTGGAATCGAAGGTCGTATCAGACTCTCTCTACGGAGAGCCCGATATCGCTTCCGAGATCGATGAGGATGCTGAGGACAGCGCCGAGGACTCGGCCACGCCATAGCCCTGCCACCACAAGCCAAGCCGACATACCCTGGTATTGCATATGCTTCAGGGCAGGTACGGCTCGTATCGCTCCGGAAGGATTAGTCTTGAACAACAATTTTGCCGAGCCGGCCTCGTCTCACCATAAAGACAACGCCTGGGTCGCCTCCCCCATACCCGGCGTGCGACGCCATCCCCTCGATCGCGTCGGTAGCGAGGTCGCGCGCGCAACGTCTATCGTCCAGTACGATCCGGGCAGCGCGTTCTCGCCCCACACCCATACAGGCGGGGAAGAATTTCTCGTGCTCGACGGAGTCTTCCAGGACGAACACGGCGACTACCCCGCCGGCACCTATGTTCGAAACCCCCCAACGTCATCCCACACCCCAGGCGCTGAGCCCGGCTGCGTGATCTTTGTAAAGCTCTGGCAGTTCAGCCCGGAGGACCGCACGTTCATCCGCACGGACATCAACAAGATCACGCCGCTGCCGGATGCAGACCGTTCGGGCGTAAGCATCGTTCCACTATTCGACGACGGCCGGGAACAAGTGTGCATCGAGCATTGGCCTGCCGACGCATCGGTCAAACTTGAAGCGGGCTTCGGCCTTGAGGTCTTCGTGATCAACGGAAGCTTCGAACACAGCGATGAAGCGTTCGCGACCTGGTCGTGGCTGCGCATGCCCGTGGGCGACACCGCTACCGTGCTCACCGGAGATCGCGGTACGCGCGTCTGGATCAAGCGCAATCATCTGCGTTTCGCTGATGAAGAAGCCGCACGGGTTCTCGACGCTGCCGAATAGCATCTCCATCGTTGTCGCGTTCAACC
>CAYGQC010000115.1:0-12611 GCA_964351875.1 uncultured Pseudomonadales bacterium
CCGTCCTGACCAAAAAGCCTTGCAGATATGGAGGAGTCCACATACGCAATGACGAAGTAGTGTGTCGCCGCGCCGCCTTGGGCTCCCGTCGCGCGTAGGCTGACACCATGTGCTGCCGGATGCTCGTTGCTGCGTTACAGCAATCTCGTTTACCTCCGTCATTGCGAACGTAGTGAAGCAATCTCCCAAGGGTCCTGAGATTGCCGCGTCGCCTGCGGCTCCCAACCCCAGTCTTTGCGAGCAAGGTCGAACGCTTCGCGTTCGCCCGGCGAAGCAATCTCCGAATGATCTTGTAATGGCGAACGCTAGGAACAGGGGACAGGACCAAGTGCCAGGTCCAATCAGACTGGCGCTGCTCTGCCCCCTAGAATCAACATCGATTGGACCTGGCACTTGGTCCTGTCCCCAACGTTAACTAGCGAACTCGCACCACCACCTTACCCTCAACACCGCCGGTCGCTATGCACTCAATCGCCGCGCGCGCGTCGTCGAAGTCGTACACCTGCGTGTTCGATAGGTCGAGTTGTCCCTGGCTCCAATGGCTGACCAGGTCATCGTGCGCGGCCTGGAACTGTTCATGGGTGAAGCCAATGGGCATGGCTCCCACGAGAGAGATGTTGGTCGTCAAGGTCTCGGGCAGCGAGATGCGCGCCCATTCCCCGCTCGCGTAACCGATTACTACGAAGCGCCCCTCGAACGCCGTCGCTTTGAATGCCGCTCGCGCTGGCTTGCCCCCGACCGGGTCGAATACCACCGTCGCGCCACGACCGTTGGTGAACTCGCGCGTGGCCGCCGTGACGTCTTGGGTCTTACGGTCGATGACTGCGTCAGCTCCGATGCGCTTACAGAACGTTGCCTTTTGCAGTCCGCCCGCAACTGCGATCACTTTCGCGCCCTTTGCTTTTGCCAGTTGCACGGCTGCAGCGCCCGAGCTGCCAGATGCGCCGAGTACCAAAACGGTATCGTCGCTTGTGATCGCTGCGCGCCGAACGAGACCCACCCAGGCTGTCTGGTAGGGAATGAAGAAGCCAGCAGCCTCGACGCCGCTCATTCCTTCTGGAATCGGGAATACCGCATCGGCGCGCATTGTTGATAAATCCGCGAGCCCACCTTTCTGCGCCTGAAACTCGGTCGAACCCAGCACGCGTGTGCCAATCAGAGCTGGGTCAACACCCTCGCCAACGGCGACGATCTCTCCCGCCGCTTCTTGCGAAGGCGTAAACGGCAGCGGTGGCGTAAGCGGATAGTTGTTGTTTGCCATGAGCACATCAGGAAGTCCTAACCCAGCGGCTTCTACGGCCACTAACACTCGGCCGGGACTAGCTTCGATGTCCGGCGCGCTCGTGTCGAGTCTCCAGGTCGATGTCGGGTCTCCAAAGGACTCCACGATCCATCTACGCATGACCAACTCCTGTTGATATTGGAAGTGTGTGGACAAGGCTATCCGCGCTTCGCGCAGCCGTCACCATATTTGAGCCAGGGCACTTAGCCACGTGGACCTGTCGCTCGGACCTGGCACGCGGACCTGTTCCCTGGACCTGTCCCTTGGACCTGGCACTTGGACCTGTCCCTTGGACCTGGCACTTGGACCTGTCCCCATGCCTCGTCCCCATAACCCCCTACGCCTCGAGCAACTCCCGACCAACCGCGCTGTACTGGAGGTGCCGTGAGAACACAACGTGGTTTGTCGCAATCGAGACATCCCGGATAGCTCGCTGAATTGGGTTATCCAGGAACCCACCGCTCGCGCCGGTCTCGGCATGAATCTGAGTGACGACGTGTCGACAGGTATGGGCTGCCCACGATAACCGCGACAGCCAGTGAGCGCGTTCGCTCGTCGTCGCCCGGTTCCGTTTATCCATCACTTGCCTCAGCACTTCCCTCATCACGCTCTCGCAGGCGTCCAGCGTTAACGCTGCCTCACCGATGACACCGGTAAGGTCCGGCAATGGATTGCCTGCGCGCATTGCGTTATTCGCGATCTTCTCTCGGGTTTGATTGCAGAACTCGTTGAGCGCTGTTTGCGCGGCACCGAGAATTGGGGCGCCGGCAGCGAACCCGAGTACGGGCATCAGTGGAGTCGAGTAAAGCGGCCCCGACAACCGGTCGGTGATCCCGGAAGTGGCATCGAGAAACTGTTGGAAGGGCAGGGCATGATCCTCAGCGACGAATACGTCATCGACCTTGAAATCCCAGGAGCCGGTCGCGCACATCCCAGTCATATGCCAGGTATCAATGGGTTCGACGTCGGCTCTAGGCAGGAGGAAAAAGGTTGGCACCGGAGGGCTGCCTTCCTCGAATAAGAGGCCACCGGCCATGATCCATGAACTGTGGATGATGCCGGTTCCCCATTGCCACTGGCCGCTGAGGCGATAGCCGCCGTCGACCTTGCTGGCCTTGCCGCCACCCATATTCAAGCTCGCGGGTGCCAGTATGTGGTTGTTGCCGTCTAACACTTTCTCGTAAACCGCTTGGGGATAGTTGAGCAGCCACAGATTGTGTTCGATGTAGAAGCCCGTCAGCCATCCCATGGATGCGTCAGCGCGAGATAGCGTCAAAGCGACATCGAAGAACGTGTCGAGATCAGCTTCCTGGCCGCCGTACTGTTTGGGCACCATGAGCGAGTACAGCCCGCTGTCTCTGACTGCATCGATCACTCGATCTAGAGGCTGGCGAGCGATCTCGGCTTCGCGAGCAGTCTCGCGGAGCAAAGGTGCCAGGTTTTCAGCTTGCTTCAGCAGATCCACGGTTCTCTCCCGTATGCGCAATGTGAATTTGTTGGAGGGTAGGCAATGTGCCGTGCGTGCCTAGAACGCTGACGCGGCGTCGCGACACTCGGCCTCGAACGCTGCTAGATAGCTCGTGCGTTCATCGGGTGTGAACTTGGTCGTCTGCCAGGCCGTAATCGCGCGGAGGTCCCGAAGACCCATGGCACCGAGGACGAAGCGCAAATACGGGAGCTGGAAGTCGCCGTAGTCACCGGGAGGCGTTGACGATCGGGTCAGCAATAGTTGAACGGGCCGATTCTTAAGCAAGCCGATGTGCACCATTTTCTCAGGGTCGTAACCGAACGTAATGCCGGGCTGCATGATGATGTCGAGGTAGTGCTTGAGCGGGTAGGGCACCGAGTAGTTCCACATCGGGCAGGACAGCACGATTTTGTCGAAACTGTCGAAGTGAGCGATATGAGACTTCACGTCGTCCCAGATCTTCGCTTGAGCCGGGCTGACTTCCTCGCCGAATATCGGTGCAAACTTGGCGTTCGCCGCTTCCGCGGCGAATTCAGGTAGGTTTGCATCAAACACGTTCAGCGCCTCGATTACGTCATCCGGGTTTGCTTGGCGGTAAGCCTCGTGAAACCAAGATGCAAGTTGAGACGAGCTGGAGCGCTCGCCTTTCGGGCTAGCTTCGATGTGCAGGATTTTGCTCATGTGATGTTGAGTCCATTCGGGCTTGGTGCTGATTTGTCCACGCTGTTAAGCAGCGCTTCATCGGGTGTTTTTGCGATCATCTCCAGTGCCCCGGGCGGGTAGGTCATCTGGGGCTTGCTGGGGTCGACATCCGGATTTGGCAGGTGCTCGCCGTTGTTCGAGTAGCCCGCTGGCGACATGTATCGCTTCAGTTCTTCCTCGTTGATGCCTGCAAGCGCGACGACTTCCGGATCGATCCATGTGCCTTTGGAGTCGAGTGGAGCGTCTGCCGCTTGGCTCGTAGAGACTTCCAGCGACAGGTTTTCCGGCCCCGCGAAGTAAATCGAGTGGCACATGCCGTGGTCCAATGGTCCCATGACAACGATGCCACGAGATCGAATCCGATCTCGCATCGCGAGCAAGTCGTCGAGGGTGTCTACGTTGAAGGCGAGATGCTGCATCGTTCCAGGCGCGGATTTATCGCCGGCGTTTCCTGAATGCGTTTGTCCCATCACCGTTTTAACGTCTTTGTTCTCTTCTTTGAAAACGAAAGCGACGGCTTCCTCCCCCATTTGCAGAAAGCCATGAAACGTATTCTCAACGCCGTGCATCCAGTACAGCGCCGTCAGCTCCATGCCGAGCACATCGGTGAAGTATTCTATCTGCCCCTTCATGTCGCCGGTGGAGATGGCGATATGGTGGAGTCCGTTTGGTCGGCTCATTAGTTGTCTCCTGTTAGCGGTTTATCGCCTAGTCCACGATATCCATGCAGAACTCGTGTACCGCTTTTGAAAATGCCGCTGTCGCGAACAGCATGAGTTGATGATGTGCATTTTCGAAGAGCATCTTTTGCACCGGGCCGCCGATGCTTCCCGCCATTGCGTCCAGCGCTTCAGGTGAGAAGTGAGGGTCGTCGCTGCCTGCGGTATACAACACCGGTTTGGTGTTGTCGGCTGGCAGAACGGGAGGTATGTACTGGAACACCGTCGCCCAGGACGCCAGGTCGTAGCTCCACGTGTTGAAAGAATCGAGTTCTTTCTGTTTCTGTGCGCCGGAGTAGCCGTAGTCTTGATCAAAGTTAAAGAAGGTCGGGATGTGCAATTGCAATCCTCGGCCCATCTGCGCGACTACGGCCTTGAAGTCATCGCTACGCCAGGGGCCAGCAACTGCATCTAGTACCGCGCTTCCCGGAACGACGCCTGACCCCATCAATATCGCGCCGCTGACATCGGGCGAATCAAGTGCGCTCACTGCAGCGCCCACACCTAGGCTGGAACCCAAAGTAAATACGGGCAGGCCGGTCATGTTTTTTACGTACTTTGCAAAGTCACGCGACGCCTGGGCCCACTCGGCCATGTCCCATTGCCCACGCGGGCGATTGGTCGTCGAGCGACCATGGCCGGGTGCATCGTAACTCCAGATGTCGCAGCCCTTGGGCGCGTGGTGCTCTCCGAATCTATCGTAGATTCCCCCATGGCCGCCCAAGCCGTGGGATATAACTAGTGCGTACTTTGCGTTTTCGCCCTGATACCGAAACGCGTGTAGCTCATTAAGTACGTGGCTTTCGAATTGCATAACTTCCCCTCGTTATCGTTACGGATTGCTGATTTTCCATTTGCGGGTCACTTTTCGAACTGGATCGTCCACATCCAACCCGGCCAATTCACATCCTCTCAAGAAGTCGCGAAAGTGCTTGGCCATCCAATCCTCGGCAGTATCGGCGTCTCCTGTGGAGATCGCGGCGAATATGATTTCGTGTGCTTTGAGTAGTCGCTCACCCGGTCCCAGCTTTTGCGTAACGACGCCATAGGCCGCCGACAGAAAATCGCTGAGCGGCGTTCTCGCCAGTTGCAGGGCGTGATTGCCAGACGCCTCGGTTACAAGCTCATGGAATTCGATATCTGCTTGTACGAGTGCTTTTGGATCGTCTACGCAGGTGCGTGTGTGCTCAAGGTTTGTCTCAATGCGCCGCAGTTGACCTGGATTCACGCGCTCTGCAGCCATGCGTGCGGCTAACGGCTCGAGCGCAGTGCTTACTTCCCACAGTTCTCGGTACGTGATGTTGTGCATGACGATCGCATTGCGAATCGCGGAACTTGATATCTCGGAAGACGGTGCGGCGACCTGCATACGGCGCCGGTGACCGCGTTCGATAAGCCCCATGCTCTCCAGCGTTCGCAACGCTTCACGAACGGTGGGGCGGGTGACGCCAAGCGCGCTGGCCAGGTCGTGTTCGCCGGGCAGCAATTCGCCTGGCCCCAGCTTGCCGCCCAGGATCATATCTTTGAGCGCGTTTTCCGCCATGACGTAGGCGGGAACTCGTTTGAGTGCTTCGAACTTCATATGTATTGATGTATGACAAGTTGACAGCTCGGCGATGACGATAGAGCATGCTGGCTTGCTGGGGCAAGCGGTTTTCGGGGGAGAACGTGCAATACGATTATCTAAAGCTCGACCGAACGGTGATGGGTATTTCTCTCGGCGATGCCGTCGCTGCTGAAGCTCACGCGCGAAGCGCTCACCGAGTGCTCATAGTCATGGCCGGAACGCTGGCTCGTGAAACGACGCTCAAAGAAGAGGTGTCGGCGACGCTCGGTGCTCGGGTGGCTGGCCTTTTCACTGACACCGTAACCCATGTACCGCGCTCGTCCGTGCTTGCGCTTGTCTCTGCGATCCGAGACGCCAATGCCGATCTGGTTATAACCGTCGGTGGTGGCACGTGCCTGGACACCGTAAAAATGGCGCTCCTTTGCCTCGCGGAGGGCATTACTGAGGAAGGCCAGTTCGATGCCTTCGCGATTCGCGTAAACGAATCAGGTGAGCGAGAAACCCCTTATGTCTCATCGCCACCGCTACGACAAATCGCGGCGCCGACGACGCTTTCAGGTGCCGAATTCAGCGATCTAAGTGGCTGTGTCGATACCAGCACACAGGTTAAGCAGCTTTTCTCCGGCGCAGAGATTGGTCCGGCGACGGTGATACTAGACCCGGCGATCACGGTGCACACACCCATGGATTTGTGGTTGTCCACGGGCGTGCGTGCGCTGGACCATGCCGTTGAGACTGTCTGTTCGTCCGCGCCAATGGCCATCAGTGATGCAGGCGCGCTACACGCAATGCGTCTGCTCGGCGAGTCTCTGTTGATCAACAAGGAGAATCCCGGCGATCTAGATGCGAGGCTCGACAGCCAGGTCGCGATACCGCTGGCCTGCGCAGGTCTCAACCGTGTGCCCTATGGCGCGAGTCACGGCATAGGTCATCAACTTGGCGCGGTTGCTGGCGTGCCGCATGGTTACACCAGCTGCATTCTTCTGCCCCATGTTATGGCGTTTAACGCAAGCGCCATTGGCAGGCGACAACACATGATCAGTGAAGCGCTGGGAGATGCTGCCAAGCCAGCTGAAGCAGCGATCGCTGAACTGGTGAGCGGCTTGGGAATGCCCACACGATTGCGCGATGTGGGCGTCACTCGGGAACACTTTGACGCCATTGCCCGGGGGAGCCTGCTCAATGCCTGGGTTCGAGCCAATCCCGAGCCGATCAATCACGTCGATCAGGTACTGGAAATTCTGGAGGCAGCGTACTAACGATGAGTGATGCCGAGTTTCAATGGGAGGTTCCCGAATCGTTCAACTTTGCTGTCGATGTCGTGGATTACTGGGCGCGCGATCCACAGCGGCTTGCCCTGATTGCCGTGAACGATGCTGGTGATGAGCGCTCGTTCACCTTCAGCGATATTTCCGAAGCTTCTTGTCGGTTAGCAAATCTGCTGACTGCGCAGGGGTTGAATAAGGGTGACCGTGTTGTCGTCATGCTGCCGCGAATTGCGCAGTGGCAGATTGCGATGGTGGCGGTCATGCGTTTGGGCGCAGTGCCCATCCCCTGTATCACGATGCTGACCGAAAAAGATCTTGCCTATCGAGTGCAGCACTCCGGCGCAGTTGGTGTCGTTACCTTGTCCGAGGAAGCCAGCAAGTTCGAGGGGATCGATGGCCTGATCGCCAGAATTTGCGTGGGTGACGACCGGGCTGGGTGGATGAACGCCGAGCAAGCGTCGATGCAAAGTGAGGTGTTTGAACCGGCGAGCGTCGACTCGGAAGATCCAGCCATTCTGTATTTCACATCCGGCTCTACCGGGTCACCCAAAGGTGTCACGCACAGCTCGCGAGCCATCTGGGCGTGGCGCCTCTCTGCTGAGCATTGGCTTGGCCTGACACCGCAGTCTCGAATCTGGTGTACCGCAGATACAGGTTGGTCCAAGGCGGGCACGAGTATTCTGTTCGGCCCGTGGAGTCAGGGTGCGAGCGTTCTGTTCTATGACGGTCCGTTTGACCCCAATGCTCGTTTGGCATTGCTCGAAAAGTTCGAGGTGAGTTGTTTCTGTGCTGCGGCCACTGAACTGCGCCGCTTGATATTGGAAGACGTCAGCAAGTTTGATCTCAAACACCTAACAACCACCGTGTCTGCAGGTGAGTCTGTAAACCCAGAAGTGATTGAACGATGGCGCGCGCTTACGGGTACGACAGTGCTGGATGGCTATGGTCAAACCGAAACGTTGATGACGATAACCAATCGCCCCGATCGCGAAGTGAAACCTGGATCTATGGGGCTCCCGCTGCCTGGGCTAACTGTCGGCGTTTACGACGTTGACAAGAGTAGTGTTGCGCCGCGTGGTGAAGGCGAGCTGGTGTTGGCGCTGCCGTATCCACAACTCATGCTGGGGTATTGGCAGGATCCGGATCGAACTCGGGATTCGCGAGTGAGCGTAGACGATGCCGACTGGTACCGCACCGGCGACAATGTCGCCATCGATGATGATGGTTACGTTTTCTACACCGGGCGAGCAGACGACATTATCAACTCGTCCGGCTACCGGATCGGGCCGCAGGAAGTTGAGAACGCACTCTCTGAACATGCCGCCGTTTTGGAATGCGCCGTTGTGGGAGTTCCCGATGATGAACGGGGTGAGTTGGTGAAAGCCTGGATTGTCCTTGCCCCTGACTTCACTCCGAGCGATGAGCTGGTTCGCGAACTGCAGGATCACGCTAAGGCCACGACGGCGCCCTACAAATACCCTCGTTCGGTGGCCTTTGCGGAGGACTTGCCAAAGACGGTCAGCGGCAAGATTCGACGTAACCTGCTGCGAGAACGCGGATGAGCCTGACCATCGATTTTCAGGGCAAGACGGTTTTAGTGAGCGGCGGATCCAGCGGTATAGGGCTCGGCATTGCACAGCGGTTCCAGGCCGCGGGCGCGCACGTTCACGTCACCGGAACTCGGGCATCGGTGTCTGAATACGATCATGCGGATGAGTTGACGGCGCTCAACTATCACCACGTCGACGTTCGCGATGATGCCGCTGTGCGTCAATGCATAGCGTCGCTGGGCCAACTCGATGCGCTCGTGTGCTGTGCTGGCAGCGTGGCCTACGGCGGTAAAGAGTTCGATATGGCAACGTATCGAGAGATCATCGACGTCAACCTCAATGGCGTTATGAGTTTCTGTACCCATGCCCGGGAGCGGCTGAAGCAGGCCGAGCAGAGTTCGATTGTCACCATAGGTTCTACGTCCAGCTTTATCGCAACGCCTGGACAGCCTGCCTACAGCAGCAGCAAGGGCGCGTTGGTGACGCTGACAAAGTCGCTAGCACAGGCCTGGGCCAAAGACGGTATTCGGGTGAATGGCGTTGCTCCGGGTTTTGTTGCCACCAAACTGACCGCGCGAAGTCGTGAAGATGAAGCCATCTATGAAGGCACGCTAAAGCGGATCCCTATGCGTCGTTGGGGGGAGGCTTCTGAAATTGGCGACGCTGTACTGTTCTTCGCGTCGCCAATGGCTTCCTATGTGACTGGTCAGATGCTGCTCGTCGATGGCGGCATTACGTTGATGTAACGCTTGTGTGGAGAAGAGTATGACCGACACAGCGCCGGTGCGAGCCGGAGAGGAACTCGATTGGACAAGCCTATCCGATTGGCTGAAGACGAATGTTGAGGGACTGCAAGGCGAGATGGTGGTAAGTCAGTTCCATGGTGGCCATGCCAACTTGACCTACTGCGTGAGTTTCGCCGATCAGGAATTGGTCATTCGTCGCCAACCCTTCGGTGATATTGCGCCGGGTGCTCACGACATGAAGCGTGAGTATCGAGCGCTCTCTGGTTTGAACCCGGTGTTTGATCGAGCGCCGCGTGTATATGCACTGTGCCAAGACGCTTCTGTGATTGGTGCGACGTTCATTGTTATGGAGCGCCGCGCGGGCGTCATCGTACGCGCAGCGATTCCGCCGACGCTTCGAGCGCACGCCAATGTGGAGGAGCGAATCAGCTTCGCCCTAGTGGATGCTATGGCGGAGTTTCATGCCATTGATCCGGTAGCCGCTGGGCTGGACAATTTGGGGCGGCCCGAGGGCTTTGTCGATCGTCAACTCTCTGGCTGGTACAAGCGCTGGCAGTTGATCAGCGATGCGCCCGATGACGTGTTTGAGCAAGCCTATCGTGCTTTGTGCAATTCGAAGCCTGAGACCCAGCGCAACACGTTAGTGCACAACGACTTGAAGCTCGATAACTGCATGTTTGATCCCGAGAATCCAGACCGGGTCGCGACCATTCTGGATTGGGATATGACTACGATCGGTGATCCCCTTATCGAGCTGGGCACCTTGCTCAGTTACTGGCGAGAGAGAACCGACGCGACGAACCGTGCCCCAACCATCGATTTGGATATGGCTGATTTCCCAGAGAGAGAAGCCTTGGTTGGACGCTACGCTGCGAGTGGGGCGGATGTTTCTGACGTCCACTGGTATGAAGCGTTTGGTCTGTGGAAGCAGGCCGTTGTCCTTAAGCAACTATTCCATCGCTACGCCATCGGGGAAAGCCAGGACGAGCGAATGGCCGCCTTCCCCGACTTTATTCCAGGGCAGTTGCAAGCTGCACTAGACGTCTTAGCAACCGCGAGATAACAAAATGAATGCAAACGTTAGAGCACTAACACCCGAAGAGATTGAAGCCTACCACCGCGACGGCGTCGTCTGCCTTCGAGGCGTGTTGAACGATGAGTGGGTGGCCGTGGTTAAGGCCGCGGTAGACGAGGCAGAGCGACGCTTTGCCGAATCAGCGGCGCAGGGATCACTGCTCCCGAGCATGCTGGAGTGATAGCTAGAACACTGTGATCTACACGCGATGGGGCAGATGGGCGAGATGCTCGAAGCCCAGGGCGTGGATGTGCTTCGTGAGGACGCCAGTTCGCCCGACGGGCAGCGTGACGGACAGTTCATCTTGGTCAACAACGCCATCCTGGATTACCAGGCCGTGCAGCGGCTTGCGCGTGAGAGTCCGCTCCCGGAGCTGGCTGCTCAACTTTTCGCGTCGAATAAAGTGAACTTTCTGTTCGATCAGATCTTTATCAAACAACCGGGTGCGAATACTCGAACCGCATTTCATCAGGACTGGGGCTACTTCCACGTGGATGGCGAGCAAGTCGCATCGTTCTGGACAGCCGCTGAGCCTGTAGCGAAAGAAAACGGTGGCATGGGCTATGTCCGTGGCTCACACAACTGGGATTTGCATTCCCCGAACGCGTTTATCTCCCAGCTAACGACAGCTGACAACGGGCTCCCTTCGTTGCCTGATATTGAGGGCAACGAATCGGACTACGACATCGTCTACTTCGACGTTGAGCCCGGTGACGTGATCGTCCACAACTACCGCACAGCCCATGGCTCACGGGGCAATACCTCAGCGGTTCACCCGCGGCGGGCCGTCTCACTGCGATTTGCTGGGGATGACGCTACTGCCCTGCGCCGGGCCAGCGCTCCCGAGGAGTTTCCCATTGATCCGAGCCTGCAGGACGGAGACCCGCTCGATAGCGACACATACCCCGTCGTGTGGCCCCGAAGGTAATTGCCGCGATGAGACTGGTAAAGGCTTCGTGCCGGTTTCCATTGCTCCTGCTTGCTTTGTTCTCTTTGCAGCTTCAGATCCAGGCAGGCACGTTGGAAAGCGAAGTCGAGGATGTCGGTGCGAACGAGAAACCTAACTTCCTGATAATTGTTGCTGATGATATGGGATGGTCTGATATCTCGCCCTTCGGTAGCGAGATTCGAACGCCAACGCTGCAGCAGCTGGCTGACGAAGGCCTGGCTATGGGTCAATTCTATGTCGCGCCGACCTGCGCCCCGACGCGAGCGATGTTGCTAACCGGTTTGGACAATCACCGAGCAGGCGTTGGGGCGCAGATGAAGAATCAAGCGCCGAATCAGCTTGAGTACGAGCATTGCAGGGGGCAACTGCTACCTGAAGTCGTCACCATTCCCGAAGGCCTGGCTCCCCTCGGTTACCAATCAGTGATGGCTGGGAAATGGCACCTCGCCATTGATGAAGCTCAAATGCCAAACAAAGGTGGTTTTGATCGATCCTTTGTATTGCTAGAGGGTGGCGCAAACCATTTTAGCGATCGAGAACCCATAATTCCGGGTAACACCGTGACCTACCTGGAGGATGGCGAGCGGGCTAGCCTGCCAGATGACTTCCACTCCACCACGCACTACACCAGCAAATTGATTGAATATATCGATGGGATCGGAGGGGAAACGCCGTTTTTGGCCTATCTCGCTTCTACAGCTCCGCACGACCCGTAATGTCAGCGCGATAAGTTGGTATGGAGTGTTGGCGTGCTTCAAGTTGGGGGCCATTCTCGAAGGCACATATGCTCGCGCGTGCGCCGGCCAGGCTCCTGTTGAAACCGGCGATGATCTCCACGCACATACTCTGGACTTGTTTGCCCGAGCACTAAGAATGATAGGAAAAGCAGATGGATAAGTTATTCGACTTCACCGTCCAGGTTGCTGTTGTAACCGGGGGTAGCCGTGGGCTTGGCCGACAGATGGCATTAGCGCTCGCGGAGCGAGGCGCGGACGTGGTCATCGCCAGCCGTAAGCTGGATGCTTGCGAGGCAGTAGTTGCAGAGATCGAAGCTCTGGGGCGTAAAGGCATGGCCTACGCTTGCCACGTGGGCCATTGGGACGAGCTAGCCGGGTTGGTCGATGCCGTCTATCAGCGTTTCGGTCAAATTGACATCCTCATCAACAATGCCGGTCTGTCGCCGCTCTACCCCAGTCTTGGAGAGGTAAGCGAGGATCTGTTCGACAAGGTGTTGGCCATTAATCTGAAGGGGCCGTTTCGCCTGATGGCGTTGGCTGGCGAAAAG
>CAYGQC010000116.1:0-3506 GCA_964351875.1 uncultured Pseudomonadales bacterium
TCCGTGAAGCGCGGCGATCTCAACCAGGGTGGCGAGTTCCTCTAGCGACGGCGCTTACGCAGCTCGTCAAGAGTTCGCTGTTGCGCGAGCGATTCGGCAAGCATAGCGGCGGCGGCGGCGGTATCGAGATCAGCTCGCTGATCCGCGAGTTCTTTCTCGGCGTGTTCCTGGGCAGACTTGGCTGCCGCTTCATCAATATCGTCTGCGCGCAGAGCCGTGTCGGCGAGAACCGTCACGATGCCGGGCTGCACTTCAAGAAAGCCGCCGGATGCAAAAAACACATCTTCTGCGCCGTCTTCCAACGTCAAACGCAGTGGCCCAGGACGAATGCCGGTTAGCAGCGGTGCGTGGCCCGGCATAATGCCGAGCTCACCGATCGTGCCGGTGGCCGATAGCTGCTGAACACGTCCGGAGAAGATCTCCGTTTCCGCACTGACGATGTCGCATTGAAATGTGGCCATGTCTTTTCCTGTTTACGCTTTCGCAACCATTAGGAGATTGCTTCGCTCGGGCTTCGCCCTTCCTCTCACGCATTTGACTTGCGTCAATTAAGCTCTGGTTGTTTGTCGCCAAGCAACGAGCTCTCTCGCAATGGCGGTATATACAGGGCTGCGCGAAACGCAGCCCAATATCCGTCGCTACATCGTTTTCGCTTTGGCGATAACGTCTTCAATGCCACCAACCATATAGAACGCATCTTCCGGCAGATCGTCGTACTCGCCTTCGAGGATTCCCTTGAAGGAGCGAACGGTGTCTTCGCGAGAAACGAACTTGCCTTCGTTACCGGTGAACTGCTCTGCAACAAAGAAGGGCTGAGAGAAGAACTTCTGGATCTTTCGCGCGCGATACACAAGCGACTTATCTTCTTCCGACAGCTCGTCCATACCGAGGATCGCGATGATGTCTTTGAGTTCCTGGTAACGCTGCAGGTTTTGCTGAACGCCTTGCGCGACGTTGTAGTGCTCTTCGCCGACAACAAACGGATCCAACTGACGCGAGGTTGAGTCGAGAGGATCAACAGCCGGGTAGATACCCAGGTCAGTGATCGCTCGAGACAGCGTTACCGTCGAATCAAGGTGAGCAAACGTGGTTGCCGGAGACGGATCAGTCAAGTCATCCGCCGGTACGTAAACCGCCTGGATTGAGGTGATCGAGCCAGTCTTTGTCGTCGTGATGCGTTCCTGAAGAACGCCCATCTCTTCAGCGAGCGTCGGCTGATAACCAACCGCCGATGGCATACGGCCGAGCAGTGCGGATACTTCCGTACCTGCGAGCGTGTAGCGATAGATATTATCGACAAACAGCAGAACGTCTTTACCGGCATCACGGAAAGACTCTGCGATGGTCAGTCCAGTCAACGCGACGCGCAGACGGTTGCCCGGAGGCTCATTCATCTGGCCGAATACCAGCGAGATCTTGTCGAGAACGTTGGCTTCCTTCATCTCGTAGTAGAAGTCGTTACCTTCTCGTGTCCGCTCCCCAACACCGGCGAATACGGACAGACCGTCGTGCTCGATGGCGATGTTACGAATCAGCTCAAGCATGGTGACGGTCTTGCCGACACCAGCGCCGCCGAACAGGCCAACTTTACCGCCCTTAGCAAACGGGCAGATAAGGTCGATAACTTTAACGCCGGTTTCGAGCAGCTCGTTACCGCCTTTCTGATCTTCGTATTTCGGTGCTTCCCGGTGAATGGGCATGTGCTGCTTGGCGTCAACCGGCCCCCTTTCATCGATGGGTCTACCGAGGACGTCCATGATCCGACCGAGGGTTTCCTCGCCAACGGGTACGGTAATCGGCGCGCCGTTATTCGTTACCGCCAACCCCCGCGACAAGCCATCCGAGGTGCCCATCGCAATAGTACGCACAACACCGTCACCAAGCTGCTGCTGCACTTCGAGCGTGAGTCCACCCTGCGTCACAGTTAGCGCGTCGTAAACTCTGGGAACATTCTCTGAGTCAAACTCGACGTCAATGACGGCGCCGATGATCTGAACAATTTTACCGCTGCTCATAATGTTTGCCTTACTCGTTCTGTCGTATCTGTTCGTAAAATTCGCGTCTGAGTCGATCGCGTTGCGCGCTTAAACCGCCGCCGCACCACTGACAATCTCTGCAATTTCCTGGGTGATCGCTGCTTGCCGTGCGTTGTTGTAAATCAACGTCAGCTCATCGATCACTTTCTCTGCATTATCCGTTGCGTTCTTCATCGCGATCATTCGGGCCGCCTGCTCGCACGCACCGTTCTCCACAACCGCCTGATAAACCTGGGACTCGACAAATCGTGCAACCAGGCCTTCGATTAGCTGCCTGGCATCCGGCTCGTAGATGTAATCCCAACGGTGTGCATAAGAGTCATCTTGTTCCGGCGCCAGCGGCAGTAGCTGCTCGAGCGTCGGCTGCTGAGTCATCGTGTTTACAAACTTGTTGTAGGCGATATCAACGCGATCGACCTTGCCTTCCTCGAAGGCATCCAGCATTACCTTAACGCCGCCAATGAGGTCAGAAACCTCAGGCGCTTCACCGAGGTTGCTCGCTGCAGAAACAACGTTGCCGCCTACCGAGCGGAAAAAGGCTACCGATTTGCCGCCGATAAGCCCCAGGTCTGTCTCAACGTTCTTCTCGCCATTAGCGACCATCTCGCGAAGCAGTTTTCGAAACAAGTTGGCGTTCAACCCGCCGCACTGGCCTTTGTCCGAAGAAATGACAATGTAACCAACGCGCTTAACGTCGCGAGCATCCTTGTAAGTGTGCCGATGCTCCGGCGCAGCGTTTGCCAGGTGGCCAATCACCTGGCGGATGCGCTCCGCGTAGGGACGGGACTCCCGCATTCGCTCCTGGGTGCGGCGCATTTTCGATGCGGCAACCATCTGCATGGCCGAGGTCACTTTCTGGGTGGACTCGACACTGCCAATCTTATTTTTGATCTCTTTGCCAACGGCCATAGAGCTCTCCGATTAGTTGTTGCTGCGCTTAGTAAGACTGAGTCGCCTTGAACGTCTCAATCGCACTGCGCATGGTGTCAACAATCTCATCGCTGTAATCGCCGCTTGCATTAACGCCGTCCATAAACGCTTTCTGCTCGGCGTTCATGTAAGACAGCAATGCCGATTCGAAAGCCTGGATCTTGTCCAGCGGTACGTCCGCGAGAAACCCGTCGTTAGCCGCGAAAAGCACTACACCCATATCTGCCACACTCATCGGCTGATACTGCTTCTGTTTCATCAGCTCTTCTACGCGCTGACCGTGCTCGAGCTGCTTACGTGTGGCCTCATCGAGATCGGACGCAAACTGGGAAAACGCCGCAAGTTCTCGATACTGCGCGAGCGCGAGCTTAATTCCACCAGCGATCTTCTTGATGAACTTCGTCTGTGCATCACCGCCGACCCGGGATACCGAGATACCCGGGCTCATGGCGGGCCGCGAGCCGGCGTTGAAGCGCTCGGTCTCCAGGAAGATCTGGCCGTCGGTAATCGAGATTACGTTCGTCGGTACAAAGGCCGATA
>CAYGQC010000116.1:3606-12462 GCA_964351875.1 uncultured Pseudomonadales bacterium
AGGAAGATCTGGCCGTCGGTAATCGAGATTACGTTCGTCGGTACAAAGGCCGATACGTCACCCGCCTGGGTCTCAATGATCGGTAGCGCTGTCAGCGAGCCAGTCTTGCCGGTGACCTTGCCACCGGTGATTTTCTCTACATAGTCCGCGTTCACTCGTGCTGCGCGCTCGAGCAGACGAGAGTGCAGGTAGAAAACGTCACCAGGGTAGGCTTCACGGCCCGGCGGTCGCTTGAGGAGCAGGGAGATCTGACGGTAGGCCCAGGCCTGCTTGGTGAGATCGTCGTAGATGATGAGCGCGTCTTCGCCCGTGTCGCGGAAGTACTCTCCCATGGTGCAGCCTGAGTAAGGCGCAATGTACTGCATGGGCGCGGGATCAGAAGCGCCGGCGGCAACAACCGTTGTGTACTCCATTGCGCCGTGTTCTTCCAGGGTGCGCACGACGTTGGCGATCGTAGACATCTTCTGGCCGATAGCCACGTAGACACACTTAATGCCCGAACCTTTCTGGTTGATGATGGCATCGATCGCGATCGCGGTCTTACCGATCTGGCGGTCACCGATAATCAGCTCGCGCTGGCCTCGGCCAATCGGAACCATCGCATCGATACACTTCAGGCCGATCTGTACCGGCTGATTAACGCTCTGGCGTTCAATAACGCCCGGGGCGACTTTCTCTACAGGCTCCATCGCGGTCGAATTGATCGGGCCTTTGCCGTCGATGGCATTACCCAGCGGATCAACCACGCGGCCCAGCAGCTCAGGGCCCACCGGTACTTCGAGGATTCGGCCGGTGCAGCGCGCGGTCATGCCTTCGCTGAGGCCAAGGTAGTTGCCGAGGACAACCACACCGACCGAATCACGCTCGAGGTTCAGCGCCATTCCGTACAGGCCGTTGCTCAGGTCAATCATTTCGCCGTACTGGGCATCGGCCAGTCCGTGAATACGAACGATGCCGTCGGACACAGACACGATGGTGCCTTCGTTCTGAGCCTCGGACTTGATGTCCAGGCTTTCAATGCGGCCGCGAATAATGTCGCTGATTTCTGACGGATTCAGTTGCTGCATGAGACGTTCCTTACCTGTTTGATTGCCCGCGCGTCGATCGCACCGGACAGCCGTTTAATTCTTTCTACGCGCTCTTTGTTCGTGCTTCGCGCTGGTTTCTAAGGGCGTTACCGCAACACGCCTTCGGCCAACTTGCCGAT
Source organism: uncultured Pseudomonadales bacterium (assembly GCA_964351875.1). Taxonomy (GTDB): domain Bacteria; phylum Pseudomonadota; class Gammaproteobacteria; order Pseudomonadales; family Azotimanducaceae; genus JANSWO01. The sequence goes on from CAYGQC010000116.1 coordinate 4,814, forward strand.
CTTGCCTTTGACAGAGCCATCAATGACGGTGTCGCCAGCACGAATAATCGCGCCGCCGAGCAATGACTCGTCCACGGACGTAACCATGACCACTTCCCGGTCAAAGCGAGCTTTGAGCGAAGCGGTCAGCGAGGCTTGCTGAGCCTGGGTGAGCGGCTGGGCAGAGACCACTTCGACATCCAGGGTGTGCTCGGCCATCGCCTTGAATTCTTCGAACTGGGCCAGGATCTCAACAAGAAGGTCCAGACGCTTGTTCGCAGCAAGCACATTGACAAACCGCTGGCCGGCTTCGTTGAGCTCATCACCGCACACCGTAATCAGGGCTTGCACCTTGGCCTTCGCGGACACCGGCGAATCGAGGTATTCCGCCAGCGTCTCGTCACTCGCCGCAGTAGCGGCGAATGCCAGCATTCGCGACCAGCGATCCAGCTCCCCGCTGTCCTTCGCGAGATCGAAAACCGCTGACGCGTAAGGACGGGCGATGGTTGCGAGTTCCGCCACGGTTAGAGCTCCGCCGCCAGCTTGTCGAGCAAGGCAGAGTGCGCACCGGCGTCAATTGACTGGCCGAGCACGCGTTCCGCACCAGCAACAGCCAGCGCCGAAACCTGGCCGCGCAACGCTTCACGCGCGCGGTTCACTTCCTGCTCGATGTCCGCTTGCGCAGACTCCTTCAGGCGCTCGCCTTCTTCCCGGGCTGTCGTCTTGGCCTCTTCCACCATAGCGGTGGCGCGTTGACGTGCCTGCTCAAGAATCTGCTGAGCTTCATCGCGAGCTCGCTGCAACTCGGCAGCAGCGTATTCTTCAGCATCAGCGAGATTCGCCGACGCCTTCTCAGCGGACGCAAGCCCTTCTGCAATGGCCTCCTGTCGCTCCTTCATGGCTGCCTTGATCGGCGGCCATATGTACTTCATGCAAAACCACACGAAGATGAAGAAGGTTATCGACTGGCCAATCAGGGTGGCGTTCATGTTCATGCCATCTCTCCCGGTCGTTGACTGTCAAAGATGCCGGACATAAGGCCCGTCACCCGTGCTCTGTTACAGGTCTTCTTAAACGGCGAAGACGACGTAGAGGCCGATACCAACCGAGATCATCGGTACGGCGTCAACCAGAGCGAGAACGATGAAGAGCTGGGTACGCAGCATCGGCAGCAGTTCCGGCTGGCGAGCGACGCCTTCCAGGTACTTGCCACCCAGAACACCCACACCGACCGCGGCGCCAATTGCGCCCAGGCCCATGAACAGTGCACCGGCTACATACTTTAGAACTTCGAGTTCCATGATTACTCCCTAACTTTGGGTTGCTGTCGTTATTGCGAAGTTGAGTTAGTGATCTTCTTCAGTGTCATGAGCCTGGGCGAGATACACCACGGTCAGGACAGCAAAGATGAACGCTTGCAACGTAATGATCAGGACGTGGAATACGGCCCAACCAAACTGAAGGAAACCACCGCCGAGCGATAGCACCGTAAAGACTCCGCCACTGAACATCAGGGCGATCAAAATAAAGACCATCTCACCGGCGTACATGTTGCCGAACAGGCGCAGGCCAAGAGACAGCGGCTTGGCAATGAGGGTGACGCCCTCGAGCACCAGGTTGATAGGCGCCATCATTTTCGGAAATGGGTGGAATGCCAGCTCGCCCAGAAATCCGCCCAGGCCTTTGCACTTGATGCTGTAGTAAAGGATGAGCGCGAAGACCGACAGCGCCATGGACATGGTGATGTTGAGGTCTGTTGTTGGCACGATCTTCATGTGGCTGATGCCAACAGCCGTCGCGAGCGACGGAATCCAGTCGATCGGCACCAGATCCATCAGGTTCATCAGAAAGACCCAGACAAAGATGGTCAGGGCGAGCGGCGCGATCATTGGATTGTTGTGGCTGAAGATGGAAGCGACGATGTCGTCAAGAAAGTCGACGATGGACTCAACAAAGTTCTGCAGGCCACTTGGTACGCCGGAGGTGGCTTTCTTGGCCACGCTGCCAAAAATGAAACAGAACAGCAGGCCAAGGCCGATCGCCCAGACCATGGAATCCACGTTGATGGACCAGAAACCCATCTGACCAGCTTCAGCGGCGGAATGAGCAAAACCCCAGGTGCCGTCAGGCAGCTGACCGTATGTCAGGTTCTGAAGGTGGTGGTCGATGTACTCTTTTGTTGTCGCTGCTTCGCCGGCCATCTGCTGCCCTGTGTCGCCCAATAACGTTTCTGTCGTTTCTGCTCTGACGGGAGTCTCTTTGCTCGCCGTGCAAGCGTGTTCCGTCGTTCCGTCGTTCCGTCGTTCCGTCTATCTCAAACCAACGCTCTCGTGCCGGTTATCTCGTCTCGCTGTTCACGGCTCCGTCCTGCCGTTGGCGCCGAGACTTCGCTCGCCGCCTGTCTTGAAGCGTAGCTGCTAGCAGCGGCGCCACCTGCGTAATGGCCAATGTGCTGAAGAAACCCAGCGCGGGCGGCTTCATAAACGCAAATACCAGCCCCATCAGCACAAACGTTCCGATCAGCCCCGCCATCGCCGCACCGATCGTCTTACCCTCGCCAATGAGCGCCTCGTCCTTCGGTGCCGTCGGCGCCTGCCTGACGAACTGCCGGGCGACAAAAAAGCCCGGCAAGCACACACACGCCCCAGCCAGCAAAGCCGCCAATGCCTGATCCCAGCCGATGAGCGTGAGCGCCAGAGCGCATACACCCGCCAGCAACAACTGAATCAGCACAGTCTGTATCGGCACAGCCTGTATCGAAAAAGTCTGCATCGAAAAAGAGGTTGCTTGTTTGCGCGTACTCGTCACGCTGCTAACCCTCCGCAGAACCCTGTGTGACCGGTCTTGAAAGCCGGTGTCCGCAACAGCTCCGTGTCCGAATCGATGCTCAAATGCGCTTAAACAGGCTTGTCGCTGACCTCGAGAAGACCTCAAAAAGCGGCGCGAAGTATAGAGAGCGCCAGTTCGAGTGTCGATTCGTTAAGCGAATTAATTGTTCGAATTTTGCGAACGCTGGCTACTTCCGCATCTTTCGACGGGCCGATCACGGACGCGCGGCGGCTAGCGTCGTCGCAGGTGACTCAGAATCGCATCGAGCTGGTCCATGTTGGCATAGGCGATCACAAGCTGTCCCTTACCTTGGGGGTCATTGTCGATGCGCACCGGCGCACCCATCGATTCCGACAGCTCAATCTCCAGGCGGCGCGTGTCCGCATCCTTGCTGGCGGTCGGTTTCGCCGCGTCCGCAGCGGGCCTGGACAACTTGCGAACCAACGCTTCCGCCTGGCGCACCGATAGTTTCTTGCGCGCAATTTCCCGGCCCAGGCGTTCCTGGTCGATCGTCTCGAGGGAAAGCAGCGCCCGTGCATGGCCCATTTCCAGGTCGCCCGCCTCCAGCAGCGCCTGGACGCCGGGCGCGACGTTCAGCAGTCGCAGCAGGTTCGCCACCGCCACGCGGGACTTGCCTACCGCATCCGCCACTTCCTGCTGGGTGAGCTGGAACTCATCACGGAGTCGGGCAAGCGCCCGCGCTTCGTCCAGCGGGCTCAGGTCCTCACGCTGGATGTTCTCGATGAGCGCCATGGCGATGACGTCTTCGTCCGAGACATCGCGAATCAGAACGGGAATCTGACCTAGGCCGGCTATCTGACATGCGCGCCAGCGCCGCTCGCCGGCAATAATCTCAAAACCGCCCGCTTCTCGGGGCCGAACGACAACCGGCTGCATCAGGCCCTGCTGCTTTATCGACGCTGCAAGCTCCTCCAGCGCGGCCTGGTCAAACTCGCGCCGCGGCTGATAGCGGCCGCGATAAAGCTGGTCTACCGCCAGCTCACGCAGGCCCTCTAACGGCCTACTGCCGTCGCTGGCGGCTTGCTTCGCGGTTTCGGCCACTTCTGTGGCTTCGCGCTGACCCGGACTCTGGCCTGGTATAGATACGGGAGCCCGGCTCGCCGACGACGACAGCAGTGCATCCAACCCGCGACCCAGTCGTTTCTTGCTCACGAGCGAGCCTCCTCGGCGGTGGCCAGGTGTTTGCGCTGCAACTCACCCGCTAGCGCCATATACGACACGGCTCCGCGCGACTGACGATCGTAGAGAATGACCGGCAGACCGTGGCTGGGCGCTTCCGCCAGGCGCACGTTACGAGGAATCACGGTGCGGAATACCGCGTCGCCAAAATAGTCGATGAGCTGGCGGGATACGTCCCGCGTGAGGGAGTTGCGAGGGTCATACATCGTTCGCAGGATGCCTTCGATCGCCAGGCGCGGATTTAACGTCTCGCGGACACGCTCGACCGTTTCCAACAGTGCTGTCAGGCCCTCGAGTGCGTAGTACTCGCACTGCATCGGCACAAGAATGCCATCGGCCGCGACCAGCGCATTGATGGTCAGGACGTTGAGGCTCGGCGGGCAATCGATAATAACGTACTGGTAGCTCGCCCGTTCGCCATTCAGCCGGGATTTCACTCGCTGCTCCCGATGATCCATGCCGAGCAGTTCAATCTCAGCAGCCGTTGCGTCCGTATTGGCTGGTATCAGATCAAAGCCCGGGGCGCAGCGTTGAACGACCTCGCGATGACTGGTTTCCGTCATAACCCAGTCGTACAGATTGTATTCAACGGCGTTCTTGTCGACGCCACAACCCATAGTGGCATTGCCCTGGGGGTCTAAATCGACCAGAAGAACTTTCGAACCGGCGAGTGCGAGCGAGGCGGCAAGGTTGACGCTGGTTGTCGTCTTACCGACGCCGCCCTTCTGATTCACTACTGCTATTACGTGCATGCTTCGTCGCCTGATGTGCCCATAGCTTCTGGTGGTCCGTACGCCCGGCCATCAGCCCTTTGAGCCTCGCTCACCCGGAGCGCGTCACTGAGAAAATTTGCCCGGACAGTTTGCCAGAAGCCAACCCATCAGCGGTGTTTGCAGAATGTGCGTTTCGCCCGGCCGGCTCAATGATCACCTCTTGCTCGATCGCCACCGCCCGAGCGTCTCCGCCAGCCTGCCAATCGGCCGACTCCGCGCCCGTGAACAACAACGCCCGGCCATCGGCTTTCAATACGCGCAGTGCAAGAGCCCACAGCGTGTCCGGATCTGCCACCGCACGGGCGGTGACGACATCAGCGATTCCGGGCTCTAGCTGCGCCGCGTCGCTGTTGGCGACGGTTACGTTCGCAAGCTTCAGGGCGTGCGCCGCGAATGTGAGAAAGCGCGCCTTTTTTGCCATTCGTTCGACCAGTATGAATGAGAGTTCAGGGCGCGCTATCGCGAGCACAACGCCAGGGAAACCGCCGCCGGTGCCTATATCCACCACCGTTCCGGCGCCGAGATGCACAAGGCCAGGAAGGGCTCGCAAGCTATCGAGGACGTGCCGCTCCCAGAGCCGATCGATGTCTTTGCGCGAAATGAGGTTATGAGCTCGGTTGCGCTCGACAACAAGGTCGGCAAATTGCTGCAGCGCCGTGAGCGTCGGAGCGGTGATGGTCGCAGCGGAAAACTCACCGCTGTGTCCCATACCTACGCGCTCTCTCGCAGTTTCTTAGCGTGTACGAGCAGCACCGACAGCGCCGCCGGTGTCATGCCGGGAATGCTTGCCGCTCGCGCCAGCGTCGCAGGTCTGGCCTCGCCGAGCTTGCTGCGCAGCTCATTGGACAGGCCTTCCAGCGACGAGTAGTCGAGGTGCTCTGGCAACACCACCGCGTCGTGGCGGCGAACGCGTTCTATTTCTTTTTCCTGCCGAGCGACGTAGCCGGCGTACTTCGCTTCGATCTCAAGCTGCTCGATCGCATCGGCAGGCGCGTCGATTGCTATCGCTTCAAGCAGGCTAGCCAGCTTGATCTTCGGCCGCCGCACCAGATCCAGGGCAAAGGATTCGCGCTCTACTTTCTCACCTGTCTTCTGTTGAATCCGGGCCGCTTCATCGCCCCCCGCTCGTACGAGGTGTTTCGCAAGCCGTGCTTCCAGCTCAGCAACCGCCTCGCGCTTAGACTGATACGCAGCGAATCGATGCGCACCAACAAGGCCCAGGTCTCGGCCTATCTGCGTCAGCCGAACGTCGGCGTTGTCTTCGCGCAGCCGCAGCCGGTACTCCGCGCGCGAGGTGAACATCCGATACGGCTCTGTCGTGCCGTGGCTTATCAGGTCGTCCACCATGACGCCGATGTAGGCCTCATCTCGACGCGGACACCACGCACTCTTGCCAGACACCTTCAGTGCAGCGTTCGCGCCCGCAAGCAGCCCCTGAGCGCCGGCCTCTTCGTAACCCGTAGTGCCGTTGATCTGGCCAGCGAAAAACAGCCCTGGCACCGCTTTGGTTTCGAGCGACGGCTGAAGATCGCGCGGATCGAAGTAGTCGTACTCGATGGCGTAACCCGGGCGCGTGATGTGCGCGTTCTCAAAGCCAGTGATCGTGCGCACCACCTGGATCTGTACATCAAACGGCAGTGACGTCGAAATGCCATTGGGATACAACTCGGTGCTGTCGAGCCCTTCCGGCTCGATAAATATCTGGTGCGCGTCTTTCTGGGCGAAACGGACCACCTTGTCTTCAATGCTTGGGCAGTAGCGAGGACCCGTGCCTTCGATCACGCCGCTGTACAGGGGCGAGCGATCCAGGTTCGCGCGAATAATGTCGTGCGCCTTGGCATTCGTGTAGGTGATGTGGCAGACGACCTGGCGCGGATGATTGTCTGCGCTGCCAAGAAACGACATGACGGGTCTTGGGTCATCGCCCGGCTGGGAATCCAGCCCAGCAAAATCGACCGTGCGGGCGTCGATACGCGGCGGCGTCCCGGTTTTCAGGCGGTCTACACGAAACGGCAGGGCACGCAGCCGATCGGCTAGCGCATTCGACGGCGCATCACCCGCGCGACCACCGCTGTAGTTGTCCATGCCGATGTGAATTTTACCGCCGAGGAAGGTGCCCGTGGTGAGCACAACCGCAGGCGCATCGAAGCGCAGTCCCAACTGGGTCATGACGCCGCGAACGCAGCCGTCCTCGATCACCAGGTCCGTTACCGACTGCTGGAAAAGCAGCAGGTTGTCCTGATGCTCAATCACCCGGCGCATCGCCTGCCGATACAACGTCCGATCCGCCTGGGCTCGCGTGGCTCTGACTGCAGGGCCTTTACTGCCATTCAGCCGGCGAAAGTGAATACCCGCTTCGTCAGTAACCGTCGCCATCGCGCCGCCGAGCGCGTCGATTTCCCGAACCAGGTGAGATTTGCCAATGCCGCCAATCGCCGGATTACACGACATCGCGCCGATCGTCTCGATGCTCTGGGTCAGCAGTAACGTGTTAGCGCCCATGCGCGCCGACGCTAAAGCCGCCTCGCAGCCAGCATGGCCCCCGCCAATGACAATGACGTCGTAGGTTGCGGTGGCTTTGATGGACGACATGCTGGTCTCCACTTCGGTGAGGCGGCGAGCCTCGAATTTGGGGCGCGCGAGTATACATTATGCCGGTGAGAAGGCTGGGTGGGTTGGGGTCGCAGAAATACACGCGAGTGTAGGGGTGGCCAGCGGACTCTTTACCTAGACCGATTGCTTGCGCAATCGGTCTAGGTAAAGAGCAAGTGCCGAACCCCGGAGATCACCACGTCGCACGATGCTGCGCATCTGGCTCCTCGATGTGTGGACTCCTCCCCCGTTCTGGGGGAGCGTTGTAGTTCTAAC
>CAYGQC010000117.1:0-2250 GCA_964351875.1 uncultured Pseudomonadales bacterium
TCGTCGATCGCGTCGCGATCAACGTTGCTTCGCGACAAGCGATCTCGCAAAGACGGGCCGTAGTGGTCATCGCGAGAGGCCAAAACCACCCGTCTTCGCGATGGAGCGGAGCGACTGACGCGATCTCATGACGCTGGCGGCCAACCTGCAGGAGATTGCCGCGCAACTCCTCTCGCGCATGGGCTCTGCCCATACGCTGCCGGAGGCTCGCCGCTTCGCGACAAGCGATCTCGCAAAGACGGGCCGTAATGGTCATCGCGTCGCGATCAATTTTGAGGGCGCTCTCGAGCATTCCTCCAGCGAGGAATGCACTGCCGCTCTCACGAGATTCGAGTCTCGTCGATCGCGTCGCGATCAACGTTGCTTCGCGACAAGCGATCTCGCAAAGACGCCCTTCAAGATCATCGCGAGGCGCACTTCACAGACAGGAGGCGCGAACCACAGGCGCCGCACGCGCGCCTCTACCGACAGATTGTCGGAAGTATCTGACCTCAGCGTTTGGCGACGTAGCCCGATGGATCCTGGGTGCGGCCGTTCTTGAGCACTTCAAAGTGAACATGGGGGCCAGTCGAGCGGCCGGTACTACCCATCACAGCGATCGTCTGGCCTTTGCGGACGATCTGACCGGGCTCTACGAGGAGCTCGCGATGGTGTGCGTAGCGCGTTGCCAGACCATTACCATGGTTGATCTCGATAAACTTGCCGTAGCCGCTCTTTTCACCGGCGAAAACAACCACGCCGCTGGCAACCGCGATGACATCAGCACCTTCCTTGCCAGCGAAATCAACGCCAGCGTGCCAGGCGACTTTACCGGTGATCGGATCGACCCTCTGACCGTAGGGCGAAGAAACCCAACCCCAACGAACCGGCCGGCCAGAGACCTCAACGTCCTCACGAAGCTGCGCTGTCACGAGTAGAGATTCCAGAACATCCAGCTCGGCTTCCTTGGCTCGCAGTGTGGCAGCCATTTCGTCAATGGCGGAGTCAAAGCTGGGAACAATGCCAATGCCAGCCATCCCGTCATCGGGAGACTCCGGGCCACCAACGGCGATCGGATCGGAGAAAGAAAACTCGTCACCCTGAAGGTCGGCAAGTTCAGTGACCCGCTCACCCAGGGCTTCCATGCGCAGCATGCGGGCGTGCATCTGCGCTAGCCGGCGCCCGAGGGCCGCGCTTTCGGCGCCGACCTCTGCCTCCAGCGACGCGACGCTGGTTCGATGCAGCTTGAGCTCATCACGCCAATGCGCAAGAACGTCACTATCCAGCTCGTCCGTTACCCAGGCGTCATAAAGCCAGTAGCCATTTCCGGCAACGCCAGCCACGAACACAAGGGCGGCAAAAATGACTGTCGCCTTGGACAGCTCAAAGCCGAGTGACTTGGAAAATCGATCGCGAAACACCAGTACTTTCACAACTGGCCCTCTGTCCATTGATCGTCCGGCTTCGGGACAGCGGCGCAAAAATTCACGCTAGCCATCAATAACAATTGTCTTCTACATCGCATGTAGCGCTCCCTGATGCCATTGGCCAACCGATCTCAGCGCATGACGCGCCTGTCGATCCCTATATGCGTTTCGGGTCTGCTCTCCTCGAACAGGGCCCGGCGCCAGGGTCTGCGCTGCAACGTCGCCAGTCTCAAACACTGCATGTCCACTGGGTAACGAGCCAGTTTCGTGGTGAATGGGACTGAACTGTGAGCTAGGCAAACGACTTCGTCGGGTAGACAATGCGGCACTCCCCCCAGAGCGAACGATGCACTGTCCGTGTCCTACCGACGAAAGATAGATGATCTGTTGAGACTTGGCCACTTCAGTGCCTCGGAACTTGAGCGTTTGCTGCGCGTCGCGGGAGCCCAGGAAGCCTGGACCGATGCTCTGCGCGCCGTCCTACCTGATGATCTCGCACCCCACTGCCGGGTCGACCGGCTTGCTGGGGAGTCGATGGTCGTTGTCACCGACCATGCCAATTGGGCCACACGCGCACGGTTCGTTGTGCCAACCGTGCTGGAGAATCTGCGGCAACTGCCTGAATTCAGGCGCGTCGAGCAGGTCACCATCCGTGTCGCTCAATCTGCGATCGCTCCAGAGCCACCGGCGGAGCCGACAGGACCGAAGCTTGAAGGTCAGGCAGCTCGCAAGCGAGCTATCGAGACCATCAGGAACCTGCTGAATAATGAATCGTAAAAGGCTTTTCTTCTGCGAAGGGGATCACTAAGGGCGAAACCACCGCCATTGGCCCTTTGGGCCGATG
>CAYGQC010000117.1:2350-10134 GCA_964351875.1 uncultured Pseudomonadales bacterium
GCCGTGCTTTCTGCCCAGATTCAAACCCTAAACAAACGCCCCGGCAGTGCATTCGGGACGATTGCGAAGCGATCTAGCGAATGCTCGAGAGGGGGAGAAAGCCAACGCTATAGCGCACAACGAGAGACCAAGCGAAACCACCGCCATTGGCCCTTTGGGCCGATGGCCGTGCTTTCTGCCCAGATTCAAACCCTAAACAAACGCCCCGGCAGTGCATTCGCGACGATTGCGAAGCGATCTAGCGAATACTCGAGAGGGGGAGAAAGCCAACTCTATAGCGCACAACGAGAGCCGAAGCGAAACCACCGAGAGAGCGACAGACGATTTTCTCCGGCGCGAAGCGGCAAGAAAATCTGTCGAAAGCGCCCAACGATCACACGCCAATCTATTTAAGACCAATGGAGATAGCCCTGTCAGCGCTTCACGCCTTCCCTCGCAATGACAAACCGTGCGTCACACCCTGCTACCCCGCAAACGCCGCGCGATAAGACTCCGGCGCGCTCGCCGCATCCTCAAAGGTCACCCACTCAAACGCGCTCGAATCCGCGAGCATCTTGGTGAGCAACCCATTGTTCATGCGGTGGCCGGACTTGAAACCAGTGAACGCACCGATAATCGGGCCGCCAGCGAGATATAGATCGCCAATCGCATCGAGAATCTTGTGCTTCGCGAACTCATCGCGCAGGCGCAGTCCTTCCTCGTTCACGATGCGATAGCTGTCGACAACGATCGCGTTGTCGAGACTACCGCCGCGCGCGAGATCCATGGCCCGCAGCTTTTCGTAATCCGCAAGGAAGCCGAACGTACGCGCCCGAGCCACTTCCTTGATGAAGGACGAGCCTGAAAACTCGACGGAAGCCCGACCTGCACCTTTCTCAAAAACCGGGTGGTTGTAACTGAGCGTGTAATCGAGCCGGAAGCCGTCGAATGGCGCAATTTCGGCCCAGGCATCGTCCGTCTCAACCCGGATATGCTTCAACACCCTGAGAAAACGCTTGGCTTTGTTTTGTTCAGCCAGTCCGGCCGATTCGATCAGAAACACGAACGGTGCTGCACTACCGTCCATGATGGGAACTTCAGCGGCGCTGACATCAACGTACGCGTTATCAACCCCAAGGCCGGACAACGCCGCCATGAGGTGTTCGATGGTTTCGATGCGAGCGTCACCCTGGGCGAGCGAGGTTGCCATGGTCGTAGACGCGACCGCGTCCAGGCGTGCTTGCAGAGACAGCGCTGGTGACAGATCTGTGCGGGTGAACACGATGCCGGTATCGACAGGCGCGGGTCGGAGACCCAGGTACACCTTCTCACCGGAGTGCAGGCCAACACCGGTTGCCCTAATCGAATTCTTCAAAGTTCGTTGAGCAATCATCGACGTCATAGGGCTGCGTGACCATGCCGGCACGGATGCCGCGACACAGCCAGATAAAGAGACACGATCAGAGGCGTCAACTCAGAGACGCCTGCTTCTCGGATTGGAGCGAGGCTGACCCGTGTCGATCCCGCAAGTTCGCAGAACCGTACTACAGGCCACCTCGCCCAACCACGAAGGAGCATCACGAAATTGTTTCAGACTGTATCAGTCAGCCTGACGGCGCAGAAACGCCGGAATATCGAGATAGTCCATATTCGGTGCTTTCGACTGAGAAATCACCGGCTCTTCGCGTGCCGCACGCGGCGCGTCATCGATCGGGTCAACGGAAACGCCCGCTGCGCTTGACTGATTACGCATCACCGTCGGCCGATCGAGCTGGTTGTAGTCGACGCCACCACCCATCGCCGGTTGCGGAACTGTGTTGTCTACAACGATGTTCGGCTTGCGCGCATCACCAAGACCGGTCGCGACAACCGTCACCTTCAGCTCTTCGCCGAGGCTTGGGTCGATCACAGTGCCGACAACAACCGTGGCCGTATCGCTGGCGAATTCTTCGATGATGTCACCGACATCGGAGAACTCACCAATCGACAGCTCGGGGCCAGCGGTGACATTGACGAGAATGCCGCGCGCGCCGTGCAGATCGATGTCTTCCAGCAGCGGGCTGCGAATAGCGGCCTCGGCCGCGTCACGCGCACGGTTTTCGCCGCTCGCCCGACCGGTACCCATCATGGCCATACCCATCTCGCTCATGACGGTTCGCACGTCCGCGAAATCGACATTCATCAGGCCGGGACGGATGATCAGATCAGCAATGCCCTGCACCGCACCCTGGAGTACATCATTCGCGGCTGAAAACGCATCCATCATGGAAGTGCGTTCGCCGAGAACGGCCAGCAGCTTCTCGTTCGGGATCGTGATCAAGGAGTCGACGTGACGACTCAGTTCTTCGATGCCTTGCTCGGCAACGCTCGTGCGCTTCTCAAACCGGAAAGGTTTAGTTACCACGGCAACGGTCAGAATGCCCAGCTCCCGAGCGACCTCGGCAACGACAGGCGCCGCGCCAGTACCGGTGCCACCACCCATCCCGGCCGTGATGAACACCATATCGGCGCCATCCAGCACTTCAGCAATTCGCTCGCGATCCTCTAGAGCAGCCTGACGGCCGATCTCCGGATTCGCGCCAGCACCAAGACCCTTGGTGATGGTACTGCCCAGTTGCAGCAGCGTGCGCGCATCAAGACTCTTGAGCGCTTGTGAATCGGTGTTGGCCGCAATGAAGTCAACACCTTCAACGTTCTTGCGCAGCATGTGCGATACGGCATTGCCACCGCCACCGCCGACGCCTACGACTTTGATCACCGCGCTTTGCGGGGCGCTGTCGACCAATTCAAACATGGGTTTCTCCTGAAACTGCTAATTCGTGATGCTCATGTTGGGCGTGCTCTGGCCAGCCAGGCACGCACCTAAAAATTGTCCGCCACCCATTTCTTTAACCGAGTCCAGAACTGGCCTGTCGGCCTTCCCTGATTCGGCGTGTCCAATAGTTTTTCTTTTCCGAACATCAGCAAACCCACCCCCGTTGCGTAAATTGGGTTCGAGATGATGTCTTTTAGCCCCACGACGTTACGTGGGACACCGAGGCTCACTGGCATATGGAATATCTCCTCTGCCAGCTCGACCACGCCCTCCATTTTGGACGCGCCTCCAGTCAGGACGATGCCGGCCGCCAGAAGATCTTCAAAACCACTGCGCTGCAGTTCGATCTGCACCAGGTTGAAAAGCTCTTCATAGCGAGGCTCGACGACTTCAGCTAATGCCTGTCGCGACAGTTGTCGCGCCGGTTTGTCACCGACTCCAGGTACCTGAATTACGTCCTCCACCCGTGCGAGCTGTCGCAACGCACAGGCGTACTTGATCTTGATTTCTTCGGCATGCTGCGTCGGCGTGCGCAGCGCCATGGCGATGTCCCCGGTGACCTGGTCTCCCGCAATCGGAATCACCGCCGTGTGTCGAATCGCCCCCTGGGTAAAGACTGCGATGTCTGTCGTACCGCCCCCGATATCGACGATGCAAACACCCAGATCACGCTCGTCATCTGTGAGCACCGAGTAACTCGACGCCAATTGCTCAAGGATAATCTTGTCGACTCCGAGGGAACAGCGCTCGATGCATTTTTCAATGTTTTGTGCGGCATTTACCGCGCAAGTGACCAAATGCACCTTCGCTTCCAGCCGCACGCCGGACATACCCATCGGCTCGCGAATGCCTTCCTGGGAGTCAATGACGTACTCCTGGGGCAGAATGTGCAGAACCTTCTGATCCGCCGGAATCGCCACGGCCTGGGCCGCATCAATCACCCGATCGATATCCTGCTGGAAAACTTCTCCGTCGCGGATCGCGACTATTCCATGGGAGTTGAGCGAACGGATGTGCGAGCCCGCAATGCCGGCGTAGACCGTCTCGATTGTGCAGCCGGCCATCAGCTCGGCTTCTTCGATAGCGCGCTGAATGGATTCAACGGTGGACTCGATGTTGACGACAACGCCTTTCTTAAGCCCGCGCGAGGGGTGTGAGCCGACACCCACGATCTCAAGCTCGCCATCCTCGGACAGCTCACCGACGATAGCGCTGATCTTGTTGGTACCTATGTCGAGGCCCACAATTATCTGGCTGTTGTCATCCGTTGCCACGATGCCTTCCGTAAACCCGTTACCGACCGTCGTCGGTCTGAAGCGCCACAAGGGGCGAACCTGCACGCCAACCAACGGCAACACCGTTGTGATAGCGCGCGTCCATGACATCCACGAGCGATGCCCAGCTACTGAGCTCGAAGCGATAGACGCGAATCGAACGATCAAGGCGCTCGAGCAGGTCCTGCCGGCCCAGGCGAATCGCCAGTCCTGAGGTCAGCACCAGTTCCCACTCGCCAACCGCGTTTTCCCGAAGCGAGCGAATACGCAGGTTAGCCATCGCGAGGCGGTTGCTGAGCACGTCGAAGAGCTCAATGGCTCGTGCCGCTGTCGCGTGAACCACGCCAAGTTCTGGAAGCGCGTTGCCGTCCATACCCTCAGCCATCGCGATCACATTGCCGCGCGCGGAGATGAATCCGCCCTCAGCCCAGCGCGCAACGACCGCCGGCTTCGTAATCCGTAGCGTGATTGTCTCCGGCCAATCGCGGCGCACGCTGGCCGTTTCGACCCAATCCAGCGCCATGACCAGGTCAGTTACTGCTGACAGATCGAGCGCGAGCATGGATGCCGGCAGCGCTCCGCGAACCTGCTCGGAAACGGCCTTTTGCTCCATATCGGAAAGCGAGCCTTCAACGACCACATGGCGTACTTCGCGATCAAACAGGCCAACCCCAGCCCAACCGGCTAAGCCAACCAATGCCGCCATTAAGGTCCATGCGAGCGCACGTCGAATCGTCATGGTCGCGCCTCCGCGTTCTGGCCACCGGCGGACAACTGGATTGCCAGCGCGCTGACGTTACCGGCACCCTGGGTTATCACCACGTCGCCCGGCTGGCCGATCTGTTCAAGCAAAGCAGCCGCTTCGACAACATCACCAGCGACCAATGGATCCAGCGCCTTCGATTCGCGGATGCTCTGGGCGAGCGCACGACTGTCAGCACCGGGTATTGCAGCCTCACCCGCTGAGTAGACATCCAGCAGCACAAGCACGTCGACACTCGACAGAACGCGCCGGAAATCATCGTACAAATCCCGAGTTCGGCTGAAACGGTGCGGTTGATAGGCCATCACCAGTCGGCGCTCGGGCCATAGCTGCCGGGCCGTGTCGATCACCGCCGCGACCTCTGTTGGGTGGTGTCCGTAGTCATCTACGAGCGTCACCGTAGAAGCGCCAAGAACCACGTCATCACTGATCTGGAAACGACGCCCAACGCCGGCAAAGCTTGCGAGCGCATGTTGAATCGAACTATCAGCAACACCCTCATCGGAGGCGACCGCAATAGCAGCCAACGCGTTGCGAACATTGTGAACACCGGGCAGGTTCAGGGTGACAGCCAGATCGCCAAGGCCGCCCGGACGAGCCACCGTGAACGACCAGGGCACAGCAGACATATCCAGATCAAACGCGCGGTAGTCCGCATCGTCCGCGAATCCGTAGGTCAGCATGGGCCGAGCGAGCGCCGGCATCAGATCCCGCGCTTCATCGTCATCAATACATAGGACAACGGCGCCGTAGAACGGCAGTCTGTGGGCAAAGTCCACGAACGTCTGACGCAGAACAGAAAAGTCATGGCCGTACGTCGCCATGTGGTCAGCATCGATATTGGTGATCACGGCAACCATTGGCTGCAGATGCAGAAATGAGGCGTCGCTCTCGTCGGCTTCCACGACGATCGTGCGAGATGCTCCGAGGCGGGCATTCGAGCCAGCGGAGTTCAACAGACCGCCAATGACAAACGTCGGATCACGCTGATCCGCTTCGAGAATCGCGGCGATCAGACTCGTAGTCGTCGTCTTTCCGTGAGTACCTGCAACCGCAATTCCGTGTCGGTAGCGCATCAGCTCGCCGAGCATTTCCGCTCTCGGGACCACGGCAAGATGCGCTTCGTGCGCAGCGACAAGCTCAGGGTTGTCAGCACTGACTGCGGTGGACACAACCACCACATCGACGCCGACAACATTCTCTGCGGCGTGTCCCAGCGTGACGTCAGCGCCGAGCGATCGAAGCCGTTCGACATTCGCGCTGGCCGCGACATCGGAGCCGGAGACTGTATAGCCCATGTTCAGCAGCACTTCCGCGATGCCGCACATGCCCGCACCACCGATGCCGATGAAGTGGATACGCCGAACGCGACGCATCTCCGGAACGCTATAGGGGGACAGCTCAGCGACGGACATCACCGTGCTCCCAGAACGCTCGCTGCGACATGCCAAACAGCGCGCAACAGATAATCAGCGAGTTACCGCCATAGCTGATGAACGGCATCGTCAGGCCTTTCGTTGGTAGCAGACCGACGTTGACGCCTACGTTGATCAGAACCTGGATGCCAAACAGCAGGCCAGCGCCGTAACCCAGATATCGCGCGAACGAGTCGCCGGTCGCGCGGGCTGCCCTGAGCATGCGCAGAACAAGCACGCTGAGCAGAACCAGCAGCAACAGCGCGCCGATCAAACCGAGCTCTTCGGCGACAACCGCGTAGATAAAGTCATTGTGAGCTTCCGGCAGAAAATCCAGCTTCTGAACGCCGGCGCCCAGACCCAGACCCGAAAACTCACCGCGGCCAAATGCGATCAGCGATTGAATGAGCTGATACCCCTCTTTGGTCGCAAACGGCCAAGGGTCCAGGAACGTCGCCAGGCGCTCAACGCGATACGGGCTGGCGTAGGCAACTAAACGAAAGAGAACGCCGCCAAGCACAACCAACAGAAGAACGTGACTCATCCGTGCGCCCGCGAGGAACAGCAACGCGACACAGACACTCACACACACCACAACCGTGCCAAAGTCCGGCTGTACCAGCAGAAGCGCCGCCAGGCCGCCAACCATCAGCAATGGCCGCAACAACGTACCCCGCTCGGTAATGTTGTCCTCAAAGCGCGCGAGGTAACCCGCCATGTACAGGACTACGGCAAACTTGGCGATCTCGGCAGGCTGAACCGAAAAGCCGGCAATGCGAATCCATCGTTGGGCACCACCTGCGGTATCGCCAATACCCGGCAACAGGACCACAGCACAGAATGCGATCGCAACCAGCATCATTGGCCGATGGGCAAACGCCCAGAATCGCATGGGCAACAGGAGCGCTACGATATACGCGAGCAATGCGATGCCAACGTAGAGCCCCTGCCGCAACATTAGATCGTCTCCGTTCAAACGCACGGATCCGGTCACAGCGGATATGACCATCACGCTGCCGAAGCCAATCAGCATCAGCCAGAGCAGCGTATTGGTGAGGTCAACGCGATCCGCGTTCATACGCGCACCTCGCCGGCAAGCGTTTCGACCGCAGCGACAAACGCATCACCACGGGCCTCGAAACCCGAAAACATGTCGAAGCTCGCACACGCGGGCGCGAGCAACACGACATCGCCGCTGCGCGCGCAGCTCGCCGCACGCTGAACGGCATCATTCATATCGTCAGCAAACGCCACCTTCTGAACTCCGGCGTCACGCGCAACTTCGGCTATCGCTTGTGCGTCTGATCCGATCAGAACCAGCGCGTGAACATAACGGGCGAGGGGCTCGCGCAGGACGGAGAAGTCCGCGCCTTTGCCCAGGCCGCCGGCTATCAAGACGACATCACGATCACCACCAACACCCTTCAGCGCGGCAATGGCGGCGCCGACGTTGGTCGCTTTAGAATCGTTGACGAATCGCACGTCGCCTACACTTCCGACGAGTTGGCAGCGATGCGGCAGCCCGGGAAACTGTTCAA
>CAYGQC010000117.1:10144-12396 GCA_964351875.1 uncultured Pseudomonadales bacterium
CGGTTATCGCCGCGACCTCAGCACCCGCACCGAGCGCAATAGCGGTGGCAGCCGCGGCGTTCATCAGATTGTGCTCGCCCACCATGGCGATCGACGACGTCGGCAGGCGCGAACCCGAGAAAACCATCAATCGCTCATCGCCCGCGCCGACAAAGCCGACATCGTCGCCTTGTGGCTCGTCCGAACCGAATGACACCAGCGAATCGACGCGTTCCGCTGGCTTGGTGCTTGAGTCATCGCGATTCCACACGGCTCGAGCGGAACCCTGATAAACCCGATGCTTCGCAGCAGCGTAGGCCACGAAGTCGGGATAGCGATCCATATGATCATCGCTAAGGTTCAGTACACAGCCGGTATCGAAATCACCCGCGTCTACAGACAGACGCTCGAGTTGAAAGCTGGACAGTTCCAGCACATAACGCTCAACGTCGTCCGCCAACAACGACAGTGCGCCCTGCCCTAGGTTGCCACCTACAGCGATCTTGAGCCCCTGCCGCACTAGCATATCCGCCACGAGCGTCGTGACGGTGCTCTTCGCGTTGGTGCCCGTGATGCCAATCACCGGCGCGTTCGCTGCGTCCATGAACAGCTCGATGTCAGACGTCAAAGGCAGTCCCAGACGATGAGCATCGGCGAGCAAACAGGAATCCAGCGGCACGCCCGGGCTGGCGACAACGCGATCAATACCAGCGTATTCGGGGGCATTTTTGCCCAGAAGCAGTCTGGCATCGGGGGCGAAGGCGAGGATTTCCGCCAGCCGAGCAGGCTCGCTTGCTGCGTCGACCAACGTCAGGTGGTCTCCGTGCGCCGCGAGGTAGCGCGCGACGGACACACCAGTCACACCTAGCCCGACAACCGCCGAGCGAATGCCACCTGATGTGACGCGATTGCCGCTTGCCTGGCTCATCTAAGCTTCAGCGTCGACAGGCCAATGAGCACCAGAACCAACGTAATGATCCAGAACCGCACGATAACGCGGGGCTCGGGCCAGCCTTTCAATTCGAAGTGATGGTGTATGGGCGCCATTCTGAAAATACGTCGACCCGTCAGACGATAGGACGCCACCTGCATGATGACGGAGACCGTTTCCAGCACAAACAGACCACCCATGATGAGCAGAACAATCTCATGACGAACGATGATCGCCACCACGCCTAAGGCAGCGCCTAGCGCCAACGCACCCACGTCCCCCATAAACACCTGGGCCGGGTACGTGTTAAACCAAAGGAAGCCAAGCCCGGCGCCGATGAGACCGCCACAGAAAACAGCCAGCTCACCGCTGCCGGCGATGTAGGGGATCTGCAGGTATTCGGCAAATTCAACATTGCCCGCGACATAGGCGATGAGGCCAAGGGCTGCTGCGACCAAGACCGTCGGCAGAATAGCCAACCCGTCCAGGCCATCGGTGAGATTGACGGCGTTACTCATGCCGACAATCATCAAATAAGCCAGCAGTACGTAACCAATGCCGAGCGGGATCGCGACGTCTTTAAAAAACGGGACTATGAGTGCAGTGTCCTGCGGGTTGCTGGCACTCCAATACAGGTAGATGGCCGCAGTCAGGCCGATGACGGATTGCCAGAAGTACTTGTAACGCGCGATGAGACCACGGGAGTTTTTCTTTGCGACTTTCAGATAGTCATCCACCCATCCGATAACACCGAAGGCAAGCGTCACAAGCATCGCCGTCCACACGTAGTGGTTCGACAGATCACCCCACAACAAAGTGGTACTCAGAAGCACGATGAGAATCAAAGCGCCGCCCATCGTCGGCGTGCCCGCCTTGCTCAGATGCGACTTCGGCCCGTCGTCCCGCACAGACTGGCCGATCTGGTAGTGGGATAGCTGGCGTATCACCCACGGACCAATCAACAGCGATACCGCAAGACCGGTTAATGCCGCCACCATCGTTCGGAAGGTCAGATACTGGAATACCGAGAAGGCGCGGACAAATTCAGACAGGTAGTCGGTCAACCACAACAGCATCAGCGCGCTCCAGCCCGTGTCTCGTCTTCCGCGTCAGGCTGCGAGCACAGACGCGACAACACCGTTCGGGCGACCGCGACATCACTAAACTCGCGCCGAACCCCGGCGATTTCCTGATAAGCCTCATGGCCTTTACCCGCGATGAGCACGAGATCATCGGCATCAGCGCAGCAAATGGCGCCGTCAATTGCACCAGCCCGATCGATGTCGACCATGCAGGGCACTTCAGGTACGAGCCCTTTCTGCATGTCCGTAATGATGTCGAT
>CAYGQC010000118.1:0-3396 GCA_964351875.1 uncultured Pseudomonadales bacterium
CACCATCGCTGAGGCATTGTGGGCACCCGTTCGCTCGCGTCTCGTGTTGACGTCTATGCTGGTTACGTCAGGACGGTAGCTGGTGATATTCCCCTGACGTAAGCGCTCGGCCAGAAGCTCAGCGATCTGGCGGTGTTTCTCTGGAGCAACGTTGCCATGCAGAAGAACGGTCGCGGATGTCTCGCGCCAGTGTCTGGCGCGCCAGGATTCGAGATCGCTGCGGGTCATTGATTGAGCGATTCCAGCAAGCTCCTTCGGATCAAAGCGATTGCTGATGAGAGTTCGACTGAGGTCACCGAGGACTTGCTCATATGGCCGCTTCTCGGCTTCGTTCACATACGTGCGGGCCACGCGGTCACGGACTCGCTCGTACGTGTCGCTGTCGATCTCAATAGTGGCCAGGGCGTCGATGAGCGCAGCCATAAGCGAGAGCTGCTGGTCGCTGAAGCCGGCAATCGAGATCTGAAAACCCGCGTCAATCGCACTGAACCCGTAGCGTAGCCCCGCCAGTTCCGCGGGATAGAGCTGCGCGGTCAGCGAGTCACTCAGGACGCCCGCATAGATTCGCGCGGCAACCTGATCGATGGCTGTTTGGTTTCCGGTCGCGCTCGCAAGGCGAATGTAGGCGTTCTGGCGCGGTGATCCGAAGCTGGTGTCTCTGTCCTGCCATATCTGCAGTCCTGTTTGCTCCAGCACCAGATCAGGTCCCGCAGGATCATCCGTCAGTACCTCCAGAGCGCGCGGGAGGTACGGATTCGCCAGGGGCAAGCGCAGCTCAGCCTCGCCCACTTCGGCACGGTCGGCGAGTCGAAACGGCGTCAGCGAGTAGGGCACCTGGAACCAGGGTTCCATCTGATTGCCGATCTCCGTGGGGCTTGTGATCTCGACCAGGACGTTGTCGGGTGTGAGCTTGTTCAGGACGCTGGCGATGGCTGATTCGTCGAACGTCGTCATCAACGCAGTGGCGCTGAGTACGTCCTCCGGCCGAAAGCGCATGAGCGCCGGCGCGGTGAGGTAGACAAATCGCGTGGCGCTCGAGGGTTCCCGATAGTTGAAGTTGAGCTCCGCAATTCTGGCCTGCTCATCGAAGAATCGCTGCTGGATGCCCCGTTGCCGAACCAGCTCAATCGCATCGAACAACGCAACGCTGATGTCGTCGATGTGCTCATACCCCTGTGGTGTGAGCTCAACATCGACATTGAACATCTGATTGCGCGCGTCGAGTCGGCTGGAACCGGCTGCGAGGCTGAGAATCCACCCCTGTTCCTTCAGCCAATGATGCAGGCTGCCTTCGCCTTCATGGCCAATCAGGTTGGCGACATAGGCATCCGGGCGCCGGCCCATATAGGCGTCCATCGGTTCGATCGGAAAACCGAAGCTGACCGACCAGCGCTGACGCTGGGACGGATAACGCAGCACGATGCGAAGCTGCTCATCGGTCAGCAGATCCGGCAGCCCTTCCGCGGCGCCGAGACGCTTGTTTTCGATCGCGCTGAAACGCTCGCGAACGTAGCTCTCCAGGGTATCCAGATCTTCCCGGCCATAAACCACCAGCGCCATCTGATCAGCGGAGTGATTTGCCTCGAAAAACGCAACGACGTCTGCGTGAATGCCGTCGCCGCTCAAGGTTTCAAGGGAGCCGATATTGAAGCCGCTGTAAGGGTGCTCGGGGTTCGTTGTTGCGCGGTTAACGGCCTGTGCCCGCCAGTTGTCGTCTTTCAGCTGCAACTGGTACTCCGAGTGCACCGCATTGGCTTCCCGCTCGACATAGTCGGGATCCAATAGCGGTGCTATGAAGAACTGGGCGAATCGATCGAGCGCCGGATCCAGATGATCTGCGCCGATGTCGAAAAAGTAGTTGGTGTGATCGCCGGCGGTGTACGCGTTTGATGAGCCGCCGCGGGAGCTGATGAATTGCTGATAACCATCGACTTCAGGATATTTCTGGGTGCCTATGAAGAGCATGTGCTCGAGAAAGTGCGCCAGACCGGGTCGGTTAACCGGATCGTGATAGCTACCGCGGAATACGGTCATCGCAGCGGCTGCTTTGTCGGATGTCGGATCGGAAGCCAGGAATACGAGCAGGTTGTTATCCAGCGTCAGCGCTCGATAGCTATTGCTGTCGTTCGGGCTGGAGATGATCACCGCGTCGCTGCTACGACTGATACCACCGCTCGTGCAGCCCCACAGTAGTGAGCTGACCAACGTGAAGATCAGTGCTTTGGCGCTCAGGTGCTCTCTAGCGTATGACGGGGAGGCGAGGAAGCTGCTCATAGGGGCGTGATTCTCAGTATCTGCGGCTGGTCGGTACAAGCGCCGGTTTTGTGGGGTTTGGCAAAATGGGGCTTGCCGCCGCCACTGTGCCGACACCCTCGGCCACTCCTCTGCCACCCTGTGCCAAGGGGGCAAATCGCATAGCGTGGCGCTTGTGTTTCAGGTCGCATGATAGATGCTCGCTCGCGCCCTGCGAAGAAAACATCAACGTGCGGAATCCAGGGCCGCTCGGCAGTTGGCGGACAGCCAACGCTCTGGCGAGTTGGATTCGTCCGTAGGTCGCTCGTAACAACGAGGCTGTGCGCAAGTAGACGTTTGGATCGATGAGCGGCGCGAGAGTTCAGACTCCGTTCAGAGCGTCTGCGCAAGACTCTCTACCGTCGTCAGAACCTGCTTGCAGGGTGACCTCACCGGAGCAAATCAACATGACTGTAAAACTCATTTCTGCCGGCGTTGTGCTGGCGCTGACCCTGCCGACTACGGCGCTTGCAGGCCCTAACCACGCGCGAGCTGAGGTTGTGAATGTAGAGCCTATCGTGGAAACCATCACTCGCACAGTGCCCCGCGAGGAGTGCCGTCAGGAAACGGTAGCCTATCGCGACGAGTACCCGCGCGCGCACAGGCGCTCCGCGACTGGCCCTATCCTCGGCGCGATTATCGGCGGTGCAATCGGCAACGCGGTTGGTCACAACAAGAGCAACAAGCGAGTTGGCACGGCGGTCGGCGCGCTGCTCGGCGGCAGTATCGGCGCGGATATTTCTCGCCAACAACGGGGTTACCGGTCGGCCGATAATGTTACTTATCGAACTGAGGATGTGTGCACCACCGTACGCGACTATATTGAAGAAGAGCGTGTCAACGGTTACCGAGTGAGCTACGTCTACGGCGGGCAAACCTATACAACGCGTATGGATTCGCATCCCGGTGACACGATCGGTGTTCGCGTCCAGGTCACGCCGAGCTATCGGTAGCCTGGCGCATCGATGAAAGCGAGGTTTTACTAGTACAATGGCAACAGGTTTCCACAGGTTTGTCGTCATGCCGGCGCTCATGCTTAAACGCTGTTTCCTTGCTGCTGGTTGGCCTCGCGCGTCTTTTCCAAACGCAAGCCCAGATGCAGAC